>CANJZW010000103.1 GCA_947479475.1 Chthoniobacteraceae bacterium
CCTCGCGGTATAAAGTTGAGAAGCTGCTTGAGGACGATAACGTCAGAACGGGCTGGTTTTTGGTGCATACCCCCTACTGAGTGGTAGGGATCCTTTCTCCAGCCCACCTTTTTTTTAGCTTATTTCGTCATCCCTGTGGGATGGCTGTGTTTGTAATCCTATTTTTAATGCGACGTGTTTAAGTCGTTCCCTGTGATCTTATGTCAGGACTGAGCGTTGTTTCCCTTCTGGCGTACGACTATCGCTACGCATTCAGATCCATCCCGTCCTATTACGGGATAGCGGATGAGATTATTTTTGGACTGGACTCGGCGCGTTTAAGTTGGATGCGCAACCCATTCGAGTTGGACTTGCGAGAAATTGAGACGTTTATTGCAAAGATTGACCACGATAAAAAGATACGGATCGTCGAAGGAGACTTCCACTCGGCTGATCATCCAATGGTAAATGACGTGATGGAACGCGGTTTCCTTGCGAAAATGTGCGTAGAGGAAAACTGGGTTGTACAAATCGACGCTGACGAGATCTTGCTGAATGCTGTGGAGTTTAGGGAATGGCTTTTGAAGACACAGCCGCTCGAATGCAATGTGCGTGGTCGGTGGATTGGAGTTTTTAAACAATTTGGAAATCAAATGCTTGTGATTGATCCCCCCGGGGAGCAGGTGCATGTTGCCACCATGTCGCGTGCCGGTTACATTTCTGGTAGGGATACAGGTCAGCCGGGTGTCATGTCACCTTTGGAGATTCTTCATTTTTCCTCCGCGCGTTCTCCCGATGAATTCCGCCAGAAACTTCAAAACTGGGGCCATGCGAAAGACTTTGATACCGACGCGTTCTTCAAGCTTTGGGAAAATGTGACGCTTGAGAATTATCATGAAATCAAAGACTTTCATCCCATCTACGGGCCGGCTTGGCATTCTCTGAAAGCGATCACGCTTAACTTGCCTGAGATCGCTTTGACATAGGGCCTTTTAACAAGGGCAAGGCTTTTCCCTCGACGCTGGCTGTTTTCTGGTAAGCCGCGCGGATCCCCACCGTTGAGTGTTAAGCGACTTAACACACGAGTCGCCATGACCAAACGGAAAACAAAAGCATTCGCCTAGCCAACTGCACCTCCTTCCAAGCGGCAACGTGCTGATCAATCCCGGTGCGGTCCAGGAGGTTCTTCAAGAAGGGATGGAGGCCACCCTAAAACCAAGATCGCGCTCAGTAGCTCGCGCTTCTCTATTTGATGGCACACCTTCGGCCGCGGCCTGACTGACGAAACCAAAGGGCCTGTCGGCGCCCACGTCGAACCTTCGGGCTATTGAGCCAGGCCTAGTTGGCTTAGGATAAAGGCGTAGTCGTAGGCCGTCTCATGGAGTTTGTCGTAGCGCCCTGATGCCCCCCCGTGCCCGCTAGGTTCTAAGCTGACTTTTAGTAACAACGGATTCCGGTCGGTTTTTAGCTCCCTCAAACGGGCCACGTATTTCGCCGGTTCCCAGTAGCCGACCTGACTGTCGAAAAGGGCGCTGCGCACAAGGATCGCGGGATAGTCCGTGCGCCTGATGTTGTCGTAGGGGGAGTAGCTACGCATGTAATCGAAAGCCGGCCTCTCATGGGGGTTTCCCCACTCCAGATACTCGCCCACCGTGAGGGGGAGGGTTTCGTCGAGCATGGTGTTTATGACGTCGACGAAGGGAACGTAGGAAACAACGAGCTTAAAGAGGTCGGGGCGCATGTTGGTGACGGCGCCCATGAGCAATCCGCCGGCACTGCCCCCGGTGATCGCCAGCTTTTCGCTGGAGGTTGTTTTCTGAGCGACGAGGTATTCGGCGCAGGTGATGAAGTCGGAAAAGGTGTTCTTTTTCGCCATCATTTTTCCTTGGTCGTGCCAGTCCTTGCCCAGATCGCCGCCTCCGCGCACGTGAGCAATGGCATAGACCACGCCTCTGTCCAAGAGGCTGAGGCGATCAGAGGAAAACTCGACGTCACTGGGAATTCCGTAGGCGCCGTAGGCCTCCAAAAGAAGGGGGTGCGAGGTGTTGTGGGTCAGCGGGCCCTTGCTGAGCAGGGAAATGGGAATTTGCACGCCATCCGATGCAGTCGCGTACACGCGCTGCGCGTGGTATTGGGTGGGGTCGTAGCCGCCGAGCACCGCTTCTTGTTTCTTGAGTTCGCGGGCCCCCGTTTCAAGGTGGTAATCAAACACCGAGTCGGGCGTGGTAAAGGACTCGTAGAGGAAGCGGAAGGTGCTGGAGTGAAACTCAGGGTTTTGCCCCGCCCTGACGGAGTAAACAGGTTCGGGAAAGGCAACTTTCTCGGATGTGCCTTTTTCTAGGTTGAGGACTGTCAACTGAGGGAGGCCTTCCGCCCTTTCGATGCAGACAATGTGGGTCTCAAAACATTCCACGTCCTCCAGCGTGACGGCCGGCCTGCAGGGAAGGACCTCGCTCCATCGCTCTGGCGCCGCATCCGATACGGGCGCTTTCACGAGGCGGAAGGTTTTCCCTAGGTCGTTTGTGCGGATCAAAAAATCGTTGCCGCGGTGGTCGAGGAAGTATTCGTGGCCCTCTTTGCGCGGCAAAAGGAGTTTGAAAACCTCCTGGGGATGGTCCGCCGCCAGATAACGGACTTCCGTCGTGGTCTTGCTTTGGGAAGTGAGGCAAAGGAAAGCGTCGCTGCGGGTGCGCGCTATTTCGATGCCATAAAGTTCGTTGTCCTCTGTGTAAAGCAGTTCGTGAGAGCGGCTGCCCAGTACGTGGCGGAACAGTTGCGAGGAGCGCTTGGTGACGGGATCCTCGGAGACGTAGAACAAGGTTTGGTTGTCTGCGGCCCAGGCCACGGAGGTGACGCGTTCGGCAATGTTTCCGAGCGTTTTTTGAGTGGTTAAGTCTTTAACGTGAAGAACGTATTGCCTGTATCCCAGGGTGTCTGAGGTGTAGGCAAGCCTGTGGCCGTCCAGACTGACGGCAAAGTCGCCAAGGTCGAAAAACTCCTTTCCTTCGGACATTTGGTTTTCATCCAGAAGCACCTCCTCCCGGCCCTCGAGGCTGCCTGCTTTTCTGCAACGGATCGGGTACTGCTTGTCTTTTTCCGTACGGGAATAATAGAAGGCGGCGCCCAGTTTGTAGGGAACTTGGGTGTCGTCCTCCTTAAGGCGGCCCCGCATTTCCCGGTACAGCGTTTCGCGTAGTTCCGATAGGGATCGTGTCATTGCATCGGAATACGCGTTCTCGGCCCTAAGGTGGGCGAGCACTGCGGGGTTGGAGCGCTCGTCATCCCGTAGCCAGGCGTATTCGTCGGCCAGGGCGCCGGGAGCGAGTGGGGAGGAAGATGAGGTCGGGAGGACTTTTTTTGCGACGGGAGGCTTTGGTGGAATCATTCTGGCGCCTTGGTAGAATCCGATTAAAGCGAGGATCACAAGGGTCAAAAGGGCGGCGATCCGAGCTTTCATGGGTTTGGATAAAATACGCACAAAGCGGCCGAATGCGACTTTTTGAAGGAAGAACTCCTTTCTCAAGGGGGGGACGCTCTCGGAGTCGATGTTTTTTGGAGGGAGGGGGGCTTGGATCGGTTTGGGTTTTGGCGGTCTAGAGGGATTTTTCGGGCGGATTTACCGAGCTTATGAGTCTCCGCTTCTCACGGGGCGTGCGCTCTGTTTCAATCGTCCCCTCAAACCGCCCATGAGTACACGCACCGCCAGCATTGATCGCGCGACCGCCGAGACGAAAATCCGTTTGAAATTAACCCTCGATGGCCAGGGGCACGGATTGATCCGCACCAAGGTCCCGTTTTTCGACCACATGCTGACCCTTTTTGCCAAGCACAGCCTGGTCGATCTCGAGGTGGAGACCGATGGGGATGTCGAGGTCGACTTTCACCACACCGTGGAGGACACGGGGATTGCTCTGGGTCAGGCTTTCGCCAAGGCCTTGGGGGATAAAAAGGGGATCGCGCGTTACGGATCGGCCTACGTTCCCATGGACGAAACTCTGGCTAGGGCGGTCGTGGATTTCAGCGGGCGCCCGTTTCTGGATTTTCGCGCCCCAGAAGGGATCGCCTCAATGGGGGCGTTTTCCTTTACGCTGGTGGAGGAGTTCATGCGCGCGTTCTCGAACAATGCGGCGTGCAATTTGCATCTCAATATTTTGTACGGCAGGGACGGGCACCACATGGCTGAGGCCGCCTTCAAGAGCCTGGCCAAGGCCGTGGATTTTGCCTGCCGCCTAGACCCCCGCGTCCAGGGTGTGCCCAGCACTAAGGGACTGCTTTAAACGGCCATGATCGCACTCGTCGACTACGGTTCGGGAAATCTGCGAAGCGTCTACAACGCCCTTCAGACTCAAGGGGGCGATGTGGAGATCCTCGACTCGCCGGCGCACCTCGAGCAGGCGGATGCCGTGGTGCTCCCGGGCGTCGGGGCGTTTGGAGACTGCGTGCAGCAAATCCGCGAACGGGGTTTCTGGGAACCCTTGCAGGAATGGATCGCGCAGGATCGTCCTTTTTTGGGGATTTGCGTTGGCTATCAGGTGTTGTTTGAAGGTAGCGAGGAAGCGCCGGGAGTTGAAGGCATGGGTTTCTTCAAGGGTCAGGTGCGCAAGTTCAGGACGCCAGACCTGAAGGTGCCGCAAATCGGGTGGAACCGCTTGGAGCTAACCAACCCGCAGCATTCCCTCTGGGGAGGACTGCCGCAGGATCCTTACGTGTATTTTGTGCATTCGTTTTATCCCGAGGCTGCCGAATCTGAAGTTGTGACGGCCCGCTGCAATTACGGGGAGTCATTCGCCGCGGCGGCGGCTCGGGGAAGGGTGGGCGGCGTGCAGTTTCATCCTGAAAAGAGCCAGGCCGTGGGGTTGGGGATTCTCCGTAATTTCATGCGCAGCGTCGGCATCCGCGAGCCTGCAGGTGTGTCTCAGTAGGAGAGCGTCCCGCATGCCGTTTTATTTCATTTTATTATTCTGACTTATGCTTCTTTTTCCAGCGATTGACCTGATGGGTGGCCAAGTGGTGCGTTTGCGCCAGGGAAAGGCCGAAGAAAAAACCGTTTATCCGGCGCCTCCGCTCGCCTACGCCAAGCGCTGGAGTGAAGAGGGAGGGGACTGGCTGCACATCGTGGATCTGGACGCCGCCTTTTCCGGAACACACGCCAACCTGGAGATCGTCCGGCAGATCGCAAAGGCGCTGATCGTTCCCGTCCAGTTGGGGGGGGGAATGCGTTCGCCTGCCGCGGTGAAAGCCGCTCTTGATGCCGGCGTTTCGCGGGTGGTGATTGGAACCCGGGCTGCCGAGTCTGTTTCCTTTGTAAGCGACATGGTTGAGCAGTTCGGCGGGGACAAAATCGCCGTGGGAATCGACGCCAAAGATGGGCTCGTATCGACAAAAGGATGGACGGAGGTTTCCACCATCGACGCGCTGGATCTGGCCAAAAAGGTGGAGGACTGCGGCGTCCAGACCATCATTTACACAGATATCGCCACCGACGGCATGATGGCCGGGCCCAATTTCCGCGGTCTGGACCGGATGCTCGGTGCCATCCACTGTCAGTTGATTGCAAGCGGTGGGGTTTCAAGCCTGGCGGATTTACAGCGACTGGCGCAAAACCCGCGGATCTACGGCGCCATTGTGGGGAAGGCGCTCTACGATAATGCGATTCGTTTGCACGACGCGGTGACCAACCGGGACCGGATGATCTAACCAACACGCCGGAGCTGAATTCTATGAAAGTCCTATATTTTGACTGCTTTTCGGGCATTAGTGGCGACATGACCGTTGGAGCCCTCTGTGATCTTGGAGTGAAGCCTTCCACTCTGGAATGGGAGCTTTCCAAGTTGGATCTGGGCGACTTTCACATGCATTTTGAGCGGGAGAAACGCGCTGAAATTGAAGGGGTCAAGTTTGGCATCCACGCCGGAGCGACCCACGTGGAGCCCTGCGATCACGACCACGCGCACGACCACGCGCACGACCACGCGCACGACCACGCGCACGACCACGCGCATGAACACGCGCACGACCACGCGCACGACCACGCGCATGAACACGCGCATGAACACGCGCATGAACACGCGCATGAACACGCGCACGACCACGCGCACGACCACGCGCATGACCACCAACCCGCCCGCAGTCACGCGCAGATTCGGGAACTGATTCTCAAGAGCGAGCTTTCTCCTTTCGTGAAGGAGCGGGCGACGGCCATTTTCCAGCGGATCGCGGTGGCTGAGGCCAAAATTCATGGCACGACTCCTGAGGAGGTTCATTTCCATGAGGTGGGTGCTTTGGATTCGATCGCGGATATTGTGTGCGCCTGCGTTGGAATTGAGGCTTTGGGAGTCGAGGCCGTTTATGTCTCCGAACTGGAGGAGGGACGGGGTTGGATTGAGTGCGCGCACGGCCGGTTTCCCATTCCAGCACCCGCGACGCTCGAAATTTTGGGAGGCATTCCCCTCCGCCAAGGCGACGAAACACACGAACTGATCACGCCGACAGGCGCTGCCATTCTGGCGGAGTTTGGCACACACTTCGGCCGCATGCCGGCACTGCGCTCTCAGCGTATCGGCTATGGCGTTGGGACGCGCCACCTGGCTTCCCGGCCCAACGTTCTCCGGGCGGTTCTAGGCGAGCTTTAAAGACGGATTCCCCCCGGCCATGCAATCCGAAGACGCCGGCTACGAGACCGACAAGGTGGTCGAGATCGAAACGAACATCGACGACCTGAGCTCGGAGTTGGTCGGGCATGTTACGGGGCTTTTGTTGGAGGCTGGGGCGTTGGATGTCTGGGTGACGCCCGTGCAGATGAAAAAGCAGCGTCCCGGCGTCTTGCTTTCCGTGCTCGCGGAGCCTTCGGCGGCGAAAAGACTGGCGGAGATCATTTTCACACATACCAGCGCCTTTGGCCTTCGGATGGCTGAAAAAACCCGCTGGAAACTGAGGCGGGACTTTTTGGAAGTGCAGACCCCGTTCGGGCCGGTTTCCGTCAAACGCGGGTTTCGCGGGGACACCCTGCTGCAAATCGCGCCGGAATTTGAATCGTGCAAAGCCGTTGCTCTCCAGAACGGGTGCCCTCTGCAACGCGTGTATGACGCAGCCCGCGCCGGGGCGATGGCCTTGGGGGCGTCTCCTTTGGGTTAGGGCGTGTTCACCGATGGCCTGGGCTGTTGGGCTGCTTTTTCAATGAGACGGCGCACATCTTCGGGCGTGCAGCCCTGGGCGCGCTGGGTTTGGAGGGAAAGTGCGGCGTCTCTTTTTGCCAGTCGCCGGCCGGAGGAATCGGTAAGCAGCGCGCAGTGGTGATAGGCGGGCGCCTCGTAGCGCAGTGCGCGCAACAGGAGAAGCTGCCTGAACGTGCTTGTGACAAGGTCCTCCCCCCGGACAACCTCCGTGATCTGCATGAGGGCGTCGTCCACGGCGCATGCCAGTTGGTAGGAGGGCACGCCATCTTTGCGCCAGACTAGGAAATCGCCGAAGTCCGTTCCCGCCACGGCACTTTGTTCACCCAAACGGCCGTCGATGAAGGAGATTTTTTCAGGGCCGGGGATCCGGAAACGCCAGTTTAAACCGGTGTTTTCTTCGAAAACAACCGGCTCCTGAGGCCTGCAATTTCCAGAGTAGAGGGGCTCCTCGTCGATGGCATGGGGCGCGCTCAATGCGGAGGCCACCTCGCGCCGCGAGCATTTGCAGGGGTAAATTAGGCCGGCGGTGCGGAGGGATTCAAAGGCGGCGTGGTAAAATGCGCCGCGTTCGGCTTGGGAGTAGGGCGCGAATGGGCCGCCCACATCCGGCCCCTCGTGCCAGTGGAGGCCCAGCCAGTGGAGGTCTTCGAGGGCGGCTTGGGAAAACAACAACTTGCAGCGGTCGGAGTCCAGGTCGTCGTTTCTGTAAACCATTTGACCGCAATTTTTTGAGCAAAGAAGAGAGGCCTGCAAAAACGTGGCGGCGTGGCCTGCGTGAAGAAGGCCGGTGGGGGAGGGGGCCAGGCGCCCGCGATAAGTTTTATGCATGAATGCAAGAGAAAATAAGGCTGTTACGGCAGGGAACTACGATGTTGTGAGTGATCCCCTTAGTAAATAAAAGCCTATGCAGCCTTTTTCAAATTCTGCTTCTGAGCGTCGCCGTATCCTGCTCATTGATGACCATCCGTTTATGCGAATGGGACTAGCGCAGTATCTCAACGCCCAACCTGACATGACTGTATGCGCCGAAGCTGCCGATCCCCGGGAAGCGATGGCGATGGTGGAGAAAACGAATCCCGATCTTGTCCTGACCGATCTCAACCTGCCTGGGAAAGGTGGCCTTGAACTGATCAAAGATCTGCGGGCCATGTATCCCAAGCTGCCGATCTTGGTTCTCTCCATGCACGACGAGCCGCATTATGCGCCGCGCGTCCTGCGCGCTGGCGCCCGGGGCTACCTCATGAAAAGTGAACCGGTCTCCCGTCTTGCCTGCGGGATTCGCGACGTTTTCAAGGGGCGCGTTGTTGTCAGCGAGCGGATGTCCTCGTTGATTTTGGAGATTTTCGCCGGCAAAAACGGGACGGACAACTCGCTTCCCGAGGCCCGTCTCTCAGACCGGGAATTGGAAATTCTTGCGCTCGTTGGAAGCGCTCATAGCACAAGACGCATCGGCGAACGGCTGAGCATCAGCATGAAGACCGTTGAAGCGCACCGCTCCAACATCAAGCAGAAGCTCGGGATTTCGTCTTCCCAGGAATTGGTGCGTTACGCGATTTGTTGGGCCCAGGAGGGCGGGTTCCGTGCAGAGAACCTGGCCAAGATCGCGTAAGGCCCTCTAGGCCTCTAGGCGCACTCGAGCTAGCTACGCGGCCTCTGGCTCGGGTGCGCTCATCAGAATCCTGCGTTCCCAGGCGTATCGACGCAAAAGCACTTTAAGGGTCGCCGTGAGGGGGACCGCAAGAATGGTTCCCAGAATCCCGCCCAGCAGAAGGCTCCACATGAAGAGGGAGACGATAACGGTCATGGGATGGAGGCCCACGCGTTTTTCGACGACCATGGGCGTGATGTAAAAACTGTCGAATTTCTGGACCAGTATAAAAATTCCGGTGACTACGGCCGGGTAAAGCCAGGCCGGTTGTTGCGGCACAAAGGAGCCCACGCCCCCCTGGACGGAGGCGATGATAACCGCCGGAATCCAGCAGACCAAAATCCCGAGGTAGGGAATCAGGCCGAGGACGCATAACACGAGGCCGATGAGCAGGCCGAAATCCAGTCCGATAATCATCAAGCCCGCGGCCGTGGAGACCCCGTTAATGACGCTGACCAGAAGCTGGCCCCGGAAAAATGCGATGATGTAGCCGTTGATCTCCGTGAGGGTTGAAACGAGCTCCGTTTTGAATTTCGAGTTTTTGAGGGGAAGGTAGTCCTGCCAGGACTCCGAGATGTGTCTGGCGTCGATCAGGAAATAGAATAGGTAGACGGGAATGATGATCAGGGAGATGAAAAACCCGATGACGCTCACAAAACCGCCCACGCTGGAGCGCACCATGTGAAGCGAGTTGTTGGCAACCGTCATCAATGCGGTTTTGATCCAGTCGCCCCGGAGAATCTGGTTTACATCAAGGAGTTCCTCCAGGGAACTGATCGTTTTTGGGACCGGTTTAGCGGTTTGCTCCCCCGTGAAGGTTGGTTTTGCAGAGGGCGTTTCCTTGGGCGGGGAACCCGCGGCGCCTTCCTCCTCAGTGGAATCGGTGAGGGCGGGGAGCACGTCCACACCGTAGCGCTGGCGTACGGAAACGGCGAAAGTCTTGATGTAGTTGCGGGTGGTTTGGGTGTACTGGTCGGCCTTGTTGTAAAGGTTGACGGTCTGGTGCGAGATTACCGGAATCAGCCAGAGCAGTCCCCAGAGAAGAAGGGCGAATACCACCGCAAAAACACTCAAGACAGAGGCTTTCCTGGGAATCTTCCACTCTGCCAGCTTGGACACCACCGGTTCCATCAAGTAGGCGAGGACGCCGGCTACGGCAAAGGGAATGAGAATGGGCTGAAGGTAGCCGAGTACCGCCATCGCAATCCAGACGATCCCGACCCCGATTGTGCCGATCGTCACAACTGCCAGTGCCGTGAGGGCGCTCCAGATGGTCTTACGCTGCCAGGGGGTTGGTAATTCGGATGGTTTCATGGTTTCTGCTTCGCGACAGAGCGGTACCTTGCCAGAGACTTGGCCGGTTTCCAAGGGCGGAACGGCTAAAGTCTGGTGACAAGACAGGGCTCGCCTCCACCCTCTTTCCCACACCGGCGGTCTGCGGCTTGCATTCTCACGGCGGGGCAGCCAATTCTTTTCAAAACGAGCACTACTTTAGAAGAATGCTTCCCTTGCGTTTTAATCCAACCTCATCCGGGCTCAAACGCCCACTCGAGCCCTATGAAATCAGCTGTCACCGTATCCCTTGTGCCCGAGGCTGCCGGAGGTCCTTTTGTGTTTTGGAAGGGACTGGAAGACGCATTTGCCCAGACCGCGGCTCTCGGGTTTGACGGCATAGAAATTTTCCCTTCCGATCCCGGCGCCATTGAGACAGGGAGGGTGAGGGCGCTGATGGAGCAGCACAGCCTTGCCGTGGCGGCCGTCGGCACGGGCGCGGGTTGGGTCAAACACCGAGTGCACCTTTGCCACCCGGAGTTGGAGGTTCGGCTCAAGGCGCAGGAGTTCGTTTGCGCGATGGTGCGGCAGGCCGGAGCTCTGGGCGCGCCGACTATTTTGGGCTCAATGCAGGGCCGGGTGGAAGCGGGGGTCGAGAGGAGTCAGGCGCTTGACTGGCTCACGGAGGGGCTCGTTCTGGCCGAGGCCACCGCCTCGGAGCATGGGGTCGTTTTTCTCTACGAACCTCTCAACCGGTATGAAACCAACCTTTTTAACCTGCAAATGGACGCCGCTGCTTTTCTCTCGGAACGTCATCTCAAAGGCGTGCGTATTCTGGCTGATCTTTTCCACATGAACATTGAGGAAAAAGATCTCGCCGCAACGATCCGCTCCCTAGGGGACTCTCTGGGGCATTTGCATTTCGCGGATTCCAACCGGCGCGCCATCGGGTTCGGCCACACGCCGGCGGTTGATATCGTGGCGGCCCTCCGTGACATCCATTACTCAGGGTATCTTTCCGCCGAAGTTTTGCCCCTTCCTAATTCCATCGCGGCAGCGCGACGCACCATTGAAAGTTTCCGCGCACTCACCGTCTGAAAGCCCCTTTTTTCAACACTCCGCTTTCCATGCTAAAACACCAGCTTCTCCATCCCAAGATTACGGAGGTCCTCGCCCGGGCAGGACACCATGCGAAGATTCTCATCGCCGATGGCAATTATCCTGCCTCCAGTAAAAAGGGGCCGAACGCCGAAGTCGTCAGTCTTGCGCTTTCGCCGGGCGTTGTGAACTGCACCCAGGTGCTGCGTGCGCTGTTGAGCGCTGTGGTTGTGGATGGCGTTCACACGATGGGTATTCCTGCCGACGATCCCTACGCGCAGGCGGGTGAGCCCCCAGTGTGGGCGCAATACCGGGCGGAACTTGCGGACGCCAAACTCGCCCTGGATCTCGAGCCGATTCAGAAGTGGGAGTTTTACGAGGCGCTGAATTCCCCGGACCACGTGCTAACCATCCAGACGGCCGACCAGTCTTTGTGGGCGAATATCATCTTAGTGATCGGGTGCCGCACGGCCTGAGTCTGGGGCGTCAAAGGGCGGAGCCGAGGTTCATAAACGCGGCCTCCCGCGCAGGTGCCCTCTAATGACCATCCGTCGGTGTGGACATCGCTCCCGGAGGTTCTCTCCGGAGGGGGCAAAAAGCAACGACTCACCGGAGGGCCTTGATCATTTCAGGGGCTGGAAGCGGTAGAGCTTTGGGTTCCTTCTGATATTGTGTTCCCTCCGCCGCAAGGCTTGCTGGAGAAGTCGAGCGGCTTCGGCATTGGCAACTTTTTCGTTGGTGGTTCCGTAGACGATGAGCGCGGGCGCGGTTGGAGCCTTTCTGGCAAACGTTCCGTCGTGATCAGCCCGCACATTCGGACAAAAAACAGCTCCACTCAGGAAAACTGCAAATAGAAGCCGGAACCGTCGGTGCTCCGCCATAAACCGCGCGGGCCTTCGGTTGGCGGGGTGCCACGGGAGGGCTGGGCGCTGGATCAAAGGGCCGCCGTGGACGGGTGGGGCTCTTATGCTCTGGTTTGGGAGTGTAGCGGGCTGGGGTCCGGATTTCAGTGAAGGCGGTTTTTTCCGTAAAATAACCTTGGAGTAAACCCTGAGCGTCCCCTCAGGGGTACCAAGATCAGCGTTTTTACCCAAGCCCCGCGGCCTCCATTTGCGTAGTAAAGGGCGAGCCTCTCACTCTGCGGGAGGGCAGGCCGGTAAAGTCGAAAATCGGGTTGTGGACAAACAGAAGGGGCCCGGCGCAGGAGGCGGGAGGATTCCTGCGCGGTCCGTGGCGGGGGCGGGGAACGGTAATCAGGAGGGATTCACCGGTCTCGGCTTGAAACGAGAACTCGGGCGGAGGCCGCATTCCGCTGGCCCCTCGGGGGGATCGTCGCTGAAGGGCTCCTGACTTGTGCCGCCACGGACTCGGAACCGCGCAAACAGCAGCAAAAATATAAACATATGAAAAATAAAAGCATACCAACGATACTGGGGGCGGCGCTTTGGCTGGGGCTTTCGATCGCTCCTTCTGCGCAAGGCTCCCGGGCAATTTTGACACAGGACGCCTTTACGTATTCCTTGCCGAGCTTATCACGCACAGTGATGACTCAGACCGCGGGGCTTTATGTCGACGGAAGAACTGCTTATCGCAAAAGGGCTTGGATGCAGTTTGAACTCGTCCCGGCGCTTCCTCCCGGAGTGAAATGGACCGATGTGGCAAGGGCGACGCTCTCGGTCTATGTGACCCACGTATACGCGCCGGGGGTACTGCAAGTGTCGGGAATTCAGAAGAATTGGAATGAATCGACTCTGGCCGACCAAAACGCTCCGCCATTGAGCAACAATCCAGAAACCGGCAAAGCCTACGCCACGACGCCGGTGACGACCTCGGCCAAGTGGGTGAGTTTTGATGTCACCGAACTGGTTCGAGACTGGGTGGACCAATCGCTGGCAAACAACGGATTGGCTCTGAGTGCCGCCGATGGCACTACATTCGTTTTGCTAGGCTCAAAAGAGTCGGCGCCGGGCAACCATGCGGAACTTGAAATCGTGACCGCGGCACACGGGGAACAGGGGATTCCCGGCCCTCAGGGGTCGCCGGGCGCTCCCGGAACCCCGGGCAGAGAAGGCCCTGCAGGCGTCCCAGGTGTTGCGGGAGCCGTGGGTCCGCAGGGTGCTCCGGGCGCTCCGGGGGTGGCGGGAGCCGCTGGTGAGCGTGGTCCTGCCGGTGAACGCGGGCCTGCAGGCTCCGGCGGTTCCGTTTCTATCAGGCTCAACCCGATGGGAGACATCGCGATGGGTCAATTTACGAAGGGTGAGAGGCCGTGATGCTCCTTTCGGACGCGAATTTCTAACGAAGATTCTAGGCAAAGGCCGAGTGTCGAGGTGTGGCGATGCTGGGGGCGTCCCTGCGGGGGGGGAGTGTGCGGGGGGGAAGCATCGAACTATCCAGCGAGATGCGGTAAATTCGAAAATGCTGAGAACCGTCGGTTGCTGGAGTAGGGTGGATGGGGCGGTCAAAGCGTCGCTTGTTCTCCCAGAGGCTTGGGAAAAAGCTTAAAAATTGAGGGGTGGCTTCGGGAACCCGATTTTCACCATTGACCCGCACCGCGCATTCGCGCGTAATAAGGAATCGACTAGGTGAGGTGGCTGAGTGGTCGAAAGCAGCGCTTTGCTAAAGCGCCGTACTCCAAAAGGGTACCGGGGGTTCGAATCCCCCCCTCACCGCTCTTAACTCCTGAAAATCAACCTCTAAGGGAAGAGGAAAGAGGGGCTAGGCAAAAATACTATCATGGCGTTTAGTGGCGTTTTCCGGCTTTTTACGAGGGTTTTTGCGTGTTTTAGGGGCTGATTTTGCAAACTTTTGCAAACTTTTGCAAAGTCTTGTAGGGTGCTGGCGTGGAAATGTTTGCATTTTAGGTGGCCTCATTATGAGCAGGTTACGTTTATCTTCAGCGGGCGCTTGAAAGAGGTCTTCAGCCCGCGCTGCAGGGCGTAGCGGTTTGGCTCGGCCATGAGGACGGCGGCAGTTTCGGCGGTGGCGGCGGTAATAAAGGCGGTGCGGGTTTGAGTATCGATGCGCAAAAGGGCGGCATGGGTCATGAACGCGGCCAGCAGGGGTTGGTTGCGCAGGGCTGCGTCGAAGAGTTGTTTCCAGACTGGAGACAGGTCTGTTGGAATTTGGGGGCGGGGCCGGCGTTTGCGGGGTGGTCGGGAGGCTGCGAGTTTGAGGTATTCGTCGATGTGGACTTCTGTGACGCGTTTGGTTTGGCCGATGTGGACGCACCCGAGTTGTTTGGACCGCAATAGGGTGGCGACTTTGTGCAGCGTCACACCGAGGTATTCGGCGACCTGTTCGGGCGCGTAGAGTTTTTGGGTCATAGGAGTTCGGGTTCGTCGGCGAGTTGAAGGAGGGTGTACGTGGTGTAACCGCGACGGGGCGCCGCGCGGTTGATTCGTATTCGGTACTTTGTCGCGTAGTGGTGGCTCTGCTCCGCGAGCCGCGCAAGGTAGATGCCCATGCTGCGAGCCCCCCCAAATCGGTCGGCGGCCACGCGCCAGTTTGGGCATTCGATTGCAGTGAGTTTGCCGTGGAGCTCCATTGCCGTGCCCCGCCACGGTTCGTTCCCTGAGTGGATCAATCCTGCTTTGAACGCACCTTGAATAAGTTCGATGAGGACAATTTCTGGGGCGCTCTCTTCCATCCGGTTTGCGAGCACCGGATTGATGTAGCTCTCAACGCCAGTGCGCTGCCCTTGAATGGCGGGCGGGATTTCGTAGTGCAGTAGCATTTGAAGAAACGCGGGCAGTTCGCTTGTGATTTGTGCAAGATAGGCCGCGCGTTCTTCGCCGCGTTTCTGAATCAATGACTTCACGAGCGGTTTAATTACGCTACACGAGAGGCGGCCATTGTGGTTTTGTTTGGTTTGGTTGAAGTGCCGGTCTTCTCTCTGCTGTTAGCCTCCCAGCGTCGGCGGC
>CANJZW010000104.1 GCA_947479475.1 Chthoniobacteraceae bacterium
CGCGCGGGTGACACCCAGAAGATCACCAATCCTCTCGGCAGTCTCCCCCATGCCCACCTGCAGAACCGGGTCGCTAATCCCGTCAGCCTGAATTGCGTCGACCATGGTGCTGTCGCCGAATTTTTTCCCCCAGCGCAGATCCGTGGCGTAATAAGGAGCGCGACTCATCGACTCCACGCCTCCCGCAAGAACAAGCCGGGACTCCCCTTGGGCAATGCTTTCGGCCCCAAGCGCCACGGCTTTGAGTCCGGAAGCACACGCCATATTAACAGTGAATGCCGGAGCACTCTGAGGAAGACCAAGTCGTAGCCCCAGCTGTCGGGCCACGTTCATGCCGGCGGCCGCCTGGAGCACCTGACCTAGAATCACCTGATCCACCGCACCCCTCAGTTGTTCGGGCACCAGCGTCTCGGCCACTTGGAGAGCCAAATCCGCGGCACCCAATGACTTCAAGCCGCCTCCAAAGCGACCTACAGGGGAACGCAGGCCTGCTGCAATATAAACAGGGGATGGATATTTCATAAATTAGTAAAACAATCTGAGGGCATTAAACACCAGTGCTTGGTGCACGGAACAAAACCCATTTGGGGCAGAATATCTTTGGCCGGATCAATACCCGGCGCGACCTCACGCAGTGCGAGTCCTGTTTTGGTCAATTCAAAGACAGCACGTTCCGTGACGTATAGCACCTGCTGCCCATTGGCGGCAGCCGTGGGACCGTGGAAACAAACCTGCCCGACACGCTGCACAAATTTTGCGTGTTTGCCCTCTTTTAGAATCCGCAAATGGCGCTCCCTTACTTCAACCTCCAGATCTCCGGCCGTAAATGTGCAGCAAAACACCAGCCGGCGAGTGTTTTGCGCAATGTTCACAAACCCACCCACGCCTGCGATGCGCCCGGCAAAGGAACTCACATTCACACTCCCCTCTGCATCCACTTCCACGGCGCCAAGCACGGCAATATCCAGACCGCCTCCATCATAAAAATCAAACTGGGCTGGTTGATCAATGACCGCCTCAGGAAAATGACTGCAGCCAAAACTCAGGCCTGAGGCCGGCACTCCTCCAATGGGGCCGCTCTCCAAAGTGAGAGTAAACTCCTCTAAACGGCCGGTCTCCGCAGCGACAGAAGCAACTGCCTCTGGCAGGCCGATTCCGAGATTTACCACCTCGCCGACACGCACCTCATTCAACGCACGCCGACCGATAATCTTGCGCTCAGAAAACAGCATCGCCTCCAGTGTCGCGCCCTTGATCGGAGCGGACACGTAATTTTCATTAAACTGCTCCCCAAAGGTTTGTGCGTGTAAAGCCGCATCGGCCACCGTAATGCTGTCGACTAATATCCCAGGAACACACACAGACTTGGGATCGTGAATGCGGTCTACGATCCGCTCCACTTGTGCGATCACAATGCCCCCGTGATTTTTAGCCGCTTGAGCCATGGGAAGCACATCTCCGATAAGACCCTCCCTCTCCATCGAGAGGTTGCCCTGAGAATCCGCACTCGTCGCCCGAATTAACGCCACATGGATGGGAAACGTCCGGTAGCGAAGCCAAAGTTCCCCGTCCAAAATGATCCTCTCCACCAAAGGCTCCTTGGTGCGCTCATTTAAACGCCCCCCCATTTGCACCGGATCGATAAACGTATGCAGCCCGGTTTTGGTGAAAACGCCGGGGCGTTTCGCCGCGATCTCGCGATAGAGAACACAAATAACTCCCTGCGGCAGATTGTACGCTTCGATCTTATTTTCCAGCGCCAGCTCTCCCAGTCTTGGGGCAAGATTCCAGTGGCCGCCCACAACGCGCTTTAGAAGCCCCTCATGTGCAAAATGATTCAACCCCCGCTCCCCCCGGTCTCCCTGCCCCGCCGCATAAACAAGAGTTAAGTCTCTGGGAAATCCACATCCCAGAAACCGCGCCTCCAGCGCCCTTGAAAGGGCCTCTGGATGGCCCGCCCCCACGAATCCACCCACCGCAACCGTCGCCCCAGAGGCGATGGCTGCGACCGCCTCCTCCGCACTAAGGATTCGCGCAGCACCCCTCATCCCCGCCACCCCCCGTTGACTTCGAGCGTCTGGCCCGTGATATACGCCGCCAGCGGTGAGCACAAAAACAACGCGGCATTCGCGACATCTGCCGGCTCACCAAACCTCGCCAAAGGAACATTCTTGAGCATTTCCACGCGGACGTTTTCCGGAATCGTCGCCGCCATCGCCGTCTCAATCACCCCGGGCGCTATCGCATTGGCGCGAATTCCACGCCGCGCCCCCTCCCGGCTGAGGACGCGCATCATTGCGAGGACTCCAGCCTTTGCCGCAGCGTAATTCGCCTGACCATAAAAACCCTGGATCGCGGCAATGCTCCCCAAACTCACGATCGCACCGCCGTCCCGCATCTTTTCGAGCCCGAACTTGCAGCAGTGAAACACCCCGGACAAGTTTACCGAGATTACCGCATCCCACTCTTCAAGAGTCATTTTCGAAACCGTGCGATCTCTGATTATCGCCGCATTGTTGATTAAAAAATCAATGCCCCCGCACCTTTGCGCAACATCACTCATCATCGACTGCACGGCAGCGGGATCCGCCACGTTTGCCACGGCAACAAACGCACTCTCCGCACGCTCCGCATTTAATTCAGCGCACAACGCCGACGCATTGGCGCCTGTATCCCCGTGATCGGGATGGTTCAAAACAACTGTGGCTCCGGCCCGATGAAAGGTTCGGGCCATTTGCGCGCCAATTCCTTGGGACGCTCCGGTGATAAGTGCGGTTTTTCCTTCGAAATTGATTTCAATGCTCATGGGAGGGTTAGAACCATCTCACCAATCGCTTTATAGAAAAGTGAAAACAGACAACGGCCGTCCAAAGGCGCCAGCCTTGATTCACACAATGCCGGTCGCATAAAAAAGGCCGATCACCAAAAAGACTGTCGCAGTCTTGATACAAGTGATGACAAAAATATCGCGGTACGCCTCCCTGTGGGTGAGACCAGTCACAGCAAGCAGCGTGATCACGGCTCCATTGTGAGGAAGTGTATCCATTCCCCCTGACGCCATTGACGCAATCCTGTGGAGAACTTCCAATGGAATCCCCGCGCCTTTTGCCGCAATACAAAAATGCTCTGCCATCGCGGCCAATGCGATACCGAGCCCAGCGGAAGCGGAGCCTGTCAGACCCGCAAGTGCAGTGACCGTGACCGCCTCATTAATCAGAACATTGGGAACCGCTTTTAATACCTCGGTGACCAATAAAAATCCAGGCAACGCAGCAACCACAGCACCAAATCCATACTCTGAAGCGGTGTTCATGGTCGCTAGCAGGGCGCCGGCAATTGCAGTCTTGCTGCCTTCGGAGAAACGGGGCACCAAGGTTTTCCAGGCCAAGGCAAAAACAGTGGCGATTCCCATGAGAAGCGCCCCTTCAATCGCCCAAATCGCTGTCACTGACTTCGTCTGCTGCACAATTGGCGCAACATCCCCGACGCCTCCCGCAAGAAAGGACACGCTTTCGCCATAAAAGGCGGGGATCGCGTTGGTGAAAATCCTGTTCATCACGCCAACGACCACAAGTGGAATGAGAGCAATCCCCGGATGCACTAAAATCGCATCCCCAACGCCAGTCGGTTCATTGGAATGCCCCTCCCCGTAGCCTTCCCCAAAACGCAACGCCTGCAGGCGCCGACGCTCCAGGTAGACAACCCCACAGACAAGAATAAACACCCCACCGATCGTGCCCAACCAGGGGCCGGCATAGACGCTTGTTTTGAAAAAAGTCGTCGGAATGATGTTCTGGATCTGCGGCGTTCCAGGAAGCGAATCCATCGTGAAAGTAAACGCTCCCAGTGCGATGGTTGCAGGCATGAGGCGCTTGGGGATCCCGCCCTGCCTGAATAACTCAGCGGCAAAGGGATACACCGAAAAAACCACAACAAAAAGTGAAACCCCGCCGTAAGTCAGCAGCGCGCCCACCAACACAATAGACAGCATCGCACGCCGGTTCCCCAAAAAATTGATAACCGAAGCAACAATCGACTTTGAAAAACCAGACTGCTCGATGACTTTTCCAAAAACGGCTCCGAGAACAAAGATGGGGAAAAAATTCTTAACGAACCCGACCATTCGATCCATGAAGAGACCGGTAAACATCGGGGGCACTTCGGCGGGATGGGAAAGAAGCACCGCGCCCATTGCGGCCAAGGGCGCAAATAAGATCACGCTGTAGCCTCGGTAGGCTGCGAGCATCAGAAAAACCAGAGCGGCTAGAACAACGATAAAGTCCACGGCGTTTTACTTTTAAAAACAAGTCGCTTGTAGTGCAGATCCCGGGCAATTGCTAATGATTCGTCCACCAATCGCCCAATCCCAGATACTCCTCCCCGTAAATCGACCTCCATTATTCCACTTGGCTCACGATATTTTCGCTGTGACTCCCATTTTTTGGCCTCCCGCGTGCTTTTCATGGCAAAGCGCCCTGAGCTACGGCAGAGTAGGCGCTCGGCTTTTCTCCCATGGACCAATTCGCGGCATTACTTGAATTTCTTAAAACCTACGGCGCCCCCGTTGTGTTCTTGTGGGCGACCATTGAGACCGACCTGGTGTTTCTTGTAGTAGGCGCCTTGGCCCATTCAGGTTACCTGAACCCCTACTCCTGCTTCCCCGCCGCGATTGCGGGTGCCCTTCTGCACGACACCATCGTTTTCTACCTTGCCCGCAACCGCGCGGAGTGGGTGCGCTCACGAAAGGCGTATCAAAAACTAGCACCCTCCCTCGAACGCTTTGCAAAGAAAACAGGGCCGTGGCAGATGGCTATGTGCCGTCCGCTGTACGGCACACGGTACCCGACGATTGTGTATTGGGGGCTTCAACGCCTCTCCTACCCCAGATTTTACGCCGCAATTAACGCGGGGCTTCTGCCTTGGGCCGTCATTCTGGCCACGATCGGATACAAACTGTTCCACTACATCGATGACTTTGATGACTGGCTGGCTGAGGCCAAACACTGGATCTTCGGTGCCGTGGTGATCGCTGTTTTGGTATTTCTGATCAAAAGACGGTTCACTGCCCGGGCGGCGGCAGCGCCTGAGCCTTCCGTCTCGCCAGATCCAAAAGCTTCCTCAGGAAGTGTTTCCTGAGTTTCAAGCGGCCCTCCAGCCATGCTCACGCAGCTGAAAGTCGGGCAGTTTCGCTGTTTCGAAAAATTCCAAACCCAGTTTGACCCGGGGATAAACCTTGTCGTGGGACCGAATGCCCATGGCAAAACCTCGCTGCTAGAAGCCGCCTGCCTCCTTTTGCGTCTTCAAACGCCGCGCACTAACCGTTTGAGCGATGTCATCCGGCATGGCGAACGGGGGTTGCTGGTAGACGGCCACTTCAACGGCGCCCACCTCCAGTTTTACTACAGCGCCCAACGCAAAAAGCTGGCGCTGGACTCCGTGGAACAAAGGACGGCCTCGGAGTATCTGAGGCGCGGCAGGGTCGTCTGGTTTTCCAACAGTGATGTGGAACTGATCCGCGACGGGGCCGAGGTCCGCCGCCGGTTTCTTGATTTCATTGCAGCCCAGGTGAACCCGCCCTACCGGAAATCTCTCAGGGACTACGAAAAATGCCTCCGTTCCCGCAACCTTCTGCTGAAGGCGCCCGTGCCCCGCTGGCGGGAAATTCACGCCTTTGACGAACCCCTGATTGCCGCCGGAGAACAACTGATTTCAGCCCGCCACTCCCTGCTGACCGCCCTGCGTCCCCTCGCCCAACTGGCGCACGCCAATATCAGCGGCGCTCGTGAGAAGCTCGACCTGGAATACCTCCCCAACGCCTCCGCGCCCCTTGCGGCCGCCTTGTCTGCCGCGCGCCCCGAAGACACCCGCCTTCGCATGACCACCGCCGGCCCGCACCGGGATGACCTCCAACTCCTGCTCGCCGGGGCGCCCGCCACGTTTGGCTCCGAAGGCCAGCAACGCACCCTCGTTCTCGCCCTCCGGCTCGCCGCTGCCCGGCTTCTGGAAGCGCACCACGGCGAACCGCCCCTGCTTCTTCTGGACGATATTTTTGGGGAACTCGATCTTTCCAGACGCTCTGCACTGCTCCAACAGCTCCCAAAAAACGCACAGCAAATCATCACCACCACGCGCCGGGAGTGGCTTCCTTCAGATTTGGAGGCACGCGTCTTGGATTTGGAAAACCCCTGACCCCCAAAGAGTACGCTCCAATTGCCGGGGAGCGTTAGCCTACGGAGCGCAGCAAAACCTCCCCGACTTCCAGTCCCAAAGACTGCGCCGCGACTCTCAGAAACGACGTGGACGGATCGGTGAGCGTCACACGCAGACCGCCCTGCTGCGTTTGAGGTGCGGAAAGGCCGTTGGCCTCCAAAACCGACTGCACCTCCAGCGCGCAATTCCTGGCCGAGTCGACCAATTTCACCGAACCCCCGACATAACGCTCCAACACCTTGTACAAAAGCGGATAATGGGTACATCCGAGAACCAGCGTATCGATACCCTTCGCCAGCATCGGGTCCAGATAACGGCCGACGACCTGTTCTGTCACCCCATCCTCCAGCCAGCCCTCCTCGATCAACGGCACCAGCAACGGGCAGGCCTGCGCCTCCACGAGCACTCCAGGCCGAAGCGCGTGAATCGCCCTTTCGTAGGCACCGCTTTGCACGGTGGCGCGCGTGCCCATGACGCCCACACGCTGGTTGCGCGTGGCCGCCACGGCAGCCGCCGCTCCCGGCTCAATGACCCCGATGACGGGCACGTCCAAGACCTCCCGCAACCGGGCGACAGCCAGAGCGGACGCGGTATTGCAGGCAACCACGATGAGTTTCGCCCCCTCCTCCAAAAGTATCCGGCTGATTTCAAGACTGTAGCGCTCGATCGTCACAGGACTCTTGCCGCCGTAGGGGACGCGCGCCGTATCGCCCACATAGTGAATCTGCTCGGAGGGCAGCAACCCTCGCAAGGCAGCCGCAACCGTAAGACCCCCAATTCCAGAGTCGAAAACACCGATGGGGCGGGAGCCGTGGAGGGGAAAAGATTCAACCGTATAATCCATGATGCTAAAATTTGACGACACCCCGCTCGCTTGCCCGATCGGCACGCTAGACGCTTGGGCCTCCCACCGCTCGGCGGTAAGTCCCAACCGCCTCCACAATGGAACCCGCCACCTGCTGCCTATACGAGGGCTGGGCGATGCGCAGCATGTCTTCCGAGTTGGAAAGAAAACCCGCCTCCAGCAAAACGCCGGGCATACTCGCCTCCCTTAAAACATAGAACCGCGCCCGCTTAATGCCCCGGTCAAACATGCCGGAACGCGCTACCAAAGCGGCATGCATGGCCGTCGCCAGAGCGGCGTTTTCGGGATCCCGGATGTTGCCCGGATACTCATGCGACTCGGGCAGATGCGACCCCTCCGAGGACATCGAAGGAACGCCCCGGGGCGACATTGCGTAGGTCTCGACTCCCGTCCCTGCCCCGCCTGCGTTGAAATGCACCGAGACAAACAGCGCCGAGGGAAACCGCCTGGCAAACTTCACCCTGTCTTCCAGAGAGATAAACTCGTCAACTGCACGGGTTAAAAGCACCTTATACCCCGAACGCCTGAGCATTTCGGCCGCCCTGAGGGAGACATCCAGCGTGAAGCTTTTTTCATCTCCAAGCCGGCCCAACGCCCCCCGGTCCATCCCCCCATGCCCCGGATCCAGAACCACCGTATTCACCCGCGCGGCCCCCTCGATTTTGGAGGGGCGCAGCACCGGTTCGAGTAGTTTGACCAGATCCACCCGCGAAAGGCAGAGGATGCCGCCGAGTTCGGCCACGGGATAGCTCAGAACGAATTTGATCCGGCTGATGTGAAAGTCCGGAGAGTCCGCCTGGCCACGCAACGAGCGATTGCCGGCCCCCAACACGAACCCATTGCCCGAGCGTTGCACCGCACCGAAGCCGTAAAAACGCCCGACCTGGTCGAGGGGAAGGTAGTCCCTCCCCCGGTGTTGCAAGGGAGTCCACAAGACCCGACTGCCCGTCCCAGCCTCGGAGGCTGCGGCTCCCGCGGCTCCGGCGGCTCCGGCGGGTTTAGCTACGCCTGAGGCACCATAGGCCCCCGAGGCTGCCTCCCCCCCGGCGGCGAACAAACCACCCACTCCCGCCCCCACGAGAGCGCGCAGGGCGCCTCGGCGGGTGCAAAGTGGAGCGGTTAAAGGCATAGGTAGAAGATATTCCCAAAAGGCGCGGGATTCAATGCGGGGAAAAAGAATTGCCGCAAAGCAACTCCGACTCCAAGCCTAAGTCTCCAGCAAGCCGGCGATGTCCTCCAGACTCAGGCCGTCCATCAGCGGTTGCTCGCTTTCCACCAGTGCGTCCATAAGCGTTTTTTTACGGGTTTGAAGCTGCAAGATTTTTTCCTCCACCGTTCCCCGCATGATGAGCTTGTAGGAGGTCACCGTGGATTTCTGGCCGATCCGGTGTGCGCGGTCCGTGGCCTGTGCCTCCACGGCGGGGTTCCACCAGGGGTCAAAGTGAACGACGGTATCGGCCGCCGTGAGCGTGAGCCCGACACCGCCCGCCTTCAAACTGATCAAAAAGACGGGGACTTCTCCGGTCTGGAAACGGTCCACCTGGGCGGTGCGGTCGCGGGTGGATCCGTCAAGACGGCAGAACCCGATCTGGCGTTCCTGGAGCCATTGCTGCAGGAGGTCCAGCATGCTGGAGAACTGGCTGAAGAGGAGAATCCGGTGACCGCCTTCCATGGCTTCGCTAAGGAGCTCCTCCAGCGCGTCCATTTTTCCGGAGGCGGTATCGTCCTGCGCTGAAAAATCTTCCCCCAACAACCGCAGATCGTTGCAGGCCTGCCGCAGGCGCAACAAGGCGGTGAGCATGAGCATCCGCGCCTGACCCTTGTTTTTGAGCCCCTCCGCCTTGCCCACCTCGCGGCGGGAGAGGTCCACCAGCTTGGCGTAGGTTTCGCGCTGTTCGGCAGAAAGTTCACACCAAACGACCTGCTCGATCTTGTCGGGCAGCTCGGGAGCGACCGCCTTTTTGGTGCGTCTTAACAAAAACGGGGCCAGGCGCTGGATCAGACGCTTGTGTTCGGCACAGCCCGGTTCCTGAGAAATGGGCAGTTCATAACGCTCTCGAAAATCACTTTTTGTCCCGAGATAGCCGGGCATCAAAAAGTGCAAGAGGGACCAGACATCGCGGACCGAGTTTTCCACGGGGGTGCCGGTGAGCACGAAACGGCGCCCCGCACGCAGGCGAAAAGCCGCCTGGGCCGCCTGGCTTTCGGGGTTTTTAATATGCTGGGCCTCGTCCAGCACGACTGCGGCAAATTCCTCGCGGCAAAGGCGTTCCGAGTCCAGGCGCAGGAGCGGGTAACTCGTAATCACGATGTCCGCCTGCGCTAGTTCGGTGGCGTGCCGCTGTGTCCCGGAGAGAACGACCACCTTTTTTCCGGGCAAAAAGCGCTCCGCCTCCCGCTGCCAGTTGATCAAAAGCGAAGAGGGCGCCACCACCAGGCTGCGCCCCCGCAACGTCCCTAGAAAAGCGAGCGCCTGGACGGTTTTGCCCAGACCCATTTCGTCCGCGAGAATGCCGCCGAAGCCGTTTTCCGCAAGGAAGTGCATCCAGTAAACCCCCTGCTTCTGGTAGGCGCGCAACTGCTCATCCAGCGCCCCCAACGCCACTGGACGAAGCTCCGTCGCATTGCGCGCGGAGGACGCCCATTGCCGCCAATGCGGAGGCGCTTTGAGTGCGGCGCCGCTTTCTTGGGCAAAGGCCTCCACAAACCCCGCCTGCCTGTTTGCGATACGGTAGCGCCCGGGTTGGCGTTGGTCGGGGGAGCAGTCCCTCAAAACTTGGTCGAACTCGTCCAAAATCGAGGGGTCAAAAACGGCCAGGCTTCCATCCTTGCGCTTGAAATGACTCCGGCCCGACTGGATCAGACGCCTGATTTCAGTCCCTGAATATCGCTCGCCCCCAGCCGTTTCCAGGGCAACGTCCATTTCAAACCAGTTCTCGCCCGTGGCCACCACCTGCAGCTTGGGCTCGATACGCTCGATCCCCTTGGTGACGTGCTCAAAGCGTTCCCCGACTTCCACCTTCCACCGGCGCTCCAGGCCCGGAAGGTGGCGCGCAAAAAACTCCAGAATCCCCTGCTCCCCGCGCAGCACCATTTGGCCCTCCGCATCGGGCGCAGAAAACCCCACCTCCCCCATTTCCCGAAGCGCTGCGGATTCCGCGACCGCATCGCAAGGCCGCGTGCCCGGAGGACGGCTGGTGAGGGTGGTCCGAAAATCGCCGTAAATGACCTGCAGTTTTGCAGACAAAAAGTGAAGCGACCCCTCCAACCGCAGGACAAAGCCGGCCTTCGTTGCGGCCGCGGGCTTGCTTTCCAACGCCTTTTCAGAGGCCGCTGAAACCGCCCCGGCGATTTCCGGCAGCCGGACTTTCTCGCACGAAAACCGCAACGCCAGTGGGCCCCACTCCTTTTGTAAAAAGCCGGCCACAGCGCCCTCAGGAATCACCACCTCGCCCAGCAGCAACCCCAGGTAAGCGGGGGGAAGCCCCGCGCAAACGGGTTGGAAGACGGTATCCCTCCAGAACCAAGCCCCTTTTTTGCCGGGAATCAATACGCCACCCGAGGGCAGTTCGCAGCGCAGGGCGAGGGCGCCATCCGGGCGGCTTTGGGCAAAAAGAACGGGGGCGAGGCTTTCGGAGACCACGCTCAGCGGGGAGCGGCGGGCAATGGTGACACGGGGATGCCCGCACAGGGCTTCGAGCAGGACGAGCAGCGACTCGGGGTTGAGCGAAAGCATGCCCGGGAGCGGCCCTCCGGGATGAAGGGCGCGCAGAGCCTCGAGCAGCCTCAGGTCGGGGGCGTCGCAACAGTAGGTTTGTTGCGGATCAAGCGCGTGCAGAAGAACTCGTTTGCCCGCCACCACGGCCTCAACTCCCACCGAAGCGGTCCCTCGTGCGCTGGACTGCGCGAGGTTCGGAGGAAAAACCACGTGCAACTCCACAGGCGTGCCCGTCTGGGTCGAAAAACCCTTCACTCCGCGGTTCGGTTCGGGAGCGGCCTCCGTTTTTTTTACGGAGAGGGCAGCCTCCTCGGGCGGCTTCGTTTTGGGGGTGGGCTTGAGCACTTCCAGTCCGACCGCGATGGAGTGTGCACAAATCATCCCGCGCAGCTTGGAGTCCCGGCAGGTGCACAGGTTCTCCATATTGCTGCGGGACAAAATTTTGAGCCCCGCACGGTACTGTGTCTCTCCCTCGCGCACGTACCCGGCAAGGAGGCCGTCGGCATAGGTCGCCTCCGAAACCCGACCCGCGCCGTGGAGCACGCGGGCGTGTTTCATGACCTGCCAGCCACCCGCGTCGTTGAGAAGCCGTTCGTTAATTTGCATGGCGCTTAAGCTCCAACAGCAGGGCACGCCGAGTTGGAGCGCTCCCGCGGATTAAGCGCGATCGCGGGCGACGCGGTATTCCAGCCCTTCAACCAAGGCCAGCCAACTCGCCTCGATGATATTGTCGCTGACTCCCACCGTGCCCCAAGTGGAGTGTCCGTCCGTGGAGGTGATGAGCACCCGAGTGCGGGCGGCCGTGCCCGCCTGGCCGTTGATGATCCGCACCTTGTAGTCAGCGAGCTGGATCTTATCGATTTCCGGATAAAACGGGCGCAAGGCCTTGCGAAGAGCCGCGTCCAGAGCGTTCACCGGACCGTCCCCTTCCTCCACCGTGTACTCCTGCTGCTCGCCAATATTGATGCGCACCGTGGCCTCGCACTTATTCCAATCGTCCTTGCCTGCGTGGCGGTAACTGCAGTGGTACTCCCTAAGGGTGAAAAAAGGATGCCGCTTGCCCAAAAACTGGCGCACCAAGAGTTCAAAGGAAGCCTCGGCCGCCTCGAACTCGTAGCCCAAGGATTCCAGTCGCTTGACCTCTGCAAGAATGGCATGCACCTCGGGGCTGCCCTTGGAGAGGCCCAACCCGAGAGCCTCCGCGCGGGCGAGCACGTTGCTCTGGCCCGACATGTCGGAGATGGAAATGACGCGTTCGTTACCCACTAGCGCCGGGTCGATGTGCTCATAAGTGCGCGCCAGCTTTTGGACCGCATGCACATGCAGCCCCCCTTTATGCGTGAATGCAGCCTGCCCCACGTACGGCGCCCGGATGTTATGCGGCACGTTGGCCAGTTCATCCACGAAGGCGGAAAGTTCCCGCAACCCCCTCAGATCGAGCCCCAGTTCCATGCCCATTTTTAGCTGGAGGTTCGGCATCACCGTCACCAAATCACAGTTCCCAACGCGCTCGCCGTACCCGTTGATGGTCCCTTGCACCTGGCAGGCCCCAGCGCGCACCGCGACCAGAGCGTTTGCCACGCCCAAACCCGAATCGTTGTGTGTGTGAATTCCCACCGGACACCCCAGCGCGGCGATGGCGGCGGCCGTCACTTCCGCGACAAACTCGGGCAAACTCCCCCCGTTGGTGTCGCACAAAACCACCAGATCCGCCCCCGCATCCTTGGCCGCCTTGATAGTGGCCAGCGAATACGCCGGGTCTTCGCGGTAGCTGTCAAAAAAATGTTCCGCATCGTAAAGCACTTCGCGGCCGTGCGCCTTCAGATGCGCCACCGTGTCGTGAATCATCGCCAAGTTTTCCTCCAGCGAGACTTGGAAAACTTCGATGACGTGCAACGGCCAGGTTTTGCCGACGATGGTGACCGCGGGCGTTTGCGCGTCCAAAAGCATCTGCACCTGCGGATCCTCCTCCACGCGCATCTTGCCCCGGCGAGTCATTCCAAAAGCCGTGATTTTGGCGTTTTTCCAAGGGCGTCGAGCGGCCTCGGTGAAAAAAGCGGCATCCTTGGGGTTGGATCCCGGCCAACCTCCCTCAATATAATGGACCCCAAAGGCATCCAGCTTTTCCGCTATGCGAATTTTGTCCAACACGCTAAACGAAATACCAGTGCCTTGCGTCCCGTCGCGAAGGGTTGTGTCGTAAAGAGTGAAGGCGGGCGTGGGATTCATAGAAGAGTGAACCTTAAACGGACTCCGCCCCGCTGCCAAGGGGGCAAGCATAACGAATCGCATCCCCGCGCCCTGCGCGTTTTGCGTCCCCACTCCACAAGATGTCCTCTTGCCTGGCGCACCGCACCTGCCACCATAGGAAACACACACCCAACCACTCCCCAACTGTGCAGCCCAATCCCGCAGAAGAGTCTGCCGCTTCCGCAGCGCCTTCCCCTCGTCCCCGCCTTGTCAGAGTCCTCCATTTTCTGGGCCAACCTGCCCAGGACTACCGGGTCGGCGTTTGGGTTTTCCTGCGGCTCTTGGGACTCTGCCATCTGGTTGCCTTTGCCTCCCTTTGGCTGCAAATGGACGGACTAATCGGCGACAACGGTATTTTACCCGCCGGCCAGTGGCTTGAGGCGGTCGCAAAACAACTGGGCACCCAGCGTTTTTGGCAGGCTCCCACGCTGTGCTGGATGGATCTCTCCCAGGGCTTCCGGCATGCCTTGTGCCTGCTGGGAATCGGCTTCAGCGTCGCCTGCATCGGAGGGCTTGCCCAGCGTTTCGTGTTGGGCGCCTTGTGGCTGCTTTACCTTTCCCTTTCCATGGTGGGCGGCGTTTTCTTCGGCTACCAGTGGGACGCCCTGCTTTTGGAGGTCTCTCTTTTTGCCCTCTTCGCAGCCCCCTCTTTCTGGAAGCCCGCTCGCCCCCAAAACACCCCACCCCCCTCGCGAGCGGCTCTTGGAGCCCTTTGGTGGCTGCTCTTGCGGCTGATGCTGCTTTCAGGCGCGGTCAAACTCCTGAGCAAAGACAAGCTCTGGAGCGATCTCAGCGCCTTGACGGTTCACTTCCAGACCCAGCCCCTTCCGATGCCGCTAGCTTGGTGGTTACACCAGCTTCCAACGGCGGCCCTCAAGGCCTCGTGTCTGGCAATGTTCGTGATCGAACTGGGCGCGCCCTTCCTGATCCTCTTTGGCCGCACAGGCCGGAGAGGCGCCTCCTTGGGCTTCTGCGCACTCATGGCACTCGTGGCCTTCAGCGGAAATTACTGTTTCTTCAACCTCCTCGTTTTCTCCCTCAGCCTCTGCCTTCTCGACGACAAAGTTTGGGAAAAACTCCGCCTCACCCCGTCCCCCGGAGTCACCTCGCCCACCCCACCGCCTTCAGAAGGCGCCGCCCCAACCCACCTTCCCCTGCGCTCCTCTCTCGCGGGAGGTCTGCTCGTGATTTTTCTCTGGTGCAGTGCAGTCCAGACGGCCGTCCCCCTTTTTCAATGGCGTGAAGTCCCCTCCTGGATAAACGCCCCGATGCGCTGGATCGGCCCCTTTCGCAGCATCAACTCTTACGGTCTTTTTGCTGTCATGACATCCACACGGCCCGAGATTATTCTCGAAGGCAGCGAAGACGGGCGCACTTGGAAGGAATACAGTTTTAAATGGAAGGCAGGCTCGACGGCGCGCCCGCTGCCTGTGGTCGCGCCCTTCCAACCGAGGCTAGACTGGCAGATGTGGTTTGCCTCCCTTGGCGAGCTCAAACAGAACCCCTGGTTTTCAAACTTTCTGGTCCGCCTCCTGCAAGGGGAACCCAGCGTCACCGCGCTTTTAGAAAACAACCCCTTCCCCGAGAAGCCGCCTCGCTACCTGCGTGCCGCCCTTTTCCAATACAAATTCACGAACCAAGAAACACGGAAGCGCACCGGCGAAATCTGGGACCGGGACTATCGGGGTGATTACTGCCCGCCCATCTCACTCAAGTGAGACGGAAGCCGGCCTCCCTCTTTCGGTCCGTTTAATTTCAAGGGCGTTAGTTCTGCCGAAGGTCCGTCCCGGCGACAGTCCCCGACGAAAGCTGTTTGATGGAACGCAAATCCACCGGCGAACCGGCCGAACTCGCCACCGTCAGTTCCCGAAGATCCGTCCCGGCAACAGAGCCGCCGCTTCCCATCTGAATCGCCCGCAAATCCGATGGCGATCCGACCGAGCTCGCCACCGTCAGTTCCCGAAGATCCGTCCCGGCAACAGAGCCGCCGCTTCCCATCTGAATCGCCCGCAAATCCGACGGCGATCCGACCGA
>CANJZW010000105.1 GCA_947479475.1 Chthoniobacteraceae bacterium
AGCTCGCCATTTTCAACGCGCCAGTGCTTCGGGAAGTCGTTGCGTTGTTGTTGCACCAACTCGGCTTTCTTCTCAGGGGCAGCCTTCGCAATATCGTGGGGGTTTAAGCCGTGCCAACCGGTGAGCGTCGCACCATCAAACAGGGGGCGAAACCCTTTGGGGGGTTGAGGCGCTGCAACAGGTGCGACCGTCACGACCGAAGTGCTTGCGGGCTCCGCGGAGGGCGGGGCTTTCACCGGTGCGGGGGGAGCAGGCGGCGCGGGCTTGGGGCTGGCGGTGCGGCTGCGATTTCAGCAGGCGTTTTCACGCGTACGGCACGGAACCCACGGTTCGGCGTTCCATTTGGCCCCCCGGCCGTTATATTTGCGGCCGGGCCTTTTACTTTTCTGCGAAACTTGCTGGTGAGAGTCTCGGTGTCAATGTTCGGGCCGGGATCCATCCACCCCCCACCCCTTAAAGCAGCGGTTTCAGGATCGGGATTGCCGTCCACCCATTCCGCAACGTTTCCTGCAAGATCGTAAAAGCCAAGCGCGTTCGGTTTGAAAGAAGCCACGGGAGCCGTCCCAAAAATACCGTCGGCCCCGACTTTGTCGGTATCGTAGGGTCCACCTTCTTTCAACGCGTAGTTTCCATCGTCCCAATGCGGTGGAAAATAGCCTCCCCATGGATACATTTCACCGCCGACGGCTTCATCCCATTCGGAGTTAGTGGGCAGACGCCACGTTTTGCCTGTTTTGGAACTGAGCCATTCGCAAAAGGCGAAGGCCTGTTTCCAGCTAATTTCAACCACAGGATGATCGTCACTCTGTGGGAACTCTTTTGGGGCAGTCCATCCCGGCAACTTGGCGTCCTGCAGATAGGCTTTCCATTCGCCCACGGTCAGTTCGGTTTTACTCATCAGGACATTCGTCCCAGGCACGGGGAGAAGCTTTGCCTCCAGTTTTCGGATGAGCTCCGGCGGGAGATCCGCCTTCAGTTGAATGACGGGTTTGGCCCCTTGACCTGGCTCTTTCGGGGCGGGCTTCTCCGAGCTGCCCGGCTGCTCCGTTTTCCCAGCGGTTGCGGATTGAACTGCAGCCGCCGGTTTCTCCTCAGGGCCCGGAGCCTTGGGCTTGAAGAGTCCAAAAGCGCCAAGGACCACCAGCGGGACCGCCAAAGCAGGCATCAACCAAGCGGGCCGTTTCTTGTGGAGGGGAACAACGGACACAGTCGCGTCGCCCGCCTCCATAAGCGGCGGCGCACCGGCTCCGGGATCGTTTAGGGTCGCATAGGCATTGCGCAGGTCGACGCCCAACTCCTCGTAGCTCCCGTACCGATCCGCGGGAGCTTTCTGCATCATTTTGATCAGCACCGCGGACAGCGCAGGGGAAAGGGTCGGGTCGAGCTCCCGGATGTCGGGCACCGGGGCGCCGACGTGTTTCATCATCACGGAAATCGAGCTTTCTCCCGTGTACGGGGGCGAGCCCGCGAGCAGATGGAACAAGGTCGCGCCAAGACTGTAGATGTCGGTGCGCCAATCAATGTCGCGCTTTCCCTCAGTCTGTTCGGGGCTGATGTAGAGGGGGGTGCCCATGGACGCGCCGGTCATGGTCAGGCCCTGCTGCTGGTCCGAGCTTTTTGCCAGCCCCAGATCGCCAAGCTTCACCTCCCCGTCGTTGGAGAGAAAGATATTGTCCGGCTTGATGTCCCGGTGAATGAGCTGCGCCTTGCGCCAGCCGTATTCGAGGGCGGTTTGAACATGCATGCAGATGGCGAGGGCCTCCGCGGGTTCGAGTTTGCCAAGCCGTTTGAGGCGCGCTTGAACGCTCTCTCCATCCACAAACTCCATCGCAAACCAGTGAATGCCGTCGCTCTGACCGGCAGCGTAAACCTGCACCAGATTCGGATGGTTCAGCCCGGCGGCCGCAACCGCCTCGTTATGGAAACGGGAGACGAATTCCGCATCGGAAGAAAGCGATGACTGGAGCGTTTTGATAGCGACCAAACGCCGGAGAACGGTTTGGCGTGCCTTGTAGACGGCCCCCATGCCGCCCTGACCAAGTTTAGTCAGAATCTCAAATTCACCAAGTTGCTGACCATCTTGTAGCATCTAGCAAGTATGTATTCCCTGAGGACTCAAGATAAACCAAATAAAAAGGGTTTGGAACATTTGAGATAAAGGAAAGCGATAGCCGGCCATTTCCAGGGAGCCAACCCCTGCGTAATCACAGGCGGGAAGTCTCCTGCCCGAGCGAGACAAAATGGCGCGCAGAGAGCGCCTAAAAAACACCCGCCGCGCCCTTTCTTTCTCAGAGCGCCGAGGCCCCCTTTCCCAGGCCCTCTGTAAACCGCTTGACCCCCAGACCGTACAACCGATTATAAGCTCCCATGCGATTTCAGACACTTTGGGAAGGCCGCCTCATTTTTGCGGTCCTCGGACTCTTGGGCTTGGCGGGTTATTTCCTCCACTGGCCGTTCCTGTGGGCCCTCTCGCTCATGGGCATTATCTTCTGCCTTAATTTTTTCCGCGACCCGGAGCGGCAGGGCTCCAAGGACCCCAGAGACATCCTGTCCTCCGCCGACGGGATCGTGACGGAAATCGTGGAAATGGAGGAAACCGAATTTCTCAAGAAACCTATGAAGCGCATCGGCGTCTTCCTCTCCGTCCTCGACGTCCACACCAACCGGATGCCCATGGACGGGAAAGTCACCTATTTGAACCATTTTCCGGGCACTTATCCGGGCCCCTACCTGGATGCACGAAACAAGGAGTGTTCTTCCAAAAACGAAGCGCAGACTTGGGCCTTCGAAGGCCCGCAAGCCACCCTCGTCGTCCGCCAGATCACAGGCGCCATCGCCCGTCGCATCGTACCCTGGCGTAAAGTGGGAGACACGGTTCTCAAGGGGGAACGTTTCGGGATGATCCGGTTCGGTTCACGCACTGAAGTGTTTGTGCCTCTGGACTGCGAAGTCACCGTCCAACCTGGACAACGCGTCAAAGGCGGCGAAACCATCATCGCGCGTTTCCCCCAACCTTAATTCCCATGGGCAACGACGACGGCGTTAAGATCTACCTTCTCCCCAATTTGATGACTGCGGGGAACCTGTTCTGCGGGTTCGCGGCATCCCTGAAGATTGTGGAAAGCGCGATGGTTTACGCCGCCGCCGGCGAGAACGCGATGGCGATTGCAGACGCCAGCCAGCAGATCCACTACGCAATCTGGCTGATCCTCGCCTCCTGCATCTTCGACCTGCTCGATGGGCGTCTTGCCCGTCTTGGCGGCCACGAAAGCCCCTTCGGCCGTGAATTCGATTCCCTGGCCGACATCGTTTCCTTCGGTGTGGCACCGGCGCTGATGGTGTACAAAATCGTCCTCTACCAGTTCCCCCGCACCGGCTGGATCATTGCCGCCATTTATCTCGTCTGCGGAGCGCTGCGTCTGGCCCGATTCAACTGCCTGGCCGCTGCGAATTCAGCGGCCGCGAACCGTGAGTTCACCGGGTTTCCCATCCCAGCCGCCGCGGGCCTCATCGCCTCCCTGACCCTCTTCATGCTGTTCCTGGATGAACACGAGCGCTCCCCGGGGGCAGGCAAGTGGGTTCTCCCGCCGCTGATGCTTTTTCTGGCGTGGATGATGTTCAGCAAGTTCAAATACCCGAGCTTCAAGGGCCTTTCCTGGCGGTCCACCCGTTCTATTCCCAAGTTCATCGGAATCCTCCTCGTGGTGGTGGTAACCGTCCTCAACTTCGAATGGATGCCCTTCATCCTATTCCTGACCTATCTTCTCTACGGCTTCCTGCGCCCCTTCCTCTCCCGCGAAATGAAACGCGACATTGAGGAGAACGACGAAGAAGACGAAGAGGAAGAAGCCGTGGCCCGAAAAATCTCCAGTGAAAAAAACGCACAGGAAAAACCCTGACCTGGCAAGTCCGGCCAAACGCTCCCCTTTCGCCCAACTTGAGTGACAGAAGGCGCGGGGAGTTTCTCCTGCGACGCCGGTGAGTCCACGCATTAAAAACTCATGCTCGACCTCTCCCACCTCTCTGAGCTTGCCCGCGCTCACTCCCAAAGCCTGAACGCCGGTGTGGCTGGCTTTGAGCTCCGGGGCCAGTCCTTCGCACACTGGCCTGATGTCGCCATGATGGGCGTGGTCAACCTTTCCCACGACTCTTGGTACCGTGAAAGCGTCACGCTGAACGTCGAAGCCGCCGTGCGCCGGGGCCGCCGCCTCGCCGTCGAGGGCGCGCGCATCATCGACCTCGGCGCCGAGTCGACCGTCTTACACGCCCAACTCGTGGACGCCCAAACACAGTCCTCCAACCTGGTCCCCGTTGTCCAGGAACTCGCGGAATCCGGCCTGCTGGTCTCTGTGGAAAGTTACCATCCGGAGGTCACCCGGGCGTGCCTTGAAGCCGGAGCGGCCGTGGTTAATCTCACGGCAGCCGAGGACACCGAGCCGTTCTACCAACTCGCCGCCGCGCACGAAGCGGGCGTTGTGATCTGCTACATTCAAAACGGCAAAAACGTCCGCGAGGTCGGGGACTTCAACCTCCTCCCCGATCATACCGGCGCTCTTTACGACTATTTCGCCAGGGAAACGGAACGGGCCGTCCGCTGCGGGGTGCGCCGCCTCTGGATCGATCCCGGTCTCGGATTTTACTACAAAAACCTGGCCGACAGCGCCGTCCGGGTGCGCTACCAGATCGAGACCTTCCTGAACACGTTCAGGCTGCGCACCCTGGGTTGGCCGGTTTGCCAGGCACTGCCCCACGCCTTTGAATATTTTGAGGAAGAAGTCCGCTCCGCCGAATCGTTTTTCGGAGTGCTTGCGCTGTTGGGCAAAACCGACCTGCTGCGCACACACGAAGTCGCCAAGGTGCGGGGCGTCATTCGTGCCATGAACGCCTTCGCATGAGCCCCAGGCCATCCCCCTCCCCCTCCAGCCCCGTTGCGCTCGTCACAGGTGCCGGCACCGGACTTGGAAAATCCCTCGCCCTTGCGCTGGCTGGAGACGGTTTTACGATCGCCATTCACTACCGCTCCAGCAGGGAAGCCGCACTGGAAACCCAGGCGACGATCGTTTCCCAGGGCGGCGTGGCCGAACTTTTCCAGGCCGACCTTGCGACAGAAGCCGCGGCCCTGAAAATGGCGGCTTTGCTCAAAACCCGCTTCGGCCGGCTGGACGTTTTAATCAACAACGCCGGCGTCTACCAGGACCGCCTCGGACTTTCCCTGAGCGAGGCCGAATGGTTTGAGGGCCTCCATTCGACCGTCACCCAAACCTTCTTCACCACGCGCGCACTGCTCCCCCTCCTACGCGCGGACGGACTCAAACGCATCATCAATATCGGCGACTCCAGCGCCGACCGGCCAGGCGCACGCGATCTGGCCTGGAGCTACCACATCGGAAAAACGGGGGTCTGGATGCTCACCCGCTCCTTGGCCGTCAGCGAGGCGCCGCACGGAATTGCCGTGAACATGGTTTCCCCCGGTTTTCTGGAAAACAGCCTGGGGCACCTCCCCTTGGAAGAAGTACCGGCCGGCCGGCTGGGCTCGTTCCAGGATGTCTACCGGGCCGTCCGCTTTCTGGCGTTGGACGCGCCCAGCTACCTAAGCGGCTCCAACCTCGTCGTGAGCGGAGGCTGGAACCTCCGATGAACGCAATGCGTCCAGTCTGGGTGCATTCCTCCCTGCGCGCGCAGCACCAAAGCCTGCGGCGCAAAGAGTCTCTACACATGGGAGCCATCGACCACGTATTTCACTACCAAGGCCCCAAGCAGGCGCAACTCTGGTTGGACGTCCACCGCCGGCACGCCCCCGTCTCCGCCAACCACTCCTTCGAGGACATCTTCCGCCGCATTGCGCTCCAGAGCGCCCAGGAACTCGCCGGCCAGAGCGTTCACGTCGTGGCGCTGGGGCCGGGTGGAGGCGAAAAAGAAGCTTGGCTGCTAGAGGCCCTCCGAGCGGCCGGTTGCAAGCTGCGTTACACACCCGTCGACGCGGGCATGGAACTAGCCCTCCAAGCGGCGGAAGCCGCGGCCCCCTTTGTAGATCACGAAATTCTCCCCGTCGTCGGAGACCTCTCCCTGATGGAGGAATTGCCGGGTTGGCTGGAGCGTTACCCCGCGCAAGAAACCCGCCTCTACACCGCCTTCGGGTTGAGCCCAAATTTCCTACCAAGCACGCTGTTTAACTGGCTCTCCGGGCTCATGCGCGAGCGGGATGTTCTGCTTCTGAGCGCGAACCTCGCCCCCGTGGATGCCCCCCAGAACGCCCCCCAGAACGCCCCCCAGAACGCCCAGGACCACTACCGAGCCGCCTGCGAGGCCATTTTGCCCCAGTACAACAACCCCGAAACCCTTCGCTGGCTGGGGCAGGTTTTGGCGGACTGGGGTATTCAGGGGCTTTTGGAAGAACCCCGCTTCCACCTCCGGCCTTTTGAAAACATTCTCGGTTTTTGCCTCCAGACAAAATGGCTTTCGGACGCCCGTTTTGAGTGGGAAGACGAACCGTTCCAAGCGCGCACAGGGGAAGTCCTCCAACTATTTTTCAGCCTGCGATACACCCCCGAAAAACTCGCAGAGGCGCTTCTTTCCTTTGGTCTGCGCCTTGGCACCGGCCACACCACCCCCTGCCTTCAGGAAGGGGTCTGGCAGGTGCACAGGAATTCCCCCGAACGCCCCAGAAACTGAGGTGCGGCCGGAGCGCTTACACCAACTCGAGCCGGTGGCAGAGACTTGGCACGTCCATTCGGATGCCAATGACAAACTCGCCAAACTCCGCGTAACGCGAACTCACTTCGTCAAAGCGCATTTCATAGACGATCGACTTGATCTCGCTGGTGGTCTTTGCAAAAAGCGTGACGCCCCACTCCATGTCGTCGAGCCCCGTGGATCCGGTGATCAACTGGAGCACGCGCCCCGCGTAAGTGCGCCCCACCTTGGCATGGCCCGCCATCAATGCGTTGCGGTGTTCAAACGTTTCCGCATACCAGTTCTGCTCCAGATTGCGCCGCTTGGACATCGGATAAAAACAGAAGACGGGCCATTCCCCGGCCGCAGGCAAGTCGGGGTCCAACCGGTACTTGAGGTATTTCGCGATCCGGAAATGAAAGGCGGCCATCTTTTCCTCAAAATCGGGTGTCCCCTGCTCGACCCCCTCCTCCTTGAGCGTCTGGGTGTATTCCGCCTCAGTGGTCGTGTATTCGCTGCGTTCGGTGAGCGAAAGCCATGAGAAAACAGGGGTCAGCATGCCCGCGCCAAGACCGTTGCCGAGCCGCTTTGCGCACGCGTCGGCGACCTGCAAATCCGGGGTCAGCAGCATAAAACCCAGATCCGACTTCGGGCTGACCATGCTGAAGGGAAGCAACTGCGTGCGGGGCAAGGACTGAATCTCAGCGACAATCTTCGCAAACTTCTCGCAACGCTCCACGCGTTCTTCCGCATCCAAAAAATCCCAAGGCACCTTCTCCATCCGAAAAAAAAGATGCACAACGTGGAGACCCTCACTCGGCAGGATCGGGGCAAAAGATGGAAGGGATTCGCTCATCTCCCAATTGTGATGAATTCACCGGATTTGGCAACCGGTCAAATCAGGTTCACGATCCGGAGCCTCCCCTACACAAGCCCTCCGTGCGCGGGAATCGCTGGATAAACTCCGCACGCACCGGGCTTCCCTCGAAAAACGCCTTCCCGCCGCGCCTGATTCCTTTAAAAACAGCCATGCGCCCCGCCCTCCTCTTTAGTTTACTGGCTATTCCGCACGCATTCTCCGCGCTTCCTCCCGCGGAGCAGGCCTCTGCGCACATTTCCGAAATTGCGGCCGTCTTCCCCTCCAATGGTTGGAAGGAGCTGCGGGTCACCCCACCCCGCCTTGTCAGCCAGGCTCCAGGACAGCTTTATGAAAACGGCCTGCCTCCGGTCTGGGTCGCAGGTCTGGAGGACGCTCAAGGGGGGCGCGGTTATCTGATGTGGGAAGAGGCTGAAAGCGGAGCCCTGCTTGAATTTGCCTTGGACGCAGATTCCGAGGCGGTTCCCAAGGGAGGCGGCCTCACCTCGGGCGTTCCCGCACTGCAACAGTTTCCCGTTTCCGGACGCAATTCAGAGAAAGTCGCCTCCGGCTGTGTCCCCACCGCAGGCGCTAGCTTGCTCGGTTATTGGACGACCCACGGTTTCCCAGATTGGGCAGGAACCGCTCCGCAGGCCCCAGATGCGCGCCTGAAAGACTTCGCCCTTCGACTCCGCAAACTCATGCGAATGGCTGAAATGCCGGACACCTCCGGCTACACCGACGACGGTATGACTCTCAGCGGCGCCTACCCGAAGGAGTTGGCAGCCGCCCTGGAAAAGGACGCGGAGCAAAACGCTTTACCCCTCAAAACTGAGTTCGCCCGATTTTCCTTCGAGCGGCTCAAGCACGAAACCGCCGCCGCCCGCCCCGTGCTCCTTTCTTGCATGGTGCGGCTTCCCCAAAAACCACACCTCTCCTGGGGGCACGAGGTCATTGGGGTGGGATGGCTCGAAATGCGAGGCAATCAGTACGTCGGGGTGAAGGACAATTTTTATGCGGTGCAGTCCGGGCAGACCGTGCGTTGGATTCGGAAGGAGGCGTTTGACAGTCTGATCCGGGTACGGCCGAGTCGGGCTGGGGAGGCCGGCGCAAGCTGGTAAATTTTAGCCACTCTGATCAAAAAACAACACTCAAGGTGAGGCGCACTGACGCGGGGCGCGTGAGGCAGGGCTGGCAAATTCACCTCAAAAAAGAGATGCACAGAACTATTCCTGTGGAATATTGCTTTTGGCACGGCGGATGCTGAAATGAACTGGCATCCCGAGTGTCCTTTCCCCTCAGGCGGCAACGCCTGCGATGAAGGACGCGAATGTGATTAACACCTTAGACGTAAAACACCTTAGACCTAAACCTAGAATGACAACACCCACTGGCCGCAGCAGCGCCATTGCTTCTATTGCGGGACGCGCCCCGACAGAGCAGAGCGTAAACTTCACTGACCACTCACCCAAAAACGTGTTTGGTTCGAACACCTTCAGCCTGGCGGTCATGAAGGAGATGCTCAAGCCGGACACTTACTCCGCCGTGTTGAAAACCATTAAGGACGGGCACAAGCTCTCCGAGCATGTGGCGGACGAAGTCGCCGAAGCCATGCGTTCCTGGTCCGTTGCAAGGGGCGCCACGCACTACGCCCACGTTTTCTACCCGCTCACCGGCCTGACGGCGGAAAAGCACGATTCCTTCTACGACCCGGGCACCAACGGCAACGAAGCCATCTCGAAGTTCAAGGGCAAGGTCCTCGTCCAGGGCGAACCCGACGCCTCCTCCTTCCCCAACGGCGGGATCCGCGCCACGCACCGCGCCCGCGGTTACACGGCCTGGGACATCACCAGTCCCGCCTATCTGCTGGAAAGCAGCAACGGCACGACGCTGTGCATCCCGACCTCCTTCGTCTCCTGGACGGGGGAATCGCTGGACACCAAGACCCCCGTGCTCAAGTCCATGCAGGTGCTCGACAAGCAGGCGCGCCGCATTCTGAAACTCTTTGGTCACAAGGAAATTTCCTACGTCGCCGCCACCGCCGGCCCCGAGCAGGAGTACTTCCTCATCGACAAGTCCTTCTTCTACAGCCGTCCCGACCTTCAGGCGGCAGGCCGCTCGCTCTTTGGCGCCCAGCCCCCCAAGGGGCAGGAGTTTGAAGACCACTACTTCGGGGCGATCCCGGAGCGTGTTCTCGCCTTCATGTGCGAAGTCGACCGCGAGCTGTACAAACTCGGCATTCCATCCAAGACGCGCCACAACGAAGTGGCCCCGGGCCAGTTTGAAATCGCCCCTCTGTTTGAATCCGCCAACGTGGCCGCTGACCATCAGCAGCTCATCATGACGATTCTTAAAAAGGTGGCCGACCGCCACGGGCTGGTCTGTCTGCTGCACGAAAAACCCTTCGCCGGGGTCAACGGTTCGGGCAAACACGTCAACTGGTCGCTGGGAAGCGCCACGCAGGGCAACCTGCTGGATCCGGGCGACACGCCCCACGACAACGCGCAGTTCCTCGTCTTCGCCGGGGCGGTCATCCGCGCCGTGGACAAGTTCGCGCCCCTCCTGCGCGCCGTCGTCGCCTCCGCAGGCAACGACCACCGCTTGGGCGCCAACGAAGCGCCTCCCGCCATCATCTCGGTGTACCTGGGCGACCAGCTTGCCGACGTGTTCGAACAGATCAAGGGCGGCGGCGCCACCAGCTCCCGGCAGCGCGGCACCCTGCACATCGGGGTGGACGTCCTCCCCGAGCTTCCCAAGGACGCAGGCGACCGCAACCGGACCTCCCCCTTCGCCTTCACCGGCAACCGGTTTGAGTTCCGCGCCGTGGGTTCCAACCAGACCATCGGTACCGCCCTCTCCTGCCTGAACACCATCCTCACCGAATCCCTGGACTACATCGCCGGGAAACTCGAAGGAGCGCCCGACTTGAACGCCGCCATCCAGAGCGTCCTCAAGGAAATCATGGACCAGCACGGCAAGGTCATCTTCAACGGCAATGGTTATTCCGAAGAATGGCATGCTGAAGCGGCCAAGCGCGGGTTGCCAAACTTCAAAACGGCTGCCGATGCACTTCCCGCCTTCATCGGCGCAGACGTGATCGAAGTCTTCGAGAAATACGGGGTGTTGTCCGCCGAAGAGCTGCACAGCCGCTACGAAATCGCGGTCGAACAGTACGTCAAGCAGGTCAACGTCGAAGCAAAGCTGGTGGAAGAAATTGCGCAGACCAAAATCTTCCCCGCAGCCGCCGCCTACGCGACAAGCCTCGCAGAGACCGCGGCCAAGCTCAAAGCCGCCGGTGTGGCCGCCCCCGGGGCGACTCTCACCAAAGTGGCCGCGCTGACTTCGGAACTTGAAGGCCAGATCGCTGACCTCAGAGAGATCCACGCCGCTGCCCTGCAGATCGGGGACTGGACCTTCAAGGTGCTGCCCTCGATGCTTGCCATCCGCAAGACGGTCGATGCCCTCGAAGCCCTCGTGCCCGACGACGCCTGGCCGCTCCCAACCTATCAGGAAATGCTGTTTATTCGCTAAACAGTCGACGTCCGAAGGCTCCCCGAAAGGGGGGCGCCGGAGGTAAATCGCCGCCGCATCCGAAAGGGTGCGGCGGCTTTTTTATAGCGCGCTCGTCACGAGGCACCACCGTGTGGGTTCGAGTCCCACCATCGGTACCATCTATTGATAATGAGGCGCTTACGCTTTTTAAGACCTCAAAAAACACGCGAGTGAGAAAAGGAGTGAGAAAAACTCCACGCCTTTCCAAGACATTCCGGCGTTGTCCAAACCTCCAGTTTGCTGCTCTGATCGTGAAGCACCGCATGAGCACGCAAGGAAGCGAAAATCCAGATTTGCACGCCGTTCAAACTCCCAAAAAGAGGAAAAGGGCCACCCTCACAGCTCCCGAAAAACGCCCCAAGCCCCGCCGCACAGTGGCCTTGATGGAGTCGATTGGACTCAAGTTGCTGGCGGAGGGAGGTGCCCAAATCAGTGCCTCTGAGATGGAGGCACGCAGGGAAGTGCTGGGGGCGTTTGTGGAAATCATGATTCCTGACCCGCCCATCTCACACTATTCGCTTCATCCTGCCTTCGCGACTTGGAGGGAATGGGAATCGATCGTCCTCTCTATGCTCAAAGCCTGGGCAAGCGACTACGCCCGGTTCGGGCTTCCCCACGCGAAAGAGCCGACTGATGAATCCATTTTGGAAAACGATCTTTTTTTCTTTGCCGCACCAGCGGGAGGATTTAATCGCGAACAGTGGAATGAAATCTTTGACCTGTTGCATGTGACCAATTACCAACCGGACGGCGATTTTGTTCCTCCCGAAGCAGCGAGAAACTTTTTCAATAGGGCGATTCGAGGAATGGCCCCAGAGGGCGCGCACGAAAAATACGACGGAGAAAATGAGGCCTGGATCCGCAAATGGGTAAGGGTCCATGCCGGCCCCGACGAGTTCCCTGGGCTTTGCGCACTGGACAATGGAAGCATCGCAAGACTCTTGAACTGGCCGGATGAATCGCCCTCCGCTGTAAGAAGAAAACTCCGCCCTTACGCCCTCATGAGATGTCGCCTGCACACATGGACGGTGCCAGCGCTCAAGCCAGGCATTAAAAGAACTCCATCTCCGGTGCGGCTGAAGGCGCCTAAACGTTTGCCTTCCAGAGAATAAAACCTTGTCACCTCACGTTTCATACGCTGCTAAATGCGGCGGAGGTCCATTCTGCTTTCCTCGTGCAGTATGGATTACCAAAACAGACCAAAAATAGCCGGCCAGATTGCGCCGGGAAAGTGTGATGGAGTCATTCCTCCATTCGTAAGACCAAAAGACGCCTGTCGTCTTTTTGGAGTCGGAAGGAGCACACTCGCGGAGTGGATCGCACGGGGACTCGTCAAGAGTCACCTCGTCCGACAGCCCAGGAACATCTCAGGCATGAGACTGATTTCCACCGAAAGTTTGCGGGCGTTCATCGAGCGGCACGAAGCGCACCCGACCGAAGGAGAAGCATTCAGAAACCGCATTCGCTAACGCCATGAAGAAGAAAATTGAAAACTACAGGCAAAGGGCGGCAAAGAGCAATTCGTCCAAAGAAAAGCCCGCTACGCAGAGCGCCCCAAAAAACTCTGCGAATACAAAACCACCCGCAGGACGAGGGCGCCCGACGAAATATTCACCAGCCACCGTAAAGCTGGTATGTGAAGGGATCTCCAAAGGGATGCCGTTTAAGTATGCAGCGGCTCGCGCGGGAATTTCCACAGACACGCTTTGTACTTGGCGGAATACTTACCCCGAATTTTCCGACGCCATAAAGCGGGCGGAAGCAGATGCAATCTACGTCAACCTTGAACGGATCGACCAAGCCGCAAACAAAGGAGATACTGCTTCAGCGAAATGGCTGCTTGAACACCGGTACCCTGAAGACTTCGCCCGCAGCCGGGTTGAGATTAAGCAGGAAGTCGAGGGACATCTAAATCATGAGATTATCATCTCTCCGGAAGTGTTGGCCCAAATAGCGAAAAGCCGGGAAGCGTATGAGCAGGGAGGAAAGCATGAGTAGTCTCCTTTCAACTCCCGTGGGCTTCGCCATTGGCATCCTGGGGATGTCCCTTTACGACTGGCAGGGAAAAATTCTGTGGGATGCAGACAAGCCCGGAGCGATCTCGCTCAAAGCGGGGAACGGCTCCGGCAAGACCACCAGCATTGCCGCCCCGTTGGCGTTGTGGCATGCAGTCGCATTCAAAGACTCGCTTACGATTATCACGGCGGGAGTTTATCGGCAGGTCAAGGAGCAGCTCTTCCCGGCTATCCGCCGTCACGCGCGAAAGTTCGGAGGTTGGAAGTTCAATGATACCGATATCACGGCACCGAACGGATCACGGATCATTGGATTCTCAACCGATGAAGCGGGGCGCTTCGAGGGCTGGCACAACGAGAATTTGCTCGTGATTGTCGATGAGGCAAAGAGCGTACCCGATTCGATTTTTGAGGCTATTGAACGCTGCCAACCTACCCGTCTGATTGTCATGAGTTCCCCCGGTGGGTGCAGTGGCTTCTTTTACGAAGCATTCCATTCTCGGCGGAAATTCTTTCACCAACACACTGTGACTTCTTTCCAATGTCCTCATCTCTCGAAAAGGTGGATCGACGAGCAAATCGAAAAGTACGGGGAACACTCCCCCCTTGTCCGGAGTATGATTTTTGCGGAGTTCATGGCTACGAACGAAGGAAATACCGCCATCCCCTTAACTCTGCTGGAGCGATGCGTGGCAAATCCACCCGCATTCGAGCCGGGGGCGGTGCGGGCATTTTGCGACTTCGCAGCTGGGGGCGACGAGAATGTTTTGGCTATAGCGCGGGGAAACCGGGTGGAGATTGCCGCCGCGTGGCGTGAGAAAGACACCATGAGCGCGGTCGGGCACTTCATTCGCTTGTTCAGGGAACACGGTCTTTCCGCGGAAAGCATCGCATGTGATGCGGGCGGTCTTGGGATCCCCATTTGCGACCGACTCCAAGAATGCGGCTGGAATATTCGCAGGGTGAACAATGGTGCCGCAGCACGAGAGCCGGAGATGTACGGAAACGTAGCGGCAGAGATATGGATCAAGGGGGCGCGAATGATCGAACAGGGGCAAGTCATCCTTCCTGACGACCGGAAACTATTCTCACAACTCACAACCCGCCTTCTGAAAACAAACAGCCGCGGACAAATTCTGCTCGAGTCCAAGGACCAGCTACGCGCCCGGGGACTACCGAGCCCAGACAGGGCCGACGCGGTGCTAGGATGCCTGTACCAGCCTTATGTTGACCGCCTTTTGATTGCCTGAAATATCCTTCGGAAGTGTCGGTTAGATCTAACAGGCGGCCCAGTTTATTCTTTACTAGCTATGACGCTTTGCGTGGCGTTTCCGTTGCCCATTTTTGAACGCCGTGCAAACAGATCGACTGTGGCCCCTCAAACCCTTCAGGCAAACTCATGCAGCGTTTACTTGTTTCCAGCACGAACACTCGACTCCCCCACCGCTTGGGTATAGTCACAATCGGTCATTCGATCGCACCCAATGGCTGATGTCTTTTCCAATTCGAAGCGTTCCGATGTCATGTCCCGAATTCGTTCATCCGGAAACAAGGACACGGAACAGGCACTCATTGCCGTCTTTCGAAAGAACGGCCTATCTGGCTGGAGGAGGAAACAACCGCTCTTCGGTAAACCCGATTTTGTTTTTCGGAAACAACGCATCGCTGTCTTTGTGGACGGCTGCTTTTGGCATGCGTGTCCGTCTCACGGAACGATGCCCAAAACCAACACCCATTTTTGGGAGACAAAAATTTCGAAGAACAGGTTAAGGGACCAGTTGGTTAATCAAACCCTTTCACAGCCATCCCACAGCCTGGCGAAAACGTGGGATTTAGAAGAATGGTACAGAGTAACGGAGGCGGATTCTGAACAGAGGCATTTGCAACTTTTACGACCGTCTTTTTCTTTTTCTGTGTGGCTG
>CANJZW010000106.1 GCA_947479475.1 Chthoniobacteraceae bacterium
AGTTTGCGCGCGTGGGATTCTGTTGCAAAAGTGGGGGCTGATATAGGCTTCATCCCAAACCAACACAGCAAAAAGTGGCGTTTTTGTCTATGGGGAATTTCCGTCGTTTATTCCAAGCCTCTTAGCTTTCGAGAAAAAAGAGCCCTGGGAGGCTGTTCCTTGCCATGTCGGCACATCAGCGAATGGACACTGCCTCAATCGCGCCACCGGTCTTCTGCCGCGCGGTTCATGTGCCGAGCAAGGTGCATTTTTTTGAAGACGTTCGATGCGCTGCTGATGTTGGCGACGTGGCGGACTCTGCGTGCGTGAGGCGCTGTCGCGTTCATTCATTTTTTTGCTGAAGTTTCTGGCTCAAGCGGCACTCAAACGGGGCGTGATTCAACCAACTAAGCAACCCCATAGAGACCTTGGCTCCCGAAAGGTCGCCGCCGATTTTTCAGGTGACCAGCGCAGCACCGAGAGAGGCGCTCTCCCTGTGCGACAGGTTGATTCGGTACTCAGCATCAGCGGCAACCTGGCTTCCTGTTTCACCGATCGTCGCGACGAAAATCTCCTCGAACGCAGCGTCTGGGGTGGGTGCGCCAACGCCTTTTTGCGTTGGGACTGGGATCCGAAGATCTCAATGATCATTCGCAGTTGCGCCGAGGTCCCCATTTGGCCGTGGTGGGCGGGAAAAAGGAATAGGCGGATGCGATTGACGTTAAGATTCTTAGGTAAAGCTGCTTAAGTTTTTAAACTCCTGTTTTTGAGTTGGTTGAGGCGTAATGATAAAAAAGCAATGGATGCTCGCGGCGTGGATGGCAAACCTCCCATTGACTCCCGAGCCTTCCGATCATAGGATGGACGACTTTCCCTGATACTTATGACCAGCCATTTGCTAGAAGAAGCCCTCAAAAAAGTCCCGACCCAACAAGCTTTGGTGAACATTGTCAGCAAGCGGGTTCGGCAGTTGAATCAGGGGGAACGCCCTTTGGTTGATGCTGGTTTCCGCGCGGGGTTCGCTGATATTGCGCTCCAGGAAATCATTGAGGGAAAACTCACCCTGATCTATCCGGCAACCGATGCCGTTTCAGAGGAGTAGGCCGTTGGTTTTAGCGCGTCCGGAACAAGCGGGCGACACAAGCAGGGGGATTCAGGGGAATGAGCACTGAGATTTCAGCCAACAAAAAGGCTCTGAGGGACTTTCATATCATTGAAAGGTTCGAGGCTGGGCTGGAACTCAAGGGCACGGAAGTCAAGAGCATCCGGACCGGGCATGCCAACCTTCAGGGCGCGTTTGCCCGCGTCGAAAAAATGCAGGTCTATCTGTATGAGCTGGATATTCGTGAGTACGACAAGGCCAGCCACACGCAGCACGAACCCAAAAGCCGCCGCCGTCTGCTGCTGCATCGCCAGCAGATCACTAAACTTTTTGAACAGACCCATATCAAGGGAAACACGATCGTCGCCCTGCGTCTGTATTGGAAAGGCCACCGGGTGAAGGTGGAACTCGGCGTGGGGTCCGGCAAGGACAAGGCGGATCAGCGCGCCGACCTGAAAACACGCACCGAAAAACGCGAGATGGAGCGGGAAGTCTCCCGGTTTAACCGCGGCAAACGCGGTTAACGGGGCGTGGGAGGTTGGGGGCGCTGGGGCACGTTCCGCTTTGGCGCAATCGGTGGAATCGGCGGGGGCGGGGCTGCGACTGGCTGGTTTGAGTCAGCCGACTTCTATTAGGGATTAGTTAATCGGCTTGAGAGCGGAGGGCCGCGCACATACGAATCAGTATTGCGGCAGGAAAACTTTCTGCCAGGCGTGAGGCGAGGTTGGCAGGTTAAAAAGGGGGGAGGCTTACAATGTTTGCGTATCGTGCGCGAGGATTTGATGCATTGGTTGGAGCTTCGCAGTGTTTACTGCATTGGGGGGCTCTGTGGGCGGTTGTCCGATTTAATCAATTGGACTCGAGTTTGTTGGGCGAGCACTTTGGCCGGCTGTGCTGGGCTTGGGCCGCTGGGGTCGGGGCAGAATTGCTTTGGTGCAACCACTGGCAGGGGGACGGATCCACGCCGGGATGGACAAAATGTTGGCAGCGAGCTGTTTTTGCGTGCGCCTTTTCAGCGTTCGCAGCCTTCGAGCCGGTCTTGCGCCACTTGAGTCCGCCGGTCGCAGGTCTTCTTTGGGGGGGGCACCTGGCGTTGCTGGTCCTCGCCTACAGGCTGCTGCCCTGGCTGTTTGGACTCCTGTTTTTTGGGGTTCAGCATAGGCACCGAGTCATTGTGGTCGGGGAGGAGGAGCGGGTGGCGGACCTGGAGCGGGTCTTGAGCTCTCGCAAAGGGTTGGGCTATAATCCAGTAGGCTGGTTGGGAGTGAACAAGACAAACGCGGCGGCGGGCCGTCTCCCCTTCTTCGGCGCGTCGCACGACTTCGCGGAGGTGATCCGGGAGAAGGGCGTCGACCAAGTGATTCTCGCGGGAGGGGTGCGCGAGGCTCAGGTGAACCAATGGAAAACGGATTGTGAAAGACTTGGCGTGCGTCTTGTTGTAGCGCAGAAGTTTACGGAGTCCGGGCTGGGTGGTTTTTCATGGGAGGCCCAGGGCGAATGGTGTTTTGGAATGGCCTGTAGGGAGCCCTTGCAAAGCCCGTTTAACCGGCTGTTGAAAAGAGCGTTGGACGTTTTTGTGGCAGTGCCTGCAGTGTTGTTTGCCGTTGTTCCTGTGGCGCTTGTGACGTGGTTTGTGCAGAGGACTCAGTCGCCCGGGCCGCTCTTTTATAGGCAATGGCGTCACGGGCGGGGGAACCGTCCTTTCCAGGTTTGGAAGTTCAGAACGATGCATGAAAATTCGGCGCTGGCAGCGGTTCAGGCCAAACAAAATGATTCGCGTGTCTATCCCTTTGCCGTTTGGCTGCGGCGGCACAGTCTTGATGAGTTGCCGCAATTTTTGAACGTTCTTTTAGGTGAAATGAGTGTCGTCGGACCGCGCCCTCATTTTGTCGAACACACCGGTCAATTTGCGGAGCAACAGCGCTATCATGTGCGCAGTTTTGTCAAACCGGGCATCACTGGACTCGCTCAGGTGAACGGATGCAGGGGAGAGGTGCGGTGCGCCGAGGATATGGACCGGCGCGTGCGCTTTGATATCGCGTATGTCGAACGCTGGAACCTCTGGATGGATATGAATCTCATCGCTCAGACTGCGTGGCAGGTGGTTGTTCCTCCGCCCTCGGCTTACTGAGGCGTGGGGGCTACGGTTTGGCGGCTGCGAGTGCCAGGGCGGCGCAACCAATCGCGCCTGCGTCATTTCCGAGCGTGGCTGGGACGATACGAAGTTGGGAATTGATCACGCTGGAGGTCCTGCTTTTGAGGGAGTCTTCGATGTGCGGGAAAAGAAGGTCGCCGGCCTTGGCCACCCCGCCCCCCACCACAATCACGTCCGGGTTAAGGATCCAGACGATGTTGGCAAAAGCGGCGCCTAATTCGTTGCCGATACTTTTCCAGATCCCAAGGGCCACGGGACATCCCTTTCGGGCGGCTCCAGTCAAATCAAGAGGGGTGCACTCTGTGGAGGGGGCGGGAATTCCGGCTTCCCTGTAGGCGGCGAGGGCGCGAGTGCTGATGGGATGGTTTCCGACGTAGGCTTCCAGACATCCTTTGTTCCCGTAAGGCCCCATGCGGCCGTTGAGATCGATGCTGGTGTGGCCGAGTTCTCCGGCGGCGAGTTGTGAACCGCGGTAGAGTTTTCCCTCGAGGATGAGGGCGCCGCCAACTCCCGTGCCCAGGGTGATGCAGACGGCGTTGCGTGTGTTTGCCGCGGCACCGTAGAGCCATTCGCCGTAGGCCATCGCATTGGCATCGTTTTCGAGAATCACGGGGACTTTGAGCCTCTCGGAGAGGATTTGGCTCACCGGTACCTCCGTCCAACCGGTCACGTTGGAAAGGCCGTGGACCACTCCGTTTTCGCTATCCACAAATCCGGGCAGACCGATTCCCACGGGCACCAAACTTGGAAGGTCTGCGCACAGCACCCGGATGGCGGCCTCCATTGCGTCGAGGGTTTGCGCTGCGGTGCGGCCTTGCGGGTTGATGGTGGCGCCGTGCGTAATGACGGTTTTTCCCTGAACAAGGGCTGGCTTGATGCTAGTGCCGCCAAAGTCGATGCCGACGGCGTGGGGTAGGGAATGGGAGTCAGTCACGGAGAATGTTGAGTTTGCTACGAATGTTTCTGGGGGAAATGCCGGTTGCCAATCAAGCGTAACCCTTCGAGGGTGAGTTTTGGCCTGACCTCGGTGATTTCGGGGAGGTCGGCGGCGATGAGCTCCGCATAGCCCCCCGTGGCAATCACCTTGAGGCGCCTGCATTCGGGCAGTGCCTGGCGTATTTTGAGCAGGATTTCACGCACCAAGCCGCGGTATCCATACACCGCTCCGGCCAACATGGCGTGTTTGGTGGATTTGCCAATCACGCCCGGCGGCTCTAGCAGGCTGATTTTTGGAAGCTGCGCGGTGCGTTGGTGGAGGTAGTCGGTCATGGCCTCCAAGCCCGGCGCAATGACCCCGCCAATGTAACAAAGGTCTTTGGAGATGATGTCGAAAGTCACTGCGGTGCCGAAGTCCACCACCACGGCGGGCGGGCGGTAGAGCATGGCAACGGCAACGGCGTTGGCCAGACGGTCTGCGCCGATGGCGCTCGGATCTGGGTAGTCGATGCCCACTCCCAAATCGGTGGAGGCATTCACCTCGACAACCGGCGTCTTCGCCAAGGCTTTTCTGAGCAAAACACCCTTGTCCGGAACGACAGAACACAGGACGACGGCCTCAAACTTCCAGTCTTTAAGAAGGCGCTGCACACTACGGATACTCAGGTCAGGGGTAGGCAGCCGGCGCACGGCACCCACCCGCGAGGCACTGGAGAGGGCGAACTTGGTGAACGAATTGCTATTGTCTATGAGCAGAAAGGAAGCCATCGGAGGAGTGGTGATAGAGTGCTGGGAATTTTGAGTCAGGCAATGGAAATGCGCTTTTGGCGCTGGCGGTGTGTGGGAATGGAGGGCCGCTCTAGCGCCTCGTGTGCGCGGGTCTCAATCCCGGGGCAGGGGTTGGGTTCAAAGCGGCCGAGGTGGCAGGGCTTTTAAAATCCCATGCGTTTTCATGAAAATTCCCCGGGTTCAGTCGGGTGGCACAGGGACTGCTGAACTGGGAGCGCAGCAAACGCCCCCTTGAAGTCCCATTTACAGATGAACAGCCCGACCACAGAAACGCCCAAGGTGCACTTTTTGCACGTGATGTTCACGGATCCACAGGCGCCGGCCTTCCTGCGCTGGCAAAGGATTCTAAACTTGCTGATCTTCGTTTCCTGCATCGCGATGGCCTTTGAAACGGTGGAGCCCTTCGCCACAACGCATCAGGGTTGGTTTTTTAAGCTGGAGTGTCTTGCGGTCGCCTTTTTTAGCATCGATTACATCGCAAATTTATACTTTGCGGAGAATCGCATTGTATACATGTTTAGCTTTTGGGGTTTGGTAGACCTTATTTCGATTCTCCCCAGTTATTTAATGATTCTAAATCTGACCGCCCTTCAGGGAGCGAAGGTGTTCCGGCTCCTACGCGTGGTGCGCGTGCTGCGCGTCCTGAAAATGGCGAGGACGACGTTGATGGAAATCACTTCACAGTCGAAAAGTTCGAATCCAATCATTGCGAACCTGCGTATTTATTTGATTGCGCTTTTCTCTGTAATGATGATTTCAAGCACTCTCATGTACTATGTGGAGGGCGGTTTTTATTCAACGGAATCCCTGGCCGCCGGTCAAAGCCTGCTGGACCAGACGCATGAATCCGATGCGGCGTGGAAGGAGTTGCCAGAGGCGGATCGGAAATTTGTGCCGACCGATCCTATCGGTGGAAACCCCATGCCGCCGGACAAGCAGTTCTTCACGTCGATTCCAACCGCCATGTGGTGGTGTATCGTCACGCTGACGACCACCGGGTACGGCGACATGTACCCTGTGAGTTTTGGCGGGCGGGTCATCGCAGGAGTGACGATGTTGTTGGGCTTGGTCCTATTCGGGATTTTGATGAATATTATCGGAAAGACGCTGATGGTCCTGCTTTTCGGGGAACAAATTGACGAATCCCGCAACGAAAAGCCCAGCAAGGGAAGCGTCCTCAAGACGATGCTCGAAATCAAACTCATCTCCGGGGCCCAGTACGACGAACTGTCAGCGCTTTCTCCGGAGCAAATGAAGGAACGCTTGGGCCGCAGTGCCTGATTTCCTCCGTTTCGATTGTTGGATCGGGCGGAGAGCCGAATGCTATTGACGCTTTTTCCGACTCTTCAGAGCGGCGGCGGGTGCCACCGAGCCTAATTTTTAGCCGCTCCAAGGCTCCATTCTAACGTGACCCCTGTCTTCCTTACCTCCCTCCTTCGTATGACTCGATTTTCTGTACAACCCTTAGCGGGCTTTCTTTTTGCGGCACTCAGCCTTTCCTCAGTGCACGCGGCGGACTCCTGGCCCCGGTTTCTCGGGGCTGCGCAGAACAACAAGGTCGAAAACGCCCCCAAACTCCCGCAGGCGTGGGACCCGGCCAAAAACATCCGGTGGCGCACGGAAATCGCCGGGGAGGGCTGGTCCTCGCCCGTGGTCGCCGACGGCCGCATCTGGCTGACCACTGCGACTGAGGAGGGGCTTTCCTTGCGGGCCGTGGCGGTTGATTTTGAGTCCGGAAAAATCATCCACGACATCGAGGTCTTCCACCCCGAATCGGCGACCGTCAAACACCGTCGTAATTCGCACGCTTCACCGACTGGGATTTTGAGCGGGGGACGCTTTTTCGTGCATTTCGGCACGAACGGAACGGCGGCGCTGGATGCGAAGACGGGTGCGGTTGTTTGGCGCCAGCAGGCGCTCAAGGTGGACCATCAAAACGGGGCAGGAGGCTCGCTGACTGAGTTCGGTGATTTGCTGCTCATTCCGTGTGATGGGATGGATGTGCAACACGAGGTTGCGCTGAGCAAGGCCACGGGCGAGATCGTGTGGGATTCCCCGCGTTCTGCCAAAGCCTTCCTTGAAACGCTTGCTCCGGACCGGCGCAAGGCCTACGGCACCCCCTTCGTGATGGAGTCTGGGGGTCAACCGGTGAGTATCAGCACCGCCTCCAACCGGGTGTATGGGCTGGATCCGGCCACCGGAAAGGAGCGGTGGTTTATCAACTACGGTCCGGGTTTTTCCAACGTGCCTATTCCCGCCACCGATGGCAAAACGCTCATCATCAGCACCGGCTTTATGAAGCCCGAGATCTGGGCCCTCAAACTGGAGGGGGCGCAGGGCGACATTACCGAAACCCACCTTCTCTGGAAGCAGAAGACGGCCGCCCCGGATCAAACCACCCCCGTTATCGTTAATAATCTGGTGTTCACGGTGTCCTCCGGGGGAATTGCCTCGTGTTTGGACTTGGCCACAGGAGACATCCTCTGGCGGGAGCGGATTGGGAGTGATTTTGCGGCGACCCCCCTTGTGGCCAACGGCTTGTTGTATTTTTCAGACTGCAGCGGGCTGACCACGGTGGTGAAAGCGCAGTCCACCTTTGAAGTGGTTTCAAAAAACACCCTGCCCGAGGGCTTCATGGCCTCACCCGCCGTCGTCGGAAATACGCTCGTCCTTCGGACTAAGGCCGCCCTCTACAGGGTCCAGCAGTAGTGGTTTTTAGATTTTCATCAGGTGCGAGGCCTCTTGCACTCTGCACCGGAACGGCCCTCTTCCCTCTGCCAAGAAAGGCGGGCGGGGCAGGCTCAGCGTTTGCTCGCGCCTTTGGATTCGGTGCGTCTCAGTTCCTTGCGTGCGAGTCCCGCCGCCTGTTGAGGGGAGATGAAGGGGTGCTTTGCCGGCCTCGGCGCTTGCCTGCTTCGGCCGCCGATGCCGTTGGGGCGCCCTGAAGCCGGGGCGGGCATTGGCCTGCGGTCGGGTTTGCGTTCCACCTTGGGGGCAGCGCTCCCCTCGGGCCGGGGTTTGGCGGCGCCAAGGTAGATCCGGTGCACCGCCCGTTTGGCTGTGGTGTGCGCCTTTGCCTCATAAGATTGCACCTGAAATCCCGCGCGCCCGAGCCGGAGTACGAACTCGGGTTCCTCGCCAGCAGACCAATACGCGACAAGGCCGTGTGGTTTCAGCGCCCTGTGTACGGCATCGAAGCCCGCGCGCGCGTACAAGCGGTGGTTTTGCACCTGCACCCACGAAGCGGGGGTGTGATCGACGTCCAGGAGGATGGCGTCGTAGCGCTCGCCCTTGAGTTCGCGCATCACCTTGAAGACGTCTTCCACAAGGATCTCCACCCGGGGGTCATTGAGCAGACGGCCATTGACCTTCTGCAGGAAATCCCGGTTCCACTGCACCATTTCGGGTAGCAGTTCGGACACATGCACAACGGCATTTTCGCCCACGAGTTCGAGCACCCGCTTGAGGGTGAAGCCCAGACCGAGCCCTCCGATGAGGACGCGGGGTTTGGGCATGTCGCGCAGTTCGCGGCAGCCGAGGTCGGCGAGCAGGAGTTCGGAGACGGTGGCGATGGTGCTCATCAACTGCCTGCCGTTGTGTTTGATATAGTGCTCGCCGTCATGCTCGTGCAGCGTGATCATGGAGCCATCAGGGGAACGCACCTGCGCGAGTGTCTTAAACGCAATCATCGGATAGATGAGTAGCCTAGTCTGTCCTGCTTAAAATGCGAGCATTCAGGGCAGGGTCTTCTGGGAGCCGCAGGGCCTTTTTCCCGGGTGCTCTCGGGTTTTTAGCGCAGCCTCTGGATGAGGGGAGAACTGGCCTTGCGACGGAAGCGCCCCGACCCGCCCCGCGGATAGCGGGGGCGGGTCGGGAATACGGAGCGCCCGCCTGCTAGAACTTTCCTTCCGTCACCATCGGAAAGGAGTCCGTACGAAAGGGGCTCGCCGGAAGACCGGCGCCGTTGACCAGATTGGGCAGTGCGTCTTCTCTCCAGCCAAAGCGCACGGCGACGGGTTTTGGGACGTCCTTGCTGCTCACCACAAGGGAGTCCCCTTCGATCTTGGCTTCGGCCGCGGCGAAAACCTTGTCTTCGCCGGCGATGGTGAAGTGGGTGAGTGCGGCTCCGTCCTTGGCCTTGAGGCCCTGCGCGTGTTCGAAGGACAGGCGCACCTTGTCCCCAGTGATTTTTGCGTCTTTGTAGACTGGGCCGGAGTAGGCGAGCCCCTTCACTCCGTAGTTTTTGCTGAGGGCCCAGAGCGCCAGACGCTGGCCGACGTCCTGTTTGTTGGTGGGATGGATGTTATCCAAGTTCCCGATGTCGGTGGTGACGGCCATGCCCGTGTTTTGAACCTTTTTGAGGGTCTCCAACTGTGCTTCCCAAAGCTCCGCGCACGGGGTCAGATCGGCGGCCGGGTTGTTTTTGTTGTAACGGTAGGGGGCGATTTGAACGAAGTGGAAAGCAAGGTCGGGCTGTTTGAAGTCGGTCCGCCAGTTCTGGATCATGAGAGGGAAGAGGGTCTTGTACTGCTGGGCCCGGCCGACATTGGATTCGCCTTGGTACCAGATGGCCCCCTTGACTGAGAGAGGCAGCAGCGGGGCGATCATCCCGTTGTAGAGATTGGCGGGGCGGCCCGGACTATTCGCAGGCGCGGTGGGGGGATTGGGCTGGCGCGGAGCGGGCTTGCCCTCTGCCTTTGCGTCTTCGGCCTGTTTTGGCCAGGCGGCCTTGGCTTTTTCAAAGCCCTCTTGAGCCTTGGCGGGATCGTAGGTGGCCACCTGCTGGTCCCAGCGATCGAGGAAGGGTTTGAGCGAGGGCTCGGCTTCCATGGAAGCGCGGCTGGCCCAGGATTCAACGGGTGTGCCTCCCCAGTTGCTTGCGATGAGTCCGATGGGGGTCTTGGCAAGCTGCTTGTGCAATTCGCGTCCGAAAAAATAGCCGACGCCCGAGAAGTCGCCGACGGTTTCGGGCGTGCAGACCACCCAGGCGCCCTGCAGGTCCTCCTGCGGGGTGGCGGCGGGGGTTTTGGTGACCTTGAAATGGCGGATGAGCGGGTAGTTGGCTGCGGTGGCTTCCACTGGCGCGTTGTCGGACTGTTTGACGCTCCATTCCATGTTGGATTGGCCCGAGCAGATCCAAACTTCGCCGACAAGAATGTCCTGAACTTTGAGGGTATTTTTGCCCGAAACAGTCATTTCCAGAGGGGTCTTGGATCCTGGCACTTCCAGTTTGAGGGACCACTTTCCACGGGCGTCTGCCGTGGTGCTGGCTGTTTTATCGCCGAGGGTGACGGTGACCTTCTCCTGAGGATCGGCCCAGCCCCAGAGGGTGGAGGGTTTGCCCGACTGGAGAACCATGTGATCGCTAAGGATGCGTGGCAGTTTGACATCCGCGTGTGCAGAGGGCAGGGCAGTGAGACCCGCGAGGAGGACTGCGGCGGAAAGGCTTTGGGATGAGGGCAGGATTTTCATGGGAGGGTTTGGTTTGGGGGATTAGGGCTGTAGATTATTGATAACGGATCAGGGACTGTTTTCTTATGGCTGACGGTTCGCGCTTCTGTTGGAACTAAGGCGGCGGACATGGCGATCCGTTACGGTTTGAGGCATTCGAAACAGCAAGCCTTGTCGCCCGATGGGCCATTTACGGGATTGGACTGTTCTCTTCATTTCTAAACTGAAAATTTGAAAGCCTCTGGCCCAAGTTCTGGGGGATAAGATAGAAGAAAGGTTTGAGCAAGGCAGCGCCTCGGGGCGTGCGTCAAAAGCTCTGTAAGAAAGAACCGCATGCAAAACACCCTCAAATTGCTCGCCGCCCTTCTGCTGGCGCCGCTCGCCTCCCTAAACGCTTCCGATTCGCCCGCTACCCCCAAGGTCAGCGTTGCTCCCGAGTTCGCCCCCATTACGGACGATCCAAAGCTGCCGCGCGTGTTGCTGATGGGGGATTCGGTGTCTATCGCCTATGCGCTCGATGTTCGAAAGGCGCTCGCGGGTGTGGCGAATGTACACCGAGTGCCGGCGAACTGCGGTTCGACAAAGACGGCGCTTGGCTCGTACGGTCTTGTGCGCTGGCTGCCTGATCCGAAGGAGAAGTGGGACGTGATTCACTTCAACCACGGGTTGCACGATCTCGGCTACCGTTTTGCCGATGACCGCGACAAGAACGACAAGGGCGACTACGCTGCACCGTCCAACGGAGGTCATCAAAACGTGACTCCGGTCGAGTATGAGAAAAACCTGCGCCAGATCGTTGCCCGCCTGAAGCAGACCGGCGCGAAGCTGATTTTTGCCAGCGTAACGCCCGTGCCCGAGAGCGACGCGGCAAAGTACGTGAAGGACTCCGAGCTGCCTTACAACGAGATTGCGAAGAGAGTGATGAGCGAGGAGGGCGTGGTTTGGAACGACCTCTGGGCGCTCGTGAAACCGCGCCAGGCGGAATTGCAAATTCCGCGCAACGTTCATTTTCAGCGCTCCGGTTCCACCGTGATGGCGAACCAAGTGGCGGAGCGAATTCGCGCAACCCTTCCAAAGTCCACCCCCTGATTTTTACCCATCCTATGAACCTTAAAACATTGCTGCGAAGCCTTCTCTTTATTGAACTCTTCACCGTGGGGGCCGCGTTGCATGCGGACGATACGAGCTGGCTGCAAAAGACGGGTAAATTGATCTTCCGCGATGAGTTCGAGCGCGAGGAAGACGGCAATGGCATGAAGGCCATTGGCAACGGCTGGGAAAGCGCCACCGCCGACCGCGTGCCGCATCTCAAGATGGCCGACCTCGACGGGGGCACGCTCAAGATCGCCAGCGCCACGAAGGAAGCCGGGCACGCCGCACACATTCATCATGAGGCAGGCTTTACGGATGGAGGCGTTGTCTTCCGGTTTAAATTCCCAGGCTTGAACGCCGCTGAATCGCTTCAACTCGGCTTTGTGGACCGTGAAACACCAGGCATCCATGCCGGGCACCTCTGCTACGCAACCCTCGCATCAGGCAACGTGACGCTGATCGATCACAAAACCGGCGTCATGAATTTGGAGATTCGTAAGCGCCGACAGTCTTATATTGATCGCAAAGAGCCGCTGCCTGCCGATCTCGAGGCCTTGCTTAAGACAAAGCAGACCACCGCGCCGTGGAAGGCCGACAATGCATGGCACGAAATCAGCCTGGTGACCGAGGGCGACGAGATGCGCTTCAGTCTCGACGGTGAGGTGGTGGCGCGTCATCGCTCCGAAGGTTTTGCGCATCCGATGAAACGCTGGTTCAGTTTTCTAATTCCGAGCACGGTCTGGATTGATGACGTGAAAATTTTCAAGGTGCGCTGAGCGAGTTTTCAATGCGACTTGCCTTTATTTGTCGTGGAAGGACTGCAGAGCCTTTGGCTTGAATATGTGCGCCCCATGATGGGGAGCCCCATATGGGGGGCCCCATTATGGGGCTCCCTCTTCCTCCGCATGCGGCACCACACTCGCTACGGCGACTGCACCCGGGCCAAAGCCTCCCAAACCTGGCGCCAACGAAATATACAAAACGCGCTCGAAAATATTCGGCGTCTTTGAAGCTAGCAATGACGGCTGCGTCACGTGGGAGGAGTTCTCAAAAAAGCAGCCTGGCAGCCAAACCTAGAGGCGCGCTTTAAGAATTCCGACAAGAAAGGCGCCGGCAAAGTGAACCGCGAAGATTACTGCGGACCCTCTCGGAAATAAGCGTTAAATTCAAACAACATGAAACACCCCCGCATGCTTTTTTCCCTCCTGTTTTTCTCTGCACTTTCTGCACTCTCTGCGGCGGCTCCGCCCCAGAACGTCACGCAACTCTGGGCTGACTTTGATCCACGTAAAGACCCTTTGGAAGTAGAAGTGGTGCGCGAATGGAAGGAAGGCGGCGGCGTCTATCGCTACGTGCGCTACCGCATCGGAACTTTTAAAGGAAAGCCGGCGTACATGGCTGCTTTCTATGGGTTTCCGGAGGGGGCAAAAACCAGGTTGCCCGCTGTGCTGCACATGCACGGCGGCGGCCAGCGGGCGTTTCTTGAGGAGGTGAAAACTTATGTGGAGCGTGGGTACGCCGCAATCTCGGTAAACTGGGGGGGGCGTGAAATGGAGGGGGCACACCCGGGAGATCCCAATACGGATTGGGGCACGGTGGATCCGACCCAAAAAAATGTAGCGGGTTATGTGAACCTGTTGCCGGGCGAGAAGTTCCTTATGGACCACGAGTCCCCTAAAAACTGCAATTGGTACCTGCTCACTCTCGGGTGCCGGCGCGGTATCACCTTTCTAGAACAGCAACCGGAGGTGGATGCAGGCCGCATCGGCATTTATGGCCACTCCATGGGAGGGAATCTCACAATGTATGTCGCGGGCACCGATTCTCGAGTGAAAGTCGCCGCTCCAAGTGTGGGTGGACAAGGCTGGCGCACCGAGTCCCATGAGATGATCGGCGGCAAGGCCCAGCAGGAAAATGTTCATGGAGATACGGCTTTGTTTGCGCGCACGCTGGGGTTTGAGAATTATGCGCCGCTCATTCACTGTCCGGTGCTGCATCTCAGCGGCACGAATGATTTTCACGGCTGGATGGACGGGGTGTATCGCACCAACGCGCTCATCAAAAATGAACCGCTACGCTATGCATTTTCACCCCACCTTAATCACCAGTTTATTCCGGCGGTCGCCGTCACGCGCCCCTTGTGGTTCGACCATTTTCTCAAAGCCGCTCCCGCACTTCCCGAAACGCCAAAATCCGAGTGGCAGCTCAAAACCGCCCACGGAGTCCCCGTGATGCGTGTGAACCCGGACAAGAACTCGCTGCCCATCGCGCGCGTCGACATTTATTACAGCTTCGATCCGGACCCCCGAGCGAGGTTCTGGCGTGACGCTCAGGCCGGCAAGGTCGGCGATTCTTGGGAGGCAAAGCTGCCATTGTTCGACGCCAACCTGCCCCTCTACGCATTTGCAAACGTGTATCATTCCCTGCCCACGCCGGAGTCCTTGCCTCACATGCCCGCGATCAAGGAAGTCTGCCTCAGCAGCCTGATCCACAGTGCCAGCCCGAAAGAACTTCAGGCCGCAGGCATCCTGCCCACGGAACACGCCAGCATTCTTATCGATGACTTCAAACGCGGTTGGCACGACTGGTATCGCTTCAGTGAAACAAACACCGAGCATTGGGAAAACTGGACCCGCAAGGTGACCGATCCCCAGTGGCGAGGCCCTGATGGAGCCAGTCTGCAGATCACGCTCACAACGTCTCAGGCCAATACGCTCATCGTCGTAGCTACTGAAAATGAGTGGCGCAACTACCGAGGCACGCGGAATACCTTCGTCTGCCGAAAGCCCCTTCCAGCCAATCCCAAACCACACACCATCACCCTCTCCGCGGCGGATTTCAAAGACAGCGCCGGCAAGGCCCTTTCCAACTGGAGCCAACTCGACCTGCTCGGTTTCTGTGCGCAGTTCACACTCAAGGATGACGTCAATAAATCCGAGTCCGACAAGTGGAAAGGACAGATCCCAGAGTTTCAACGGCTCGAATGGGGTGCCCCTTACACTGCAGGTTCTGCAGGTTCCAAGTAATCAAACAAAGCCGGTGGCATTTTTTAATAGAGCCGAGCGAGATCAGGAACAAACCATGTCAATTCCAGAGATCTCAGGATGCCTGAGGCTGAAATCGGCGTTTGGCACTGCACACTCGCCGTAACCCTACTTCGCGGACTCGCGTCTAAAAACGGCTATTTTCGGGAGTCTTTTTGTTGCAAGCTCCTCATTTGCAGGCATCGTTTTTTCAAAAGTGCTTGTAGTGCCGACCTACCCCCTTGCGGGTCTTTTTCAGAAAGTGGTTTCAT
>CANJZW010000107.1 GCA_947479475.1 Chthoniobacteraceae bacterium
CCAAAAACTTTCCCAACGCCGCCGACGCTGGGAGGCTAACAGCAGAGAGAAGACCGGCACTTCAACCAAACCAAACAAAACCACAATGGCCGCCTCTCGTGTAGCGTAATTAAACCGCTCGTGAAGTCATTGATTCAGAAACGCGCCGTAAGCCTGCGCCCATTGGGTTTCTTTTTCGATGGGGTCGCGCTGCAGCACACGCCTGAATCGCTCCAGGATCTGGCCAGGCTCGTCCGCAGCAGTCTTTTGGAGGATCTCCGCGAGGGCCTTCGCGCTTTCTGTCAGGAGCGGGCTGTTCAAGAGGATAAAGCGGGGGCCGCGGAGCCAAAACAGTCCGACTGCGCAGCGGGGCGCTGAAACTGGCGCTCGGAAAATCGAAACTCCGGTAGAGTGAGTGAGGGGTACGTCGGTCCACAAACGCGTAAAGCGTGCGGCGCAGGGTGGTCTCGACCTTGTCGGGTTTGCCGTAGAGCTGGCTCTTAAGCCGCCCGCTGACTGCAAGGACGGAATCGCGAAAGGGTTCCAGCTCCAGAGGACGCATTGCAAAGCCAGCGCTTTGATGGGCGGCGGTCAGCATCATGAGCTTGTGAAGTTTTTTGAAGCTCCAGCCATTTTCAGGAAACCAGGCGGCCAGATAGTCCAGCAGGGGTTGGTTGGTGGGTTTGTCGCCGCGCAATCCGAAATCGCTGGGGGTGCCGACAAGGGCGCTCCCAAAATGCCAGTTCCACACGCGGTTGACAATGACCCTGGAGGTGAGCGGGTTGTCCTTGGATGCGATGGCACGTGCTAGTTCAAGGCGCTCGCTTTTGTCCTTGGGGAACGGAGCGGGAGCGAGGGTGTTGAGCACGCTTAGAAATTGACGGAGTGCGTCCGCCCCCTTCGTGTTTGGATTGCCCCGCACAAAGACCTTTCCTTCCACAGGTTTGGGCGCGTCCTCGAAAATCATCGCCCGCATTGGCGCCCCGGGATGGGCTGTCAGAGCGGTGACGGCCTTGGTGGCATTGCGCCGGATCCCGTCGGCCACCCCAACTCTTTGCGTGATTGCACTGGTGACGAATGTTTGTCGTTGTTGATTGTCTCCCGCTCGAAGGCGCTAATTTAGGATGCGATAGCCTCGAGGAGCTGGAGCGGTAGGCTTTTTCGGAAACTCTAAAAACTCCTGTTTGAAGTTCGGTGACTAAGCCCCAGTTTATATTTGGATTGAGGGGGGTGCCCGTACCAAGGGTGACTATCTGGTCATGTAACGGGACCAGACATTTGAGATCGCAGAATTTCCTGCAACCCGACAACTTAATATTGTGAGTCTTTTGGATCCCCCCCAACCCCTCCTCCCTTGTGAACATGAACATCACCCGTCGCTCTGCCATTCAACGCACCACAGTGCTCAGCCTCGCCAGCGTACTTCCCTCCACCTTTCGTGCAAATTCTCTCCGCGCCGCAAACGTGGCAGGCCGCAAGTTGCGCGTTGCCGTCGTTGGGCTGGGCCGAGGGATGGGGCACGTAGCCGCGCTGCTTAACCTCAAGGACGTGGAGGTTGCATGGCTGGCTGAAGTGGACTCTCTGCGCCTGGAGAAAGGGTTGAAGGCTGTTGAAGCCAAGCAGTCGACGCCGTGCCAGGGCGTGCAAGACTTTCGGAAGTGCCTGGAAGATAAAAGTCTGGACGCTGTTTTTATCGCCGCTCCAAATTTCTGGCACACTCCGGCAGCCCTCCTCGCCATGCAGGCAGGAAAGCATGTCTACGTTGAAAAACCGGGGAGCCAGAATCCGCGCGAGGCGGAGCTCATTGTCGAAGCTTCCAAAAAGTATGACCGCTTGGTGCAAATGGGCAACCAACGTCGAACGTGGATGCGCGAGGCGATTGAGGCATTGCATGGCGGAGCGATTGGAGAAGTTCACTTTGCCCGTAGTTTTTATAATGCCTCAAGAAAGGCGATCGGACAGGGCGCCCAAGTGGCTTCGCCCGATTTGGATTTTAATCTATGGCAGGGTCCCGTCGCGGATGAGCGCGATATCCGCCCCTTTGTCCATTACGACTGGCACTGGCTTTGGCATTGGGGCAACGGCGAATTAGGCAACAACGGGATCCACCACTTGGACATTCTGCGATGGGGCCTGAAGGTGCGCTATCCCACTCGCATCACTTACAATGGCGGCCGCTATTGGCACTCCGACAAACAGGAAACACCGGACACGGGTACGGCGACCTTTGATTTCGGAAAGGTGGGTATGGAGTGGGTGCAGAGCAGCTCCATGCCACGTGCGGCAGAGAAACCGCTGGGGGAGTGTTTATTCTACGGCGAAAACGGCACGTTCGCCATCACCGGTTCAGCTTGGACTGTGTACGATCCAAGAGGCGTCAAGGTTAGCGAAGGGAAGGGACCCGGTGGCGGCGACGTGGCCCACATTGGCAACTTTATAAACGCTCTCCGAGGGGAAGGTTCGTTGAACAGCCCCATCGAAGAGGGGCAAATCAGCACGATGCTTTGTCATCTCGGCAACATCGCCTATCGTACCAATACCGTGGTTCGTTGCGATCCGCAGACCGGCCGCCTACTCCAAAACCCGGAGGGCGAAAAACTCTGGACTCGAGCCTATCGGCCCGGCTGGGAACCCAAGGTGTAGCGGTTGGTGGTGTGAGGGTGTCCACCACCTTTTGTCTTTGCCCCTTATTCGTCAAAAAATCCTATGAGCCCAATTCGATGCACTTTCAGTTGGCTGTTTTTGTATTTGCTGTGGGTCTCCACGGTGTACGCGCAGTCACCCCAGCGCGCCACGGTGGCTGTTCTCACCAATGCCGAGGGAGCCCATCTAAGCGCCTATTTTCCGGCGCTGGCGGCATCTCCCGAAACGAGGGAGGTGTTCCTTTCCGATCCCAGTGGAAAAACAGGTGACGAAGCACGCAAGGCTTTAGGGGCGAAGTTGGGCGGAGTGTATTCCTCGGCGGCTGAACTTTTCGCAAAACACCAAGCTCAACTCACTCTGGTCTCCTTGGAACCGGGCCTCGCACCGGCCGCTATTGAAGCCGCTCTGGATGCCGGCTCCCATGTGCTGGTTGAAAAACCAGCGTGCCTTAGTATTGCCGAGTTTGCCCGCCTCTGCCAAAAAGCCGACGCTAAGAAACTGCACCTGATACTGGCTCTCGCCAACCGGCTCAATCCAGAAACGTTGTTTGCTCTCGATCTGATCCGGCAGAAAAAAATCGGTACCATCTACGGAGTCGAGATGCATCTTATCGCCGACCAGACGCGCCTGAGCAAACCCGCTTACCACTCCTCGTGGTACGCCCAAAAAGCGCGGGGTGGGGGAGGTCACCTAATTTGGCTGGGGCTACATTGGCTGGATCTCGCGATGTTCCTTACCGGCTCTGAGGTCAGCGATGTAGCCGGGTTTATTACGAACATCGGGGGCCAACCTCTCGATGTGGAAGACTCAGCCGCCCTTACGTTAAAATTTGGCAACGGCGCCCTCGGCACCCTCAACTCCGGCTACTATTTGGACAAAGGCTATCATTCCCACCTCAAAATATGGGGTGCAAACGGATGGATTGAGCTCAACCGCCATGGGTCTCCAATTCCCTTCCGATACTACTCCACCACGGACGCAACTCCGGAAATCAAAACTTTCACGCCTGAGGGGCCCTCCGGATACACACCCTTTGTCGCAGCCTGTGTACGATCTGCTTTGGGACTTGAGGCACCGCCGGTCTCGACTTCAGATTCCCTTCGCATTATCTCCACGGTCTTTACTGCTTATCACGCGGCCGAGACTCGCCAGACGCAAGCGGTTCCTAAACCTTCTGCTCCGTAGACGCACTGTTCGATGGAAAAAAGATCGGGAAAAACGGCTGTTCTTCACCCCGCTATCCATCGCTTTCTGAGTGCCGAACCAATCGTTCGTAATCCATCTGTTCGCCAATGCAAACCACGTTCATGACTTCCGCAAAACTCCCAGTCAGCCGCATTGGGCTGGGCTGTGTGACCTTTGGCCGCGAGATCGATGCCGCGGCGTCTCATGCGCTCCTTGATCACGCTTATGAGCGAGGCGTGCGTATGTTCGATACGGCGCAGGCGTACTCAGACGGTGCTTCGGAAAGAATCCTGGGTGCTTGGCTTGCCTCTCGTGGTCTGCCCTCGGGTGCGGTGACGGTTTCGACCAAGATCTTGCCTCCCTATGAGCCTGCTCGAATCGCTCTCGCGGTGGATGAGAGTATTTTACGCCTTGGTGTGGCTCAGATTGATCTGCTTTATCTCCACAGCTGGGATGCATCGGCGCATTCGCTCGAGGCGTTGGTCTCTTTTGATGCGCTGGTGAAGGCGGGCTTTGTGCAAACTATTGGCGCAAGCAATTTCAGTCTGCCCCAGCTTCAAAAAGCGCTCGAACTTCAGCAGAGGCATGGCCTCACTCGCTTCAGCGTGGTTCAGAACAATAACAATCTAGCTGTCAGCGATGTAAGCCCTGCTTTCTGCGCTTTCTGTGCCGAGGAGAATGTGGCGATCGTGACATACAGTCCGCTTGGTGCTGGCTTTTTAACGGGCAAACACAAGGCGGGCGTCGCGCCAGGATCGCGCTTTGATCGCATTCCTGGGCATCAGAATATCTACTTTAAAGACGAATCGTACCATCGGCTGGCTCGGCTCGAGTTTGTGGCTTCTCGCACAGGCCTGTCGCCCTCGCACCTCGCCTTGGCCTGGGCGCTGCACCAGTCTCAAATCGCCTCCGTATTGATCGGTGGACGAACCACCGCTCATATTGATCAAGCGTTTGCAGCCCAGATTTTTGATGACGAAGCGGTTCTGTCTGAACTTGGCGCTCCTATGCTGTAGCAACGATTGTTGTAACCAGAATGTTTACTAATCGAGATGGCGGCTTTTCTGGCGGTGATTTCCAAAGCCCGCTGATGATTTCTGCCTCCGTTTCAATCCCCCCAAACACCATGAATCAACGCGACTCAAATTCACTTTTTAGCGCACGTTTTTTTGCGCTTTCCGTCCTATGTTTGCTACTGCCCTCATTCTGTCCTGCCGCTGAGATCAGCCTTAGGAGTGACTTCGAAGGCGGCATGCTCGGCCCTGTGAAGCAAATTTCTGAAGCGCATTTCCTCTGTTCGGTGCCGGGCCAGGCGGATCAGGACGGCCGCAATCGCCAGCCCTCTTGGTATTCCTTTAGTGTCAATGAGGCCAAGGGCAGGGAGGTCAAGGTCACGCTCACCGACCTCCGGGGCGAGTATAACTACAAACCCGGTGGAGTTTCTATCAATGAAGCATCGCCTCCGGTCGTCAGCGCCGACGGCATAAACTGGCATCATTTGACAACGATGACTTTTGATAAAAGCAATGACCAAGCCTCGTTCACGCTTATACCGGAATCAGATCACGTGATGGTTGCCCACATCGAACCGTACACGGCCAGCCGAGTAAATCAATTGCTGGCGGAGATCCGTGGTCATCCAGATCTCAAAGACGAGGTTATTGGCAAGAGTGTAGAAGGCAGGGATCTCCATCTGCTGACAATCAGTCGCCCTGCGGTAAATCATTCTGGGAAACCGGTCATTTGGCTAATGTGCCGCCAGCATGCGTGGGAAAGCGGCACTTCGTTTGTTGGGGAGGGGGCGATCAAGTTCTTGCTTTCGGATGAAGGCAAGGCGTTTCGGGACCGCGTTGTATTCAAAATTTTCCCGATGCTGGATCCCGATGGCTGTGCCGATGGCGGTGTGCGGTTTAACCGGAATGGATATGACCTAAACCGCAACTGGGATACAGCTGATCCCTCCAATCTCGAGAGTCGACGCCTGATGCCCGAAATCTGTGCCGCAAAAAAGGCGATGATTGATTTCGGGCGGATGGATTTTTTTCTCACGCTTCATAATCAGGAGCGGGACGAGTGGTTGAGCCGTTCTGTAAATCACGGGGAACTTTCCGACCGGTTCTTTGCAATGCTGGTCAAAGAAACCTCATTTAATCCCGGAGCAAAAGGCCCGACTCCGTCCACTAACAAGGTGGCAGCGAGCCGCTACTCTGTTTACGAGTTTCTCGATATCCAACTGAATAAACCTGCCTTCCTCATGGAGCAGGGGATCGCGAGTAGTTCGAAGTTGGGCCATCTGCCGACCTCCAAGGACCGGATTGAATTTGGGCGTCAACTTGCCCGAGTCATGTGTGCTCTGGTCTTGGAAAAACCTTAAACTAGGGTTGTCTCCGATTGATGGGCCGGCGCCTTTGTTCTGTAGCGTAATACATGTTTTATGAACCTCCTTTCTGAACCGTTGGATCGTCGCAGTCTGTTACGTGTAACTGGCGTGCAAGCATTGGTTTGGTCCCTCGGCGAACTTTGTTGGGCCGTTGAACCCGCTGCGCCCTTGGTGCCGCTAAACCGGTTTCCCCAAATGATGCAGGGGTGGCTGATGGCTCAGGTGAAGAACGCCGAGGCGCGAGGTAACAAGTGGCGCGCGGATTTGAAAACCAAAGCAGACGCTGAAGCCTACGTGAAGACAGTGCGCACGAAAATTTGCCAATGCTTTGGCCCCATGCCAGAAAAGACTCCATTGAACGCCAAGGTAACAGGTATCCTGGAGCGCGAGACTTACCGCATAGAGAAAGTGATCTTTGAGAGCCGTCCTGGCTACCTGGTAACGGGCAATCTCTATGTACCAAAGGGCCGGCAAGGAAAAATGCCCGGCGTGGTGGGCGTCTGTGGTCACTCGCTCAATGGCAAAGCGGCGGATGCCTACCAGAGCTTTGCGCAGGGCTTGGCAAAGCAAGGCTATGTGGTTTTGATTTACGATCCAGTCGGACAAGGGGAACGCTTTCAGTTTATTACGGAGGGGCTTAAGTCGCGTTATGGCGGCAGCGTTTCGGAGCATATTCAGATGGGTAACACCATGGGCTTGGTGGGGGAATTCTTGGGTGCGTGGTTTGCGTGGGATGGTATCCGTGCGCTCGATTACCTGCTTTCCCGCGATGAAGTCGATCCCCAGCAAGTCGGCGTCACAGGCAACAGCGGCGGAGGTACGCAAACCACGTGGCTCGCGGCCCTCGATGATCGCTGGACAATGGCCGCTCCAGCTTGCTTTGTGACGACTTTTCGTCGCAACGCGGAGAACGAGCTGCCTGCTGATACCGAGCAGTGTCCGCCAATGGTGCTGCAGCTGGGAATTGACCACTCGGACTTTATTGCAGCCATGGCGCCGCGGCCTGTGATTTTGCTCACACAAGAAAAAGACTTTTTTGATGTGCGCGGTGGAGAGGAAGCCTTTGCGCGCTTGAAGCACTTGTACAAGCTGTTGGGAAAACCTGAGAACATTCAGCTTCAAGTGGGCCCTGACCAGCATGGTTATACACAAGCAAACCGGGAGGCAATGTATCGCTTCTTCAACAGGGTCACGGGCGTATCGAAAGAGGAAAGAGAGCCCGCAATCACCCTCGAAAAAGACGCAGACCTGTGCGCTTCCCCCAATGGACAGGTAAGCGAGTTAAAGTCGCGCACGTTGATGAGTTTCATGCGGGAAAAGGTTTCCTCAAAGTCGCAATCATTAAAGCCGGAGCCCTTGGCTAAAGCCCTGCGCGAATTACTCAAAATCGACACATACAAGGAAGCGCCGGATTACCGCATTCTGCGTAGCGCAGGCGTACGCAAGTACCCCGCGAAAGCTTACTGCGACTACGCGGTGGCAACGGCTCCGCACATTGAAACGATTGTGACGGAGCTCTCCGATGAACCTGGGTTTACCTCACGCCCTTCCCGTGGGAAGAAACGCGCGGTGCTGTATGTTTCCCATCAATCTGCCGATGAAGAACTGCGCACTGAACCCCTGCTTGCGGAAATCATCAAGGCAGAGTCGGATTCGGCCCTCTTTGCCTGCGACGTACGCGGCATTGGAGATTCCCAGCCGAATACGTGTGGGACAAACACCTTCCATCAGCCTTATGGCTGCCACTATTTCTACGCGGCCCATGGTCTCATGTTGGGGGTGCCATTGGTGGGACAGCGCACCGCAGACGTCCTTGGTGTGATTCAGTGGCTTGTTGCCTCGGGACACGAGGAAGTGCATCTAGTGGGGCGCGGTTGGGGCTCCTTGCCCGCGGCATTCGCCGCTTTGATGAGCGACAAAGTCAAGCAGGTCACCTTGAAAAACAGCCTCTCCAGATACGCTGATCTGCTCGTCGATGAGGACCAAAACTGGCCGTATGCAGTGATGATTCCCAATGCGCTTGCGCAATTCGATCTCCCTGATGTTTACAAAGCGCTCGAAGGGAAAAGACTAAAAATGATGGAGCCGTGGGGTTCCTCGGCGGCAGGCCGCGTGAAGAAATGACGCCCATTCGGGCGAGCTTCGCCATTGACAGCAAATAAAACGAAATAGTCGAGAATCACGCTTTATTTATCGTTCTCACCTAAGACATCGCCCTTCTTTTGATAATCAAGATGTCGGCCCCCCCCTCCAATGCGCTTCGTCCCAGTTAGCCTTTTCGCCAGTTATTTTGCTCTGCGGTGTTCCGTTTCTTTTGCAGCGGAAGCCGTAAGTTTCAATCGAGACGTTAGGCCGATTCTTTCCGACGCCTGTTTTCACTGCCACGGGCCCGATGAAAAGGAGCGCAAAAGTGGTCTGCGTTTGGACGTGCCAACGGAGGCCTTCAAACCGGCAGAATCGGGAGCTCGGGCTTTGGTGGCAGGAAAACCCGCTGAGTCTGAGCTCTGGGTGCGCCTTATGAGTGAGGATCCCGAGGACGCGATGCCGCCGCCCAAGACACACAAAAAGATTTCGGAGTCTCAAAAACAGATTCTTTTCAAATGGATTCTGCAAGGAGCAAAGTACGAGCAACACTGGGCGTTTGTCCCGCTCCAACCCGTACCGCCGCCCCAAGTCAAACGGGAAGGATGGGCGCGCAACCCGGTGGACCGTTTTATTCTCGCGCGGTTGGAAGCTGAGGGTCTCTCACCCAGCGCGGAAGCGCCCCGGGAGGCGTTGCTCCGCCGCGTGAGTCTGGATATCACCGGGCTGCCCCCAACTCCAAGTGAACTCGATGCCTATTTACAGGATGCCTCGCCTGGGGCCTACGAAAATGCGGTCGACCGTTTGCTAGCCTCTAAGCGCTATGGCGAACGCATGGCCGTAGATTGGTTGGATGCAGCGAGGTACGCGGATTCCAACGGCTACCAAGTGGACCGCGATCGGGAACTTTGGGCATGGCGTGACTGGGTGATTGAGGCGTTTAACCGGAACCTTTCTTTTGCACAATTTACCATTGAGCAACTCGCCGGCGATCTGCTGCCGAATCCGACGCTTTCGCAGAAGGTGGCTACGGGTTTTCACCGCAACCATATGCTCAATGAGGAAGGCGGTGTCATTGCTGAGGAGTTTTTGGCGGAATATACGGCAGACCGGGTGGAGACAACCGGGGCCGTTTGGCTTGGTCAGACCTTTAACTGCGCGCGCTGCCACGATCACAAGTTCGACCCGTTTTCTCAGCGCGAGTTTTATTCACTGAAGGCTTTTTTTCATAACCTGCCCGAAAAAGGAGTGGGCAATTACGGAGCCTCGATCCGACTTAATAGTCCGCCTTTTCTCAAACTGCCCGCGCCCGAAGTGGAGGCCAAAATCGCGGGATTACAAAAACAGGTCACAGAGGCGAATCTGCGTCTGGCGGAGAAAGGCGTAACCGCCAGTGCTGGTGTTGAGGACTGGGTGCAACGTTTTCTGGCAGGTGCGGTGAAATGGGATGTGGTTGAGGTTGTATCGGCAAGCGGCGGTGACCAGCCTCCGCGCGTCGACGCTGCCGCGCGCTTGGTGGAGGTGGGGCCTCAGGAAACGCGTGCAAACACTTTGGTGTTCAAGCTCAAAATCCCGAACGGGCCGGTGAGTGCACTGCGTCTGGAATGTGCCACGGAGGCCGCTTCGGCTAGTTTTCTTTGGAGTGAGCTCAAGGTGTTTTCCGACGTGGGGGCCAAGGGCAAGGAAAAGAAACCTCTCAAGTTGCGTGCGGTGGTGGAGGGGAAATCAATAGCGGCGTTGGAAGCCGCCAAGGTGTTGGATAACGACAGGCGCACACGCACGACGCTCTCAGCAAAGCCAGACGCTCCGGCTTCTGCTGTTTTTGAACTGGAGTCGCCAATGGCAATCGGGTCGAACTCTGATGTGGACTTGGAGGTGGAACTCGGTGTGGAAAACGCTGGGGGCCCCTCTCGGTGGAGGGTGTTTTGTACGAGTGCCGCTTCCGAATTGCTAGTGCCCTCTGCGCTCGTGGCGGCGGGGCAGAAGGAGGCAATTAAGCGCGCGAAAGTCGAGCGGGACCAGTTGGCTGAGTATCACGCTGGACTAGACCCTGAGTACCGGAAGTTAAACGACGAAACTACGCGATTAAAGAAAAGCTTAAGCGAAGCGGAGGCCGAGATTCCCACAACGTTGGTGATGGAGGAGATGAAGGAAACGCGGCCCACGTTTGTCCTGATCCGAGGAGCCTACGACAAGCCCGGGGAGCAAGTGCAGGCTGCGACTCCCGCCGTGCTCCCTGCTCTGGCTTCTGATTTGCCTCGGAACCGTCTTGGATTGGCGCGTTGGCTGGTGGATCCGGGCAACCCGCTGCCTGCGCGTGTGAGTGTAAACCGTTTTTGGCAGGCTGTTTTCGGAACCGGACTCGTACGCACATCGGAAGATTTCGGCGCGCAAGGTGAAGCGCCGAGCCACCCAGAGCTTCTTGATTGGTTGGCTGGCGAGTTTATTCGCAGCGACTGGGATGTTAAAGGCCTTCTGCGCCTGTTTGTCACTAGCGCCACATATCGGCAAAGCTCCAAGTTCACCCAACCCCTATTGGAGCGGGATCCTTCCAATCGTCTTCTCGCACGGGGACCGCGCTTCCGATTGCAGGCGGAGTTTGTTCGAGACCAAGCGTTGGTGGCTGCGGGTTTGCTATCGGATAAAATCGGAGGTCCTTCGGTTCGACCCTATCACCCGCCAGGTTTGTACGAACAGATCACCGCTGGAAACGGTACCAATCAGTATGTGCAAGGCAAGGGAGAGGATTTGCGCCGCCGAAGCATTTATACGTATTGGAAGCGCTCTGTGCCGCACCCCGGGATGCTGACTTTTGATGCGCCTTTTCGGGAGAGCTGCACCTTGCGGCGTCCACGCACGAATACTCCGCTGCAGGCACTGAATTTGATGAACGATCCAACCTATGTAGAAGCGGCACGATGCGTGGCGGAGCGAATGGTGAAAGAGGGGGGCGCAACTCTTGAAGCAAGGCTTGTTTATGGCGCGCGTCTGCTTTTGGCGCGTAATCCGCAGGCCGCGGAATTGGGGGTGTTGCAAAGGGCCTATGAGCGCAATAATAAAAGTTTTCAAAGCGATCCCGCAGCGGCTCGGGCCCTGCTGGCGGTGGGTAGCCAGCCAGTGGATGGTGGCATTGACCCCGCGGAACTGGCGGCCTACACCGCTGTTGTGAGTGCGGTTCTTAATTCGGATGAATGGATCACGAAGGAGTAAGTTATGCGCCCAAACAACTTTTCAGACGCTCTGAGCCGACGGCATTTTCTAGCGAAAAGCAGCGCAGGAATCGGGGCTGCAGCGCTTGCCTCCTTGTTTGAGTCCAATGGCACCGCTGCTGCTCTTGGAACTGGCGGGTCTCACATTGCTCCCAAGGCGCGTCGGATCATCTGGCTTACTCAGGCGGGCGCCCCCTCGCAGCTCGAACTGTTCGATCACAAACCGGATTTGGCTGCGCAGATGGACAGAGACTTGCCAGATTCTGTCCGGGATGGACAGCGCCTCACGGGAATGACCGCGGGACAGAAGCGCTTTCCAGTGGTGCCTTCGGCGTACAGGTTTGCGCGGCATGGTCGTTCGGGGCTTTGGTTGAGCGAACTGCTTCCGCACACGGCGAAGTTTGCCGACGAACTTTGTGTGATCCGCTCCCTGCACACGGAAGCCATCAATCATGATCCTGCGATGACGCTGCTCCAAACAGGCCACCAGATTGGGGGGCGTCCGGCCTTTGGAGCGTGGGCATCCTATGGTTTGGGGACGGAGAATGCAGATTTGCCGGCGTTTGTGGCGCTCATCTCAAGGCCCAGCGGGCCCACTAACGCCCAACCCTTGCATGAGCGGATGTGGGGCTCGGGTTTTTTACCATCCAAGTATCAGGGGGTTCGTTTCGGCTCTGGGAAAGATCCCGTACTTTTCCTTTCCAACCCACCGGGGATTTCCGCTACTCAGCGGCGTTCGATGCTGGATGATACGGCAGACCTGAATGCGCTTAAATTCGCGGATTTTCAGGACCCCGAGACGCAGGCCCGCATTGATCAGTATGAGATGGCTTTTCGCATGCAGGCGGCGGTGCCGGAGTTGGCGGATATATCCGGGGAAACGGCTTCGGTATTTGAGCGGTATGGTCCTGAGTCCAAGAAGCCCGGGACATACGCAGCCAACTGCCTTCTGGCGCGGCGACTGGCGGAAAGAGGGGTGCGTTTCATCCAGCTTTACCACCGAGGTTGGGACCAGCACAACAATCTCCCCAGCGGCATTAAAAGCCAATGTTATGACACCGACCAACCCACGGCTGCTCTTCTGGGAGAACTGCGGGAGCGGGGACTTTTAGAGGATACACTGGTCATTTGGGGTGGAGAGTTTGGGCGCACCGTTTACTCACAGGGAACCGTGAGTAAGGACAATTACGGGAGGGATCATCATCCTCGCTGTTTTAGCGTCTGGATGGCCGGGGCTGGGGTGAAGGGCGGGCAGGCTTACGGTGAAACGGACGAGTTTAGTTACAATGTCGTGAAGGATCCCGTCCATGTTCACGATCTAAACGCCACGGCATTACATCTATTGGGCTTGGATCATGAACGGCTCACGTATCGTTTTCAGGGGCGGGATTACCGACTCACCGACGTCCACGGCAAGGTAGTGCGGGGGGTGTTGGCCTGAACCGTAAAAAGCTTTTGGAGTCGCTTTTGAGGCCCAGTTTGAAGGCGGTGATTTTTAAGATTGGCACCACTTTTAAAATTATAGAAAGGCACCAAAGTCCCACAAATCGGTCATTTACAAAAAAATCTCTGATGAAAGTTCACACCTGGAAAACATTTTTTTTATCGCACGGATGTTGATCGGGGCGGTTGTGGGCAATCCATTCGTTCAGGCAATGGCCGAATCCCCGGAGGAGAAGGCGGCAATGGTCAAAGTGCTCGAGTTGCTGACCGAGGGTCCCTACTAAACTGGGGGTGTCATTCTTCCGCCCCAAGAAACAACGAGAGATCGAACGCAGGCTTATCTCGGCGCGGGCTTCCTATACTTCGAAGGCGCACTGCCAAAGCGTTTGCGGAAGACTCGTGTGAAGTAGAAAGGGCAAGAGAAACCGCATTCTTCAGCGATTTGCTGGATGGTGCGTGACGTTTGCTCAAGGAGGCGGGCGGCTTGCTGGAGGCGGCGTTCGTTGAGCCATTCCATGGGGCGCTGGCCTGTTTCGCGTTTGAAGATCCGTCCGAAGTAGATGGTGTTCATTCCGGCGGCTTTGGCCCAGTCGTCGAGCATGATTATTTCCTTGAAGCGTTCATTGGCCCAGCGTTGGGCGTGCAGGATGCGATCCACAATCTCTCGTCCGGCCACGGCCCGCCCGCCGGACTTCACCAGGGCGCGGAGATGCGAGAGGATGTAGCCCAGCCATTGTAGCACGGCGCCCTGTCTGGTAAACTCGTTGCCAGACGTGTTGGAGCTGAGCGCCGTCATCACTTTTTCAAAGTTGGCGATGTATTCCTGCGGCGAGTGCCAGCGTTTGCGCCGGGGCATGGCTCGCTGAAGCAGAATATTGGGCTCACTCCCCTGCGACACAGCGATTGAGGCGCTGAGGCTGATGGCGGGATGTTTGGAGTCGTGGCCGAACTCAAACTCGTCAGCACCGCGGATAATGAGGAGGTCTCCGGCCCTCAAGTCGAGGCGGATACCGTTTAGCTCGCACCAGCAGACGGAGGTTCTTACAAAAAAGAATGCGACCATGTGCGCGGTGAGCCTTGAGCGTTCGATGTGCCATTCGGGATAGCCCGCGAACTGCCCGAACCAATGCACCTGCAAGCCGTAACCTCCCTCGTGAACAAGGGGCCACTCATGATGATGGGGGAGCCAGCGCATGGTTGTAAAAGTATAGGTTTTGGCGGAACAAAGTCCATGGCTTAGGCGAATGAAACAGTGCAAAGTGTAGAGGTTGGCTATGCGCCCCAATCCACCTCGCCTGTTCTAACACTCCCCTCATGAAACTCGCATTTATCGGTCTCAAAGGACATGTCGGCACCGTTCTAACCGGAGTGAAGTTGCTTGGTGATGTCGAAGTGGTGGCGGTGGCAGAGGAAAATCCGGTATTGATGGCCTCATTGATCAAAAAAGATCCAGGGCTGGCAAAGGCGCAGACTTACGAGCAGTGGCGCCATCTCGTTGAGCACACAACAATGGATGTGTGCTGCGTGGCGGGGGAAAGCGGCCAGCGCTTTGAGCAGTTGCTGTTATTGATCGAGCGTGGAGTGCATGTTGTTTCAGAAAAGCCGCTGGTAACGACGTTGGCGGATTTGGAGCGACTGCGGAATGCGTTCGCGAAGTCTAAGTCGCAACTCACAATGCTCTTGGAGCTGCGGCATCAGCC
>CANJZW010000108.1 GCA_947479475.1 Chthoniobacteraceae bacterium
CCCCGCAGACCGCCGGCAGCGTGATGTCCGGCAACAACACCTTCACCGGCGGCGTGGATCTCTACAACGGCACGCTCCTCGTTCAGAACCCTTATGGCCTCGGCGGCTACAACGGGACCACGCCGGGTCTGGTGAGTCTCTACGGAGGGGCGCTGGATCTGCGCACCAACGCGGGCGGTTTGAACGGCACCTCCATCTTTGGCAACCCCTCCACACTCGGGCTCAACATTGCGGTGCTCAACGCCACCGCGATCAATGTGCAACAGTACAGCGCCAACTCTGGGAACGCGATCCAGATTGGCAGCCTGAGCATCGGCAATACGACGCTGACTGAAACGGGTGCCAACGCCTACCGCTTGCGCGTCGCCGGGACCACAACGATCCAGGGCAATGCCGCGATCTTCAATCCAACGACGGCCGCCACGACGGCTGCGCTCGAACTCATGGGACAGATTGTGGGCGGCTCCAACGCGCTCAACAAGGCGGGAGCAGGCGCGCTGATCATCTCCGGCACGAGCAACGTCTTTAGCGGCGGCGCCAACGTGCTCGCCGGCCAGTTGCAGGTGACAGGCACCGCCGGCACTCCTCTTGGCTCGGGCATGGTGACGGTTCAGCCGGGTGGTGCTTTGCGTCTGGCGGGCGCTGCAAGCCTCGGCACCAGCGGTTTACAAGTCTTCGGCACAGCAAACTCCTTCGGCGTGCTCGCCATGGACGCCGACTTCTCGCCCAACAGCACCATGCGCGACGCCTTCAATTCCTCCCTGTTTGGTGGCATCTTCGGCCTTGCTGTCTCGGTTTTCTCCAGCGCCATTGACCAGTCCGGCGGCCGTGAAATTTACCTCGGTGCGACAGGCGGTGTCGTCAACAACGCGGATTTTATGGGTTCCATCACCGCCGGCACGCTTGGATCTCTGGGCTCCACCTACGGCTCTTCCTCCGGCGCCGCAGGCATCTACCGCTTTGCCGGCAATACGCTCAACCTGAGCGGACCGGATAACACACTTTCCGGTTCCAACGTGCTGATGGTCGGTTCACCGATCCGGACACTCAGTGCAGACGCCATTCCCACAAACGGCGTCACGCTGGTTGTCCGCAACTCCAACAGTTACACCGGCGGCACGGTGATCAATCGCGGGAGCACTTTGAGCCTCGAAGTGGGGGGTGCTCCCGGCGGTGCCACACCGCTGGGAACAGGCGTAGTGGAAATCGGCAACTCCGCCATCCTCAACCTCCAAGCAGCTACGGGTTCGCTGGTGAATGGTGGCACTAACGCCAACACGGTCATTTTCCGCCCGAACAGCGTGCTCAACATCAACAACACGGCACTGTTTACCGGCGCAGGCGGGCAGGACCGGTGGGCTGATTCTCTCGGCATGAGCCTCAATGGCGGGGGCCTCAAGTTGACGGGGTTGGCCAACGTGCCCATCACCGAAACAGTGGGGGCCTTGGATGTGAGCTTGGGTGCGGCCGCCGTCTCAGTGCTGCGCGGCGCAAGTGTGGCCGGTTCTGGAATCGGGACGGCAACCCTCACCATTGCCAGTGTAAACCGGGGAAGCGGCGCCACGCGTGGGAGCCTCCTCTTGTATTCCTCTGTAGTAGGAAGCTTGGGGATTCCCTCTAACAGCCTGATCACTCCTTCTTTGAACTCCGCCCTTACCAGTCCGCTCAGTTATGACAGGCTTGTTTTGGGAGGCAGTCTGACCGGCAGCAGCCTCACTCTGGGTGGTACGCTCTTTGCCAATCCCAATATTGTGAACAACGGGATCGTAGCGCCCTGGATCATCGACGCCACAGATGTCACTTTTGTCGGCTACAACCCCATGAACGGAGGGTTTGGCAAGGACACTGGGTTCCAACCCGTGCTGCCCATGGCGTTGATCCCCGGCGGCGGGACGCTCACTTCCGGTTCCATGGTGGTGAGCGTGGGCACTATTGCAGGGCTCGCCGCTGGCATGACCGTGTACGGCGCAGGCATCCCCGCAGGCACCACGATCGCCGCTTTCCAAGGCACAACCGGCGTCGTTCTCACTGCATCTGCCACCGCCACCAGTTCGGGAACCCTCTTCGGCTACATGGCCCCCGGTCAACTCACCTACAGCGGCACCTACAATACTGGCAGCATCCCCGCGCTTACGGGGGGCGAGGTCATCGACATCTCCGGCGCGGTAACGCAGCTCAACAACGTCAACGCCTACGCCCTGCGCACTAGCAGCGCGATTAATGGCGCCGCTTACACCCTCACCCTCCAAAGCGGTGGGCTCATCGCGCTCACCAACAATATTACCATTGCCACGCCTCTAACGGTTCCCTCCGGCGGGCCTTCCTCAGGGGAATTGATCGTTTACGAAGGAACCAACAACACGACGCTGACCCTGAGCGGCACCCTCACGGCGACGGGAGTTTATAAAATGGGCCAAGGCAACGTAGCCATCGGGGCCGATAACCGCGGGACCCTCACCGGCGATGTCGTGGTAGGGAACATCAACACCAATTTACAGGGTTGGCTACAAGCCACAAACCAGTACGCCTTGGGCGGCAGCACAACGAATCCCTACGCCCCGGGTAACAATGTTATTCTTAACAATGGCGCGTTCCTGGCCAACGCCTCTTTCTGGTTCCAGAGCGACGTTAAAATCAACTCAGACTCCCAAATTGGAGGCAATGCGGCATCCGCTATCAGCAATTTGTCGGTGACCGGTTACGGTACGGGCGCGGCCAACCCATTCAATACCCCTGTCAATGTCTGGGTCGGAACTAATACACTGGCTGTTTTTGGTTCTGGGACGCTCAACAGCGGGCCGGTTTCTTTCCGTGAGGACAACACCCTGACCATTTTCGGAGGCCTCTCCGGCAACACCACCGGCATTCAGAAGTGGAACACAGGTGCGCTGGCCATCGCCGGTTCTTCCTCGCTTTCCAACAACCCCGCCATCGGCGTCTACCAGGGTGCCCTCCAAGTGCTCAACGGGGTGGTCGGCCAGTCGCCCATCGGCACGGGCTCGGTGTCCGTCTTCCCCGGCGGTATCCTGCGGCTCTCCGGTCCCAACGTCGGCCCGATCACGCTCAATAGCGATGGAGCCGGGCTTGCCGTGCTGGCCCTCGCCTACAACCCCGGTCCCTCCGGCAGCCTTCCCTCTGCCACATTCAACAACAATGGCGGGCCCTTCGACGGCACCCTTGGGATCGATGTCGTCGGCTTCTCCACCCCGCTCAATATGGGGACTATTGGCACCGGCAAGACCTTCCTTGGTTCCTACACGGGAACGGGTGCCTACACGGGCGCCACCCTTGGCGCTGGCGCCGGTTCCACCTACCGCCTCGGCACCGGCGGCTCCTCCCTGAATATCAACTCCTCCGTGCTCACCGGTGCCAACAGCGTGCTCATCGGCGCGGTCAACAACACCGTGACTGCCCAAAGCATCACAATGACCAACAATGGCGGCACGGTGGTACTCAACACGCCCAACACCTACACCGGGTCCACGACAATCAGCACGACCGGCGTCCTGCAGCTTGGTGCCGTGGGCGCACTTGGCAATGGCACCCTTGTTTTCAATGGCGGCACGGTGCAGCCCGACAGCTCTCTTGGTCTCGCCCGCGCTTTGCAACCCCTCACACTTGCCAACAACATCAGCTTCCTTGGGGACGCCATCTTCGGCTCCGGCGCTGTGGATCTGGTGCTCACGGGCACCCTCACCCTTGGCCAGGGTAGCGGCCCTTCCACCCGTTCGCTCACCCAGAACAACACCACGGGACTTCTCATCGTGAACGGCGCCATCGTCGACGGTGTGGGCAGCGGCCCGGCCATCCTCAACAAAGCGGGCTCGGGCCCCCTCGTTCTCCAGGGCGCCAACACCTACACGGGTCTCACTCAAATCGCCGCCGGCGCCATCGTCGTCAACTCCGACACCGCCATTCCCGCCGCCTCGCAAATCGTCTTCACCGGCGGCAGTCTGGGTTTCTGGAACGCGGTCCCTGTCCAACCGGTTTACCGCTACATCGTGCCTGCGGCGGCACCCGTGCCCACCCTCACGACTAGTCGTAATTATATTTTCAATGGCAACGGCACCTTCGACATCGGCGCTGGGCTGGCACTCATTCAAGCAGGGAGCAGCGTGTTCAGTGGCGCGGGTGCGCTGCTCAAGGCCGGGATGGGCACGATGATTCTCAACGGGATTAACCCCGTGGCTTCTGTCACAATAAGCGCCGGGGTCTTGGGTGTGAGCAACAACGCGCAACTCGGCGACACGGTGGCTAATGGAGCGATCACTATCAGTGGTGCCTCTGCCACTGTCCCGGCGGCACTTCTGGTGACGAACTCTTTTGCCACTTCAAGGCCGATCACGGTCACTGGCGGCTTCAGCGCTTTGGACATAGCCGCCGGAGTGACCCTGAACAGCACGGGCCTCATGAGCGGCTCCACTCTGCTTTCTAAAACAGGGCTCGGCACTTTGCTTGCCGCTGGCAGCCTTTCTACGGATACAATCGTTTCCATCAGCGGGGGCGGGGTTTTCGCCTCGGTGACGGCGCAGCCTTTCGCCACCACGGCGGCCCTCACGCTCAATGGCGGGACGTTGAGCCTCTACCAAGCGACTGCCACCTCCGGTTCACTCACCGTCGCCGACAGCGGTAATCTTACCTATGGCGCAGGGGGCGTGATCCGTCTGCAGGGTACGGTTCCCTCGGCCACCAAGTTCAACCTCACCGGCTTGCTGACCCGAGCCAACCAGGGCGTGCTCTTGGTCAACGCTGTCAATGGCCTTCTCGGCACCGGTGAAATTCTCCTCAGCGGCAGCGTCAACGGAATCGCCAACATTTCCAGCAATGTCAACGGCATCCTGCCTGCCAACATCCTGGCGGTGGACAATTTCAATAATGCCAGTTTCCTCAGCTATAGCGGTACGGCGTCTGTTGGATTCATCGCAGCCGCTCCCACAGCGCCAGCCAGCAATTTACTCGCCACCGGAACCACCTCGGTTGTCACGCTCATAGGAGGCACGACGCTAAGCGCTGGCACCACCGCGCTCGCTTTTGCGCTCGCCACCACAGGCAGCATTTCCGGCGGCACCCTCAAGTTGGTGAGCCTCGGCACCCTCAATCAGGGCGCTCTTCTCCTCAACGGCACGGGAAGTGCCGCGCCGGTGATCTCCAGCAACCTGCTCTTTGGGGATCCGCTTCAGAACCAGGGTGGCGGGTCGGCGACCTCAGGCGAGGCCCTGATCTATGTCAGCGGCGGTTACTCGAGCGGCACCGCCACGCTCAGCGGCAATATCTTCGCCAATGGCCTTACCAAGTTCGGCCCCGGAAATTTGCTCTTGAGCGGCACAAACCTGATCTCAGGCACGCTCGCAGTGCAGCAGGGCACTCTGAGCCTCGCCTCTGCCGCCGCAGTGACAAAGTTCACCACAAACCTGGCTTTGAACGACACCGGCGGCCTCGATCTCGCCGGATTGAACGTCCCGCTCGCCTCGCTAGCCAACTCCACCAACGCCGCGGGCGGTTACGTCACCAACTTGAGCACCACCGCCGCCGGGACGCTCACGATCAACGGGCTCACGACCACCACCTTCTCCGGCTTGCTTGTGGATGGCGGAAGCGCTTTATCCTTGGTTAAAAACGGCTCCGGCCAGCTCACGCTGGGAGCCCAGAACGTCTACTTCACAAACGCTGGCAACAACACCTTCACCGGCGGGGTGACCCTCAACCAGGGCAGTCTCCAAGTGAACAACCCCTTCGCCCTCGGCGGCGGGCCGGTGCTCAATGGAGTGTCTGTGCCTCTGGGAACAACAGGAGGAACCTTCGCGAGCACTGGCGATGTCAACTTGGTCGGCGGCCAGCTCAACCTCAGAAGCAACGGCGGCGGCAATGACGGCACCATCATCCTAGGCAACCCCACCACCAACGGCGTCAATGTCAACCTGCGTGGTCCTGTGACGATCAACGTCGACCAGCTTTCGGCAAATGCTGGCAACAGTTTCCAGATCAACACCCTCACCCTCACCGAAAACACTCTTACAATGGCAGGGGGCAACAACTATCGCCTCCGCGTGGCCGGTACTACAACGCTCGCAGGAGCCTACGCGAATATCGCCTTTGGGAGTACCGACTTGAGTGGTGCAATCGAGTTTGCCGGGAAAATCACGGGCCCGGGGGCATTGAATCGCGGTACAGGTGCAAATACCTCCCGCCTGCTCATCATTGATAATCCTGCCAACGACTATGCGGGCGGCACAAACATCACCGCCGCTGCATCAACCGCGACAATGTTGCAGGTGACAGCAACTTCCGGGACGCCGCTGGGCACCGGGCCTGTCACTGTTTTCCCGGGGGGGATGTTGCGTATCGCCGGCTCTGCAAGTTTGGGTGGAGCACCGCTCAGCGTTTTGAGCCGCTCTCAGCTGTTGGGTGTTCTTGTTCTGGATAACAGTTTTGATCCCGCTGCCGTACTGACGCCCTCGACTTTTACCAGCGCGTATAATGTTGGACTCGGGTTGGGAGTGCCTTATTTTAACCAATCTTTGGATATGTCCCAGATAGGTGATGGGCGTGCATTCCTCTTAAATGGAATTGGGCAGAACACTGAAGCGGCTTACCTCGGGGCAACTCTGGGCGCTGGCGCTGCGGATAATCTGCCAGGTCTTACGAATCAGAAAGTGTATAGACTCATGGGGTCGCTGTGGAGTGGTCAGACTTACGGAACGCTCGTGTTTCCGGGCCAAGATAATGTTCTCACCGGTACGGCGTTTGCCCAAATCGGTTCGCCGATGGCAAACGTTCTGTCCTATTCTCAGCTCGGCCAAGTGACGCTCCGAAACTCCAACAACTTCACCGGCGGCCTCCAGATTGCCAAGAGCAACACGCTCCAGATCGAAACCGGCGCCGGCCCCAATGGCCAAACCCCCATGGGGACGGGCTACGTCGAAGTCTACGGCACGCTGCAGAACTCCGGCCTTGCCTCCTCCTTCGTGAATGGCCTCACCGGCTTCAACAGCAACAACATCATCCTGCGTCCGGGCGGGGCTTTGACGCTCAATGATATCGCAGGTGTCAGTCCGGCTGGCGGACAGGGTCGTTTCAGTGACAGCGGCACCCTGGACCTCAACGGGGCCACTTTCACATTCACCGGGGCCGCCGCCGCTCCTTCGACAGAGAAGATCGGAACACTCAATGTGAGCAAGGCCGGCACGGTTGGTGTGACCAAGGGCAGCGCCCCGGGATATGCGACGTTGACCATTGGAGCGCTCGTCCGTAGCACACCCACAACCAGCGGCACCTTCAGCCTCGCAAACCTGACTTACGCAGGTGCAGGGGTGTTGCAACTCACCACTACAACGGCGAACAACATGGGGATTCCCAACGCCGCCCCCTACACCACTTGGGAACGCATCCTCCTAAGCACCGGAACCACCGGCCTGACCATGGGTGGGCTCACAAATTACGGCACGGGCGTGGTTCCAGCAAATAGCGGGATCGCCAATCCCTGGCTGATCGACACCAAGGACGGCAATACCTTTGTCGGCTACAATGTCGCGGGAGGTGCGTTCGGAGGAGATACGGGTTTCCAGCCGCTCTTGCCCTACACCACGACGCCTTTCCTGGGGCAGATTGCCTTTAGCAGCAACAGCCTCGCGACCTCTACAATCAATGACACGGTGGAAATTTTGTCTGCGCAGAGCCTCACCTCCGGCTTCAATGCAAACGCCTACGCGCTCCGCACCAACTCCAACATCACTCTCGCCGCCGGATCCATCGCAAGCGCGCTCACCATTGCCAACGGCGGGCTGATTACCACGGGCACGCCGACGATCGGCGGGTTCCCCTCTAATGTGCCCGACTTGCTCACGCTCAATTTCGGGGTGAGCGGCGGGACCGAGGCCGTGATCTTTGCCGCGGGCAATACCAGTATCTACGCGGCGATGAACGCCACGGCGCTCACCAAGGCGGGCGGCAGCAACTTGACCTTGTTCAACATCAACAACATTACCGGAAACACCACCATCATTGGCGCCGGTTCTCTAATCGCCAATCTCACGCTGGACGGCACGGCCGGGCCAACGGGCATGGCAAAGACTCCGTTTGGCTCCGCTTCAAACGCCATCATTCTCAACCAGGGCGCCCTTCAGATTAACGCCACACAGGTCGGCACTAGCACACTGCCCATCCTCCCAGGGGGTGCAGTCGCCGCCCTGGCGACCCTGCCCAACACGGTCTATGTCAACGGAGACGCCGCGATCGGCAACAACAGCACGGCCAATGTCCTCCAGCGACTTTCCAATCTCACCATCGCGGATCTCGGCACCATGCGCAGCGGTGTCGTTCTCACGGCTTACGGCATCTACGTCGGCGGCACCATAAGCCTGGGCGCAGAGAACGCCATATTCAGCGTGCCCAATACGCAGTCCATCGGGATGGTTCTGGGCGGCACCGTCACTGGCGGCATGTTGACCAAATACAATCAAGGACCTCTGTTGATGGCAGGTTCTGCCAACACGTATTCCCTCGGCACGGTTGTGAATGGCGATTCGTTGGCACAGCTCGTGGGTCCGTTCGGAAGTCTTGTGCGCGGTGTGGGGACACCGTTTGGAACGGGCCCCATTACGGTCAATCCAGGCGCAGTTCTCAGGCTTGCGGATCTTGCGAATATTGCCAGCAATGCGGTCACGGTGAACTCCGATGGCGCTGGCCTGGGCGGTATCGGCCTTGCCGGAAACTTCGCTCCGCCCACCTTCCTTACCTCGGGCACCACGGCCTCCGCGGGAACGATCCGGCTCACCAGCACGGGCCGCTTTGGCGGGATGCTCGCCCTTGACGCAATCAATTACACCCAGTCCCTGAACATGGCGACCATCGGCGGCGGCTCCATGTTCCTGGGCACCTCCCTTTTTGGCAGCGCCACGGCGCCGACGCTGCTCTTCACCGGCAGCCTACTGCCCGGTCTCGCGGACGCGGGCACCTCCAATCTCGTCTATCGCTTGGGAGCCGGCGGTTCACAGGGCTACCTTGGGATCGGCGCAAACGTGTTTGAAAACGTCCTCACCGGCGGTACTTCCAACGCTCAAATCGGCGCTCTTGTCACAGCCAACGCCGCCACGCAGACCTCGATGGTCAACGGCAATGGCACGGTGGTTCTTTTCAACCGCAACGATATTGGAGGCACAGTCTCGCTCAACCGCGATTCCACGCTGGTTATCAACAACGCCAACGCCCTGGGCACAGCCACCCTCGCCATCAACAATTCTTCCGGCGGCGGCGGCGGGCTCCAACTGAACGCCCCCATTGCCAACCCGGTTTCAGTCGTGGCGGACATGTTTGCGGTGACCGGCGGCGCGACGCAGAGCAGCGTGCTCCGTGGCAACGTCAACCTTTCCCCAAGTGGAGTCGGTGGTACGCGCACCTTTAATATCGGCACGACAGACCTGTCCGTTCAGGGAGTCATCTCGGGCGCGGTGGGCAGCAATCTGATCAAGGCCGGCGCAAACAGCCTCTACTTGAACGGAGTGAACACCTACTACGGCACCACCTCCCTCACGGCCGGCAATGTCTACATGGGCACTTCCTCGCTGTCGAATCAGGCCGGCGCCTTTGGGATCAGCGACACCCCCTTGGCGTTGAGCTCGGGCATTCTGGGCCTCGCAGGCCAGGTGACTCTGGGCCGGGATTTAATGCTCACGGCAAGCGCCACCCTGCGCAATCTGACGCTGAACAATGCCACCGTCACCGGGGCAATCAATGTCGCCAGCGGGCAAACTCTCACCGTGGACTCCCGCAACAATGGAACGACCTTTGTCGGCGGCGTGCTTGATCTGCAGGGGCCGATCACTGGCGCAGGGATATTGGCTCTTGGTAACACAAGCTATGACTCTCTCGTGCGCCTCTCTTCAGCGGTTAATGGGATAGGGATGAACACGATTTCCTCTGGCGTCATACTCAATGCCTCGCGCCTTCAGATTGCTTCAGACACCAATTTTGTGGGAGCCACCACCGCGGCGACGATTCTCTCAGGCCCGTTGGGGACGGGGACGCTGACCATTAATCCCTCCGGCTCGATTGAAGCTTACAACGCAGCCCGCACCGTCGTGAATCCGTTGACATTTGGAGGGGCTTTGACGCTTTCCTTTGGAGGTCATTACGACCTTCTCTTCTCCGGCTCCCTCTACAATTTCTCTACCGCCACGCGCACGTTTGCAGTCAACACGACGCAGGGTGCGGTGACTTTCACCAACGCCATTACAAGCAGCACGGCCTTTACCAAATCAGGCGCGGGCACCTTGGTGCTGGCAGGGAGTAACACATTCACCCAGCCAATGACGCTGTCGGCCGGGTTACTGCAGTTCAACTCGGCGGCAAATGTGCCTTCTGGAACATTGATCAGCATGGGCGGGGGTGTGTTGCAGTTGACTTCGGGCACTGTGGCTGTCGGGGGCACTTTGAGTCTCACGGCGGCTAGTGGGATTGATGTGGTCAGCGGCGGCTCTCTCACGCTGTCCACCGCCCCATTAGGTGCCTTTGTTCTCACCAAGACCGGCGCGGGCGGGCTCTTGCTTACCGGCACTGCGAGCGCGCTTTCGGGGTTGGTGATTGGTGGTGCTCCCTTGGCGACCGCGGCAGGGCTGCTCTCGGGTTCGGGCGGCGGCGTGGTGACCGCCTCTGGCAGCCTGGGCAATCCCTTCGTCGCTGCGACCGGAAGCACGGTCACCCTCTACGGAGGCACTCTCAGCCTAGCCGGTGGCGCCACTGCGCAGGCGCTTACGCTCGGAACGCTCACCTTCGGCGGCGGCTCTTACATCCAGCTCAATCGTGGCACCACCAATGGGACCCTCACCGCCACGCTCCTCACGCGCAACAACCTTGGCACATTGACCCTCATGCCAAGCGCCCTGGCCAACCTCGGTTCCCTTGAGGCAGTCGCCGTGGGCGGCACCACCTCATACACCAACACGGGTTCCCTGCTCACAACGCCGAATGTTTTTGTGCGCTTGGCCGGCACGGGTCAAGATGCGGATTTCGCCCGACTCGCGCTCATCTCGGGCAGCACCTACGGCTTCAAGGCGCAGACGGCCGCCACACTGAGCTCGCTGAGCGCCTCGGGCACGCTCTCACTGGGAACCATCACCGCCTCCGGTACCGTCGGCGCGGGGACCATCAGCCTGCTCGCCCTCAGTGTCAGTGGTAGCACGATCAGCTCCGGCACGGCTTCCTCGCTGTTGAACCTCACAAGCGGCGGTTTGATCTTTAACGGAGCAACGGCCTCGACCATCAGTGCACCGATTTTATTTGGCGGCAGCAACGGCATCGCAGCGGAAGCGCTCGTGTATGTGCGCGACCTCCAGACCGGCACCTCGACCATTTCAGGCAACTTCACCGCCACCAACTTCTCCAAGTCCGGCCCCGGCACGCTGCTCTTGAGCGGCACGGGCAACGTCATGGCGCCGCTCTTCAACCAGCTCTATACCATGCAGATCAATCAAGGAACGATCCAGTTCGCCGGCCAGACCAGCCTGCCCAGCAGCGGCAATCTAATTATTTCGCCCATGGATTCCGGCGCGCTCGATCTCGCTGGCCAGTCTCTGACCCTCGCCGGTCTGGGCGGCAACACTGTGGCCACCGCCGCCACCGGGAACCTATTCAATTCCGGTTCCCTCGCCACCCTGACCCTGGCTCCGATGCAGGGGATGACCAGTTACTTCAACGGGTTGATCAGCGGCAGCGTCACCCTTGGTTTTATGGGGCTTGGCTCGGGCACACTCGGCTACAACAACACCTACACCGGCGGCACCACCATCGGCGCCGGGTATGTGACAAGCAACTCCGGTTCCTACGCGTCTTCAGGCACCCTGCAAATCAACCAGTACAATGCCTTGGGGACCGGAGGCGTCACCCTCGCGGGCGGCAATTTAAACATTGCCGTGCCCATTGCAGGCGCTGAAGTCATCGCCAACCAGTTGGTGGTCCTGCTCGGACCGGGAAGTGGCTACAACGTGACCGTGGCGGGCTCCAGCAATCTCTTTGCCCCCAACGGCACGATGGTAAACGGAGTGAACAATACCAGCGCCATTTCCGTCAGTGGGGCGGCGGCAAGCACCTATGCGGCCTTCAACAACCTGACCATGAACGCCCCGGTGTTCAACGTGGGTTCCACGACCAACGGCCTGCTGGTTGCCGGCACCACGGCCCTGTCGGGCGCCACCACCTTCAACATCGCCGGCAACCTCCTGCTCGCCGGCCAGATCACCGGCGGCACCGCCGTCACCAAAATCGGAGCAGGGGCCCTCATCCTAGCCAACACCGCCCTGGGCGGCGCGGCCAATAACGTGGCCTCCTGGACAGTGGCACAGGGTATCTTGGAAGTGCGGGCCTCGCAGGGCGACGCCTCCAACCCGCTGGTCAACAACACCGCCGTCCAACTCAATGGCGGCGCCACCTTGAAGCTGCGCCTGGACGGAGACAATCTGAGTGACATGCAGGTGCTCACGAGCCTTGCAACCAACAACCTCCAGATTGGTTCGCTTGCTAGCCTCAACAACGCGGCCTTCGCTGCCAGCGCCAACGTGACCCTCGACCTGGCCACCCTCTCCGGCGCCAGCTACAAGACCATCCAGATGGGTACGCTCCAGTTCGGCGGCGCCCTTGGAGGTTCCCAACTCACGCTGGCGATTGCCAACAACTACACCGCACAGTTTGCCGGCGGCCTTTCCATGCTGGGCCGCGACGCCGTGATCAGCCTTGCCGCCGGGGCCAATATCACGCTCGGCGGCACTAGCGCTGCATCCACCGCGGCGACTAGTCCCGGCTTTGGCTCCATCACTGGCAACGGCACTCTCTTTAAGTTGGGGACGGGCGAACTCGATATCAACACCGCCGCCACTGGCAACACCGCCACGGGCGGTTTGGTCGTGGCCGCAGGAACCGTTTACTTCGCCGATTACCAAGGCACCGTGCGAACCCTCAACCCGACGGCCAAAGTCGGGACCGGAAACATTGAAGTGCAGCCCAACGCCGTGCTGCTCCTGAGTGGTTCAGGAAACGTCAACAGCGGCCAGTTGGTTGAAGTTCGCAGCAACCTGGCCAACTACGCGGTGCTAGGCATCGCGGACAACCAGCCTCTTGCAAACTACAACCTGCGCGCACCGCTGACCGGCGGGCAGCCGGCCCCAGCCGTCGGCGCCTTTGCTAACAGCCTTCTGGCCGCTCCCAGCACCAGTGGCGGTATCCTGGCGCTCAATTCTGTTTACACACAGACACTCAACCTCGGGCTACTTGGCGACGGCAACTGGTTCCTCGGTTCCACAGGGAACGGCGCCGGGGTCAGTAACGCAGCCGCTTCCAGCATGTGGGGCACCTACGCGGGCGGAACCTTGGGAGTGGGCGCCGTCTACAATGGGATGGGGACCTTCGCCTCGGGTGACGCGGCCTCCGGCGCCTACCGTCTGGGGGGTGCTTCAGGGATTTTGTACATCGGTCTCTACCCGGGAGCCGTTGCGGGCGGGACGTTGTCGACGCCCAACCAATTGAGCGGCTCTGCCAACTTGGTTGTGGGAGCCCCGCTCATTAGTGGGGCGTTGGCCAACCCGGCGCGCGGCACTGGGACGGTGATTCTCAACAGCGCGCAGAACTACACCGGGCAGACGTTGGTCAACAGCGCGAGCATGCTGGAGTTCCGCGGCGCACTCAACACCAGCGGCTTTGAGGTGCTTGGCGGGGGTTCACTGGTAGTGGGCGGCACTGCGACGCTCGCTTTGGGAATGGGAGGCGCCTATAGCAACTCCAAACTCGCCCTGCGCCAGGGTGCCACGCTGCGTTTGGACAACAGCTTCGATTTGCCCGCGGTTTCCGCCGGCAGCCGCATTGGAGCCGCCAACGCACTTACCCTGGACGGTGTCACCCTGCAGGTAAAAGGCAGCTCCGTGGTTGACGTAGTCGAAAGCATCGGCTCGCTCACAGCCTATGGCGCCACGGTCCTCCAGCCGCAATACATCCTTGCAGGCCGCACCACGACCATTTCCATGGGTACGCTGACTCGTGGGATCAACAATGTCGCGGTTTCCGGCGGGGCTGCGCTGACGGGCAACAACGCGGTGCTCTCGATCCAGCCATTCACAAGTGCGATGCTTGGGCTTAATGAACGCGTCATGGTTTCCGGCACAGCCCCCACGGTCACCAACGGCATGGTGCAGCCTTGGATGTGGAACGCGACGGACAACCAGTTCCTGACGTATGGCGAGTTTGGGTTCGTGAACGCAGGGTTTAATTTGGTCAACACGGGCGGCGCGGCAAGTGCCAATATCGGCAATCAAGTTGAGCGCTTGCAGGTGACAACAGCGGGATTAACGCTCACCGGTTATGCGATGGATGTTTACGCACTGCGCGCGGACCAGA
>CANJZW010000109.1 GCA_947479475.1 Chthoniobacteraceae bacterium
CCATGCTGCCTACGGAAAATCATGAAGCAAACCGGCGAACAGCCTCCGAGAGCCGGATGCGGGAAATCCGCCCGTCCGGTTCGATGAGGGGGAGATGAGGACACGGAGTGGTAGTGGCCGCAAACCATCCTTGTCTCCCTACTCTATTATACGCTGATCAGTGAGGCGGTGCGTCGCGCGATCGCCCCTGGTGCGGGTGGGAAGTGACGTGGAGGCGCGGTTGGGAGGCGGCCTCGCGCCTGGCGGAGGTTGTCTCCGGGTTGCCAAGGCGGCTAAACCAAGCGGACGGCCCGCGTTTTGTCCAAGCGTAGGACATCGCCGGGAGCAAAGACCGGAGTCGCCTTGGCCTCGGTCACTTTTTCCGAACGCAACTGGACGCTGCCTTGTTCCACTAAACGGCGTGCGTCTCCGCGGGATTTGGTCAACTGGAACCCTTGTGCGTAGGCGGCAACGACGGCGGAAACGATGTCTGCGCCGAGGGCGGCCAAGGGCACAGGAGGGAGTTCGGCGCTGTCGAGGTCGCGTTTGGAAAAGCGGGTATTGAAATCGTTGAGAGCGGCTTCTCCAGCGGCTTCGGAGTGGTAACGGGCGACTAGTCGGCGGGCCAGTTCCTTTTTGGCATCCATGGGATGGCCTCCAGGCATATCCTCTCCGAGCAGGAGGAGGTAGTAGCGAGCCATGAGGGTGTCGGAGATGCTCATGAGTTTGCCGAACATTTCGGAGGGGGCTTCGGTGACGCCGACGTAGTTGTTGAGGCTCTTGGACATTTTTTGAACGCCATCGAGCCCTTCAAGGAGAGGCATGAGGAAAACGACCTGCTCGGTCATTCCCTCCTCTTTTTGCAAATCGCGCCCCACAAGGATATTGAAGAGTTGGTCTGTGCCGCCCATTTCAACGTCCGCCTTGACCATGACGGAGTCCCAGCCTTGGATGATTGGGTACTGGATTTCGTGCAGGCGCACGGAGTCCCCGCGTTCGATTCGGGAGCGGAAGTCCTCTCTGTGGAGCATCTGCTGAAGGGTGACGCGGCTGTTGAGGCGGATGATCTGTTCGAAGTTCATGACTTCAAACCATTCGCCGTTGAAAACCGTCCGGGTCTTTGCTGGGTCGAGGATCTTGAACGCCTGCTGCTGGAAGCTCTTGGCGTTGGACATGATGGTGTCGTGCGAGAGCTGGGGCCTCGTCTTGGAGCGCCCGGAGGGATCGCCGATCATCGCCGTAAAGTCCCCGATGATCAGAATCGCCTGATGACCCAGATCCTGAAACTGGCGAAGTTTTTGAAGGCAAACCGTGAATCCCAGGTGGATGTCGGGAGCGGTTGGATCCACGCCCAGCTTGATGTTCAACGGGCGGCCCAAGCGGAGTTTCGCCAGCAGTTCGGCTTCCGACAAAATTTGAGCGGAGCCGCGTTTAAGGATTTCTAGTTGTTCTTCCGGAGACTGCATGGGTGGGAGCTTTTAGGGATGGAGGCTTGTGGACTCAAGGGGGGAGATTCTTTGGAATCTTGTTGAAGAGCGTCTAATCGTGCTGCGCTGGAATGACGGAGGGAGGGGAGAAAATGCCGCCGCGCACGTGTTCGGTCCTTTGGCGGATGACGAACCAGACCACAATGGCGAGGAGCAGCGTGGACAGCTTGGCTTTTAAAAGGGAATCAGGCTTCGTCATCATCGGCGGTGGTGGAAAGTAATTCGTTGAGGCGGGCCCGGAATGTTTCTGGATCAAAGCCGCGTTCAATTTCACCTCCGCGGCAGAGCGAGACAACTCCTGTTTCTTCGCTCACCACGATCACGACGGCGTCCGTCTCCTCTGAGAGTCCGAGCGCCGCGCGGTGGCGGAGGCCCATGTTCCGGTCGAGGTCCGTGCGGTCCGTGACGGGAAAAATACACGCCCCGGCCATCACCCTGTCCTGGCGCAAAACGAGGCCGCCGTCGTGCAGCGGCGTTTTAGGATGGAAGATGGAGACCACCAGTTCTGGACTGAGGTGGCTGTCCATTTCGACGCCGCTTGCGGTCCAGGGGTCCAGGGGGACGTCTCGCTCGATGGCGATGAGGGCTCCAAATTCACGGTTGGCCAGGTCGAAAGTCAGTTCGCTGAGGATTTCGACCGTCTCACGGTTTTGTTGGGCGTTGGAGAAAAGGCGACTGCTGCCGAGGGAGGCGGCGGCACGGCGCAGTTCGGGCTGGAAAATGACGATCAAGGCGAAGAGTCCAAGAGCGGCGATGTTGCGCAGCAGCCAGTCCAAAACGGGGAGGTGTAAGAGTTCGGAAAGGAGGAGAACGGTGATCGCTGCCACACCCACGCCAGTGAGGATGCGGATGCCGCGGGTGTCCCGCAGACGCAGCCAGATCTGGTAGAGCGCTACCCAAATGAGGATGATTTCCAAGGCATCCCGCCAGTGGGCATTCATCAAAGAGAAGGCGGCCAGAGTATTCATGCGCACGCCTCCAAAAGAGCTTCGGAGGTCTTAAGCGCCTCCAAATTGGCGGGAATGTCGTGCACCCGGAAGATGGCGGCGCCGCAGAAACGCGCGTAACTGGTGAGCGCCACCGTCGGCCAGAAGCGGTCCTCGAGCGCTTTTTTGCCGCTCAGTACGCTGAGAAAGGATTTCCGGGAGACACCGATGAGGAGTGGGCGGCCCAGCGTCTGGAGTTGAGCCAGTTCTTTGAGCAGGGTGCGGTTGTGCTCGGTGGTTTTTCCAAAACCGATGCCGGGATCGAGTGCGATATTTTCGGCGGCGATTCCGTCGTTTTTACAGAGATGTAGCGTTTCGAGGAGGTAGTCGCGCACTTCAAGAACGACGTCATCATAGCAGGGGGAATTCTGCATGGTCGCGGGCGTGCCCTGCATGTGCATGGCAATGCCGGCGGCACCGCTACGGAGCAATTCCTCCCGCATCACCGGGTTTCGAAGCCCGCCGATATCGTTGATGATACTCGCCCCCGCGCGAAGGGCAGCCCTGGCGACTTCTGGCTTTTGAGTGTCCACCGAGAGGCTGGCTGAGGTTTGCTTTGCCAGAGTTTCGATGACCGGGAGGATTCGGTGCAGCTCCTCTTCCGCGCATACGGGGGTGGCGCCCGGGCGCGTGGATTCCCCGCCGATATCCAGGATTTCGGCTCCTTCCCGCGCCATTTTGAGGCCCTGTTGCACGGCGTCTTCGGTTTGCCTCCATCGCCCGCCGTCTGAAAAGGAATCGGGCGTGACGTTGAGCACGCCCATAAGGAGGGCGTTTTTGCTCAAATCAAACGTGCGATTGCGGACTTTCCAGAGCATTGAGAGGGTGAGGGGAATGGGGGGTGAGAATAGAAAGGGGCGGCCTGTCGTTGCAGAAGCGTGAGGAGTCGTTTAACTGAGGGGGATGTCCACCGCAACCCCACGGGTCGATCCCAGCGCTTTTTCCGCTCCGTTGCAGGAAAATCCTTACGAATCGGACCGCTTATTAGCCGAGTACCTTCTTTTTCATTTCGGCGCTCCGTCTGAGGTCCTGCCCTTCAATGTCGGCCCCGTTTCGGCCTTGGGCTACCCGGTGCGCTGCGTTAGCGAGTGTCTGGAGGCGTCCCTCCTGCCCGCGGGGGCTCGGGCCTTGGACCTTGGCTGTGCCGTGGGACGGTCCAGTTTTGAGCTCGCAAAGGTGTGCTCTGAAGTGTTGGGCATCGACTACTCCCAACGTTTTATCGGGGCGGCTGAGGAAATCCGGACCCGGGGCGTGCTTTCCTATCAGCGCACCGATGAGGGGGCGTTGAAGACGCCGCTGCAGGCGCAGCTTCCCGAGGGGGTGGACCCGGGGCGCGTCCGGTTTGAACAGGGCGACGCGATGGCGCTTCGGGACGGCTTGGGGCGGTTCGACGTTGTTCTGATGGCGAACTTGATCGACCGCCTGACCCATCCTCTGCGCTGTCTGGAGCGCCTGGGCGCCCTGGTGGTGCCCGGCGGCCAGCTTATTGTGACCTCGCCCTACACGTGGATGCCGGAATACACGCCGCGCGAGAACTGGCTGGGAGGCTTTGAAATCGGAGGCAAGCGCCAGTCCACTCTGGAAGGGTTGCAGCTTGCCCTTGAAAAAGACTTTGAACTCGAGCGGACAAAGGACCTGCCCTTTTTAATCCGCGAGCACGTCCGCAAATATCAGTGGAGTGTAGCGCAGGCTTCTGTGTGGCGCCGCCGTTAGCCCCTCGAGCGGGGGCGCGGGAGGGGTGCTGTGCCGAGAGACTCTGGCTGCAGGCCCTGCCGCTTACTTCCCAATCTGGCCTACTGGGCGGCTGGTTCTGCTTCGGGTTTCTTGAACAAGGGGCCGGGCTTGTTGCCGTCCGATCCGACCAGCTGTTTGTATCCGGACTCCAGAAAGGTTTCGGCGACGACTTTGCCTTCCTTGCTGATGACTTGAACCGCGTAGCCAGAAATTTTCGTACCTCCAGCTTCTGCTGGCTTGGCCGGGGGCGCTGCTGGCTGGCCACCCTTGGCTCCCCCCCCCATTCCGGGTTTTGCAGCGGCTTGGACAAAGATTTGCTTCTGGGTGTAACTACTTTTGGTCGGTTCGGAGTTGATCACTGTCGAGGAGCTGGGCTTGAGGTCCGCGGTTGATTCCCCGCCGTCGAGCAAGGTGTTTTTCATCGTTTTCATGTCCCTTCCAATAAACCAGTACCGCACCAAAACGCCGGCTTCAGGTTTGGCGCTCGCGTTGCGAAGGGTGATGGCAATGGCCTTTTCTTGGTTGATGGGTTTGGGAGCCGCTCCCGGCGCGGCGGGGGCGGCTGGTTTTTTTGCGTCTGCACCGCCCTCGGCTGGATCCTTTTTTTCGTGGGCTGTCACGATTTCGGCCGTGACGTCTATTTTCGCCGAAGCGTGAGACAGAGCAATGCAGGTGCCAAAAACGACTAGTGAGGTGAGTTTCATCGGCGAATGATAGAGGTTTTGCCAGATTCTATCGAGGCTAGAGTTGACCATTCCGTTCGGCGGGAGTTTTTTAACCTCCGTGAGCCCCATTTTTCCTCCAAGCCTAATCATTATCTTTACAGCGCTGCTCGGCGCCATGGTGGGCTCCTTTCTCAACGTGTGCATTCACCGGTTGCCCAGAGGGCTGTCGGTCGCAAATCCTGTGCGGTCTTTTTGTCTTGGGTGCGATCGCACCATTCCCTGGCACCAGAATATTCCTGTTCTTTCATGGCTCCTGCTTCGTGGACGGTGCTCCGGTTGCCGGGCGAGAATTTCACCACGGTATCTCATGGTGGAGCTGCTCACGGCCCTCCTTTTCGGGGGTGTGGCATGGAAGTTTGGCGCGAGTGCGCCGCGGCTCATCGTTCCTGGCGTTTGTTTTGTGAGCCTACTCGTGGTGGCCACGTTTGTGGATCTCGAACACATGATCATTCCCGACGAAGTTTCTTGGGGAGGGGTTGTGGCGGGGATCTTGTTGACCGTTTTTATCCCGGAACTTCACGGGGGAGGCGCTCGGCTTGAATCGGTGGGGAAAGCCCTTCTCGGAGCTTTCGCCGGATACGCCACGCTTTGGAGCGTTGTGGAGGGCGGGCGCCTGTTTTTTGGGAAAAACCGTTTTGCCTTCGACTCTCCAGCGGAAGCGGTCTGGACCCGCTCCGGAGACAGCGCGGAATTGGTCGTGGACGGCGAAGCGCTGGACTGGAGCGGCCTTTTTCCAAGAGGCACGGAGTCGGTGGAGATGGATTTTATCGAGGGGCACCTGGACGGCACCCCGTTGCTGAAGTCGCCCGCTGTCTGGGGCTTTGAGTCCCTGAAGGTGGATGGGCGCACGCTGGACCTGAATCGTGTGGACAGGGTGGTATGCCGGTTGCGAGCGCTGGTGCTGCCTCGCGAGGTGATGGGCTACGGGGACGTCAAACTTCTTGCCGCCATTGGAGCGTTTACGGGTTGGAAGGCCGTTTTTTTCACGGTGATGATGGCCTCGAGCGCGGGCGCGTTGTTTGGGTTGGCAGCCCTTTTGGTGGGGCGTCGAGAATGGTCGGCCAAGATCCCATTTGGACCGTACCTTGCGTTTGGCGCGCTTCTGTGGTTGGCGGCGGGGGAGCACCTTTGGCGGGCTTACCTGTTGTTTTTGGGTATTGGCGCCACCCTCTAAACGGTCTTTAGGCTCAGACATCCTGAAGTCTTGGGTAAAGAGATGATCGCATTGGGCCGTATCTGAGTCGGAAGGGGGTACCGGGATGCTCGGTTTCTGTCTCGTTGAGCTTGGCGCACAAGTCCGCCACCATAGTGTCGTGAAGAGGATTGGTTGTCGGTGCAGTTCGATCCGCAATTCGTTGTTTGCGCGATTCACTCGCGCAGCGTCACCTCTCCTGCGCTGAGCGTGTGCAGGGTGCCGTCCTCAAGGCGCAATAGGAGGCAGCCGTCGGGATCCAGATTCTCGGCGACACCTTCCATTAACGTCCCCCCGGAATTGACTCTTAGATGGGTTCCCATGACGCAGCTACGCGCTTTGACTGCTTCGAGAACCGCTGGGAATCCCGCATCGATTTTCGAAAGAGATAGGTGAATGTGGCCGAGGAGACGGGCTGCAAGGTCGGTTCTGTCGATTTGGGTGCCGCTTAAAATACGAAGCGAACTCGCCGTGCCAGCAATCTCTTTGGAAAAAGCCGCCTGGTTCACGTTGATGCCGATCCCCAACACGAGGAAGGGGCCTGTCTTGGGATGACTACCGGTCTCTGCGAGAATTCCCGCGACTTTTTTGCCGCCGCATACCACATCATTGGGCCATTTGATTTGCGGGTGAAGCCTTGGGTAGACGTCCAACCCTTCGAGCGCCTGAGCCACGGCAAGGGCTGTAAGTGTCGTCAAGCGCGGCCACAACCGCATCGGTTCGACCAGATGCAGCAGCAGCGACATCCAAAGTCCCTCTCCCGAGCTGGATTCCCAAACTCTTCCAAAACGGCCTCGACCTGCGGTCTGGGATTCTGCAAAAAAAGCGAGTGGGCCAAGCTCACCTCGCATCCCATATTCCAAGGCGAGGCTGTTGGTGGAATGGGTTACCGATAAAACCTCAATGTTCCTGAGCCAGGGCACCTCCATTCTCGAAGCAATATCCTCTGCAACAAGTGACTCAGGCGTTTCTCGTACTTCATATCCGAGAAGTGGATGAAGGGGGATTGAGAAACCCTCTTTTTCGAGAGCCTCGATATGGGCGTGTAATTCGCGTTGGACAACGCCTGCTGCGATTGCCAGCTCACTGGGGGTGAGTGTACCGTGTCTCAAAAGTCTCAAAATACGCGCACGGGCGTCGTTCATGGCTCCGAGGGAAACTTGAGATCTTTCCAACCAAAAACCATCACCCGGCGCGTGGCCCCCCTTTGAAAGTTCATTTTTAGAATCTCGCTTTCAATGCCAGGCATGTGGGCTGCCCCCCAGGGAATTGCCACGTGCTGATGGGTTTGAAGCGCCGTCCGGACCCCCTCCACGACTCTCATGTTCCGAGTCCGGATGATATCGTCAATGACCGTCATCGTATCAATATTTTCGAAGGTCGCGAGCGATTCCAGGGCTCCGAGCGTGTTCCCGGCGGAGGCGGCCTGGAGGATGCCGGCCACGCCGTTGAGCAGCGCCACGGTTGGAGCGGAAAAATCGCTGATATCGGCATCGCAGGCCTGGGTGGCCGGGCCCTTGTGTTTTTCTGTAAGGTCCGGTTGGGTGCTTAGTCCGAGTGAATCGGCTGCCACGCTATAGTCCAGGCGGGCCTTCATGAGGTGCTTCTTGTCGGTCACACCCTCGGGAAGAATGACCGATTGCGATGAGGGGAGAGCCTCCATCAACTTGTCGTAAAAGGCTGGTGCGGCCACATGGACCGTGGGCAAGAGGTGGATCTTTTGAGCATCCTTCTCATATTCCCGGGCTTCAGTATACAAGCCGGTAGAGTCGATTTGCAAAAAACCGTGGCTCATTTTCTGGAGCATGAGCTGCGCACTCCATGCCAGATAGAGGAGCAGTCCCGGCGTTAGTACAAATAGCTTTAATGCGCCGGCAAGTATCGTCCGTGAAAACGAAAAGGTGCAGTCTGTCCACTGGCGTTGCTGAAAGGGGAAAGACGCTCCGCCGGTCGCCCGGCGCACGGAAAAGAAAACGTTCAATCCCACGGAGAGGTGGGCTGCTCCTGCGGCGAACAGAAGCGGTTTAACGTCTAAATACGCCGGGAGGGGTAGGTACAGGCAGCCTTGCCAGAGCGAGAGGAAAAGGGCAGGGGCCAGCGGCCTCCACGGGAGCTGCTTGAAGCTGCCGATGCAAAGAATCACGAGCATCATAAACAGCAGGGCAACCGTCCCCAGAATGCTATGGGGAATGTTTCCAAGAACCGGACTCGCCAGAACAAAGAGCCCCTCAGCGGTGAAACTCACAAGATAGACGTTGAATATCAACGTCATCCAGCGGCCACGGTTTGCCGGCGGCGCAGCAGGGAGCTGCGGCGGCGAAGAAGGGAGCTGCGGCGGTATAGAAGGGGGCTGCATGGGTATGCACATTTGGGTAGACTCCGGGGGAAGTCCAATCCCAAGTGACTCTGTGCCAGCGAAGACGCGGTGGGTCTACTTGCCTGTGCCGTTGCCGTGATTGAATTGCAAGTAGGTGTAGCCTTTGAGCGCTTTTTCGTAGCTGGCTAGGAGCCGCATGGCCTCATTCGGCTTCAATCGGTCTCCTTTGATCGCCGCATCCACCTGCGTTTTCATCTGACGCATGAGTTCTGACTGGTCCCACTGTACCAACTTGAGAACTTCCCCGATGGTCGAGCCTTCCAAGGTTTCCTCAATGTACCAGCCGCTTTCCTCGTCCTCGTCGAGGAAGACATGGGCCTCGTTCACTCGCCCGAAAAGGTTGTGAAGATCTCCCATGATGTCCTGGTAGGCGCCCATCAGATAAAATCCAATGAGATAAGGCTCCCCCGGTGTCAGCTTGTGCAGAGGAAGGGTGTCCTTCACGTCCTGCAGATCGATAAATTTCGAAATCTTGCCGTCGGAGTCGCAGGTGATGTCCACTAGGGTCGCATTTCTGTCCGGCTTCCGGTCGAGGTGATCGATGGGTGTGACGGGGAACAGTTGTCCGAGCGCCCAGTGGTCCAGAAGGGACTGGAAGACCGAGAAGTTACACACGTATTGATCTCCCAGGCTGATCTCCAATTCGCGGACCTCATCGGGGATGTATTTCATGCCCTGAGAGAATGTCACCACTTGTTGTGCGATCTGCCAGTAGGCCTGCTCGATCTTAGCCTTGCTCTCAAGCTCCAAGAGGCCGAGTTCAAACATCGACTGCGTCTGCTCCTTGATTTGCTGGGCGTCGTGCAGCGACTCCATCCAGTTCTGCGCGGTGATTGCTTTTTGCAGTTCCAAAATGTCCGTCACCTGCTTCGGGTCCCGCTCGGTGGGCTCAGCCTTGAGGCTGGTTTTGTCCTTTTCAATCGACCCGAACGCCTCGACCACAAGGATCGAATGGTGCGCAACGATCGCCCGCCCGCTTTCAGAGATAAGCACCGGGTGCGTCACCTTCTCAGAATCGCAGATGTCCATGATGTTCCAGACGATATCCCGGGCGTATTCCGCCAGGCTGTAGTTCATGGAGCTCTCAAAGGCCGTCCCTGAGCCGTCATAATCCACTCCCAGCCCGCCGCCGACGTCCACATAACCCATCGCGTGGCCCATCTTAACCAACTTTGCGTAAAACCGGGCCGCCTCGCGCACCGCGCGCTTGATCGTGCCAATGTCGGGCACCTGCGAGCCGACGTGGAAGTGGACAAGCCTCAGGCAGTGAGCGAGGCCGGCCTGCTTGAGCGTTTCGGAGGCCGAGACCAGATCCGCCGTGCTCAATCCAAACTTCGCGTTTTCCCCGCCGCTTGTCGCCCATTTGCCGGCGCCCTTGGCCGAAAGCCGCACCCGCACGCCGATCATCGGCTCCACCCCGACTTCCCGGGACACCTGGATGATCTGGTGTAGTTCCTCCAGTTTCTCCACCACCATGATCACCTTTTTGCCCAGCTTGCTCCCCATTAGGGCGTTCTGAATAAAAAGGGCGTCCTTGTATCCGTTGCAGATAATCAGACTTTCGGGGTCCTTGTGGATTGCCAGTGCCGCGAGCAACTCGGGTTTGGACCCGGCTTCGATTCCGAAATGATACGGCTTCCCCGCATCCATGATTTCTTCAACCACTTCGCGCAGCTGATTCACCTTGATCGGAAAAACCCCTCGGTAGACGGACTTGTAGCCCATCTCTGTAATCGCTTCCGCAAAACTCGTGTTAATCCTCTCGACGCGGTGCCTCAGGAGATCTTGAAAGCGCACCACCATCGGGAACGTCAACCCCCGCTGCTGCGCCTCTGCGAGAAGTTCGGTTAAATCAATCGGAGTGTTAGGATCCTGAGTCGGAAGGACCGTGATGTGACCGCGTTCGTTGATCGTGAAATAGCCCGAACCCCAACGGTCTATATTGTACAGCGAAATGGCGGAGGAAATATCCCAGGACGTATTCATTCAGTTATGCGCAAGAAATCGGGCCGGAGTTTAGGACAGCCCAGCCGTAATGCAACGCACACGGGCCCCTGTGGCAAAGTTTTTACAGGTTCACGCCAATGCGGCCGCTAGAACCGACTCTCTGCCGTGTCCGTGAAGCTCGAAAAGCCGCACGATCGTCTCCTCGATCAGGTTGTTCGGGCAGCTTGCCCCAGCCGTCACCCCCACAATGATTGGTGCGGCTGGCAGCCATCCCTCTCGGCCCACCTCCTCTTTGAGGTGCAGATTAAAATGGGTGATTTTCTCTCTAGACTCCAGTCGCCCCGCGTTACGAATGAAATAGGTGGGAAGCTTCTCCTGTCCCATTTCCGCCAAATGCGAAGTATTTGAAGAATTGTAACCTCCGACCACAAGCAGAAGATCCATCCGGCTCGACAACATCTCATTCAAAGCATCCTGGCGCTCCTGGGTCGCCCCGCAAATCGTATCAAAAAACCGAAAATTGGCGCTCGGTTCCATCCCTCCATCCCGCCGCTGAATCGCGGCCGCAATCCGCCGCTGCACCTCCTCCGTTTCCCCTCGAAGCATGGTTGTTTGGTTCGCCACCCCGACGCGCTTGAGATGCAGGTCGGGGTCGAACCCATCGCTATATGCCCCCTCAAAGCGCTCCAAAAAGGCGGTCTTGTCTCCCCCTCGCTCGATGTACTGGCAAACCTCGTCCGTCTCTCCAAGCGTCAGCACGACCAGATAGTGCCCCTTACCACCCGAAGTCGCCCGGGATGCCGTCGCCTTGGTTTCCTCATGGGCCGCTTTGCCATGAATGATCGAGGTCATTTCGTCCGAGGCGTATTGGCGCACCCTCTTCCAGACGCTCATCACGTCTCCGCACGTGGTATCCACAATCTGGCATCCCCGTTCCTTGATGCCATTAAGTGTAGTCACATCCGTGCCAAAGGCTGGAACGATCACCACGTCCTCTCTGTTCAGGCTTTCAACAGGCACCTCCTCTCCCTTTGCCAGCAAATTCACAATCCCCATCTCGCCAATCTGCCGGTTGACCTCCGGGTTGTGGATGATCTCCCCCAAAATAAACAGCCGCCGGCCTGCAAAAACTTTCCGCGCCGCGTACGCGAGGTCGATGGCACGTTCCACCCCATAACAAAACCCGAACTGTTTGGCTAAACGCACCGTCACGTCCCCCACCGTCAACTCGCCACCCCGGCGTCTAAGACCGTCCACAATGTCGCTCCGGTAATGCCCTTCGACCTGCGCCTGCACTGCGGCCATGACATCGGGAGTGCGTAGGTTAACTCGCGCTGGCGCGGGGGAGGGCGTGGAAGAATCAGTCATGCGCTGAGCATTAAACTCGGGAGCTCTCGCCGCGGGCGAGAAAATTACGGGAAGACCGGCCGCTTAAGGGAAAGTCGACCGTTTAAGGGAAAGTCGACCGTTTAAGGGAAAGCCGGGCCTTGGGAGTCATTCGTGCCCCTCCCCTCGGCGAGGAATCTAAGACAGGGTACGGCGAAGTCCGCAGGGACTTTATTTAAAGGTCGCTCAGAACGGGACCAGGGGTCGGTGCAAAGTATTTCTGAGAAATCATCAGTGCCGCAGGTGGATCCGGATCCTTGTAATCCGTCGGGTGCGTAACCTTTGCCCCAAAAACGGCGTCCTCGGGCTGCTCCTGGGCGATGCTCACCGGCGTCCCCTCCTTCACCAACGCAAAAAATTTGGGCGCCACCGTCTGGTGCAGCCTCAGGCACCCGTGCGTGCGCGGCACCGGGTGAACATAACCCGCATGAAATCCGTAACCTGGTGAAAACTCGCACCAATAGGGCATCGGATACCCCACAAACCTTCCGCCCCGTGGGCGGGCAGCTTCCCCAGGTTCGATCCCGTTCCCATTCACAAAAAAGCCGTACGAGTTGGATCGCTTTTCCGCGATCTTGCCCGTGATCCGGAACTGACCGCGGGGTGTTGGTTTTTCAGGAAGACCGATACACGTCGCCGCCGCCATCAGCAGGCGGTCTCCCTCCATCACGTAAACGGCCTGTTTGCTTAGAGAAACCTTCACCCGGACCGCCTCGGGGTTCTGCGGGCGCAACGCCGTCACATTGTACACGGGTGTTTCAGGCCTGGGAGCGACGCACCCGCCAAAATAAAGCAGGGCTGAAACCTGCAAGCCGAACTGAATAAAACGTTTCATAAAGATTGTGGGATAACCGCATCCGCGCCCGTTTGGGGAGGGCCTCCAGATTCTGTTTCAAAATCCAAGAATGGAACACCGCTTTCACTGTTGCAGTCAAAAAGAGACTACCACACTTCCCCTCGCATCGCTTCGAAATCTGCGTTGGTTGAGGAATAAAAGGGATAAGGACGCAATGCGTGTTCGGGACGGTACCGAAAATGTTTGTATGCCCAAAGCCAAAGCTCCGGCCGCTCCACAATGAAGGATTCAAAAACTTCCCAAGTCTTCTGGCAAAGCAGTCGTTCCCCTCCCGACTCCACCTCCATCGGTGCCTGCGCCATCACCCTGCACCGCCCGCCCGGAAGGGGGAGCGTCAGGACCGGCACCAGCAAAGCCTTTCCTCTTTTGGCAAGAACCGCGTGAAGGCGCGTGGCACACATTTCTAGGCCCTCCCCGTCCTTCTTAAAAGCCTCCACCACAACGGCCGCCCCGCCGGGATCCAGGTTCAGATCTCCCACCAGTCCCGCACTTTCTCCCCTCAAAACGGCCCGCAGCATTTTCAGAATCGACTTGTCCTGCGGGATCACTCGGTGCCGGTTCCTCGCCCGCAGTTGCACAAACACCTCGGTGAGTTGTGGATTCTTGAAGTCCTCCGCGACAATGCTCGCCCAGCCTCCTAGCAGAGAGAAAGCAACCGCACCCCACTCCCAGTTTCCCTCGTGTGCGCAGACAAACACGACCCCGCGCCCCTCGCTCGCTGCTCTCTCGAGTGCTTCTTTGAAACCGCTCATCTCCAAATACCTGAGGGCGTTTGCCTCGGTGATCCGCGAGGACCAAAACAGGGAAAGCATCGTCACCGCAAAGTTCTGGTAGGACTTCCTCACAATCTCCGCCAGTTGTTCTTCTCCGTAACGATCGCCCAGAGCTGCCGTGATGTTAGCGATCCCGATGCTCCGTCCGCGGGCGTCAAAATGATAGGCAAGCGCCCCCACCAACTGCCCAAGCCCCACGCATCCATTGCGCGACAGCCGCGGAATGAACCGGGCCAAAATCCGGCAACCCAGTGCCTCCAACCGATATCGATATGCCTTCCAGTTCCTTCTCACTGACAGATCTCATGCCGTAAGGCGTGCCCGTCTGTAAACCTTAAGCTTGGCTTTTGCATGCGCCGTGTGACTTCTCCCGCTCGATCCTCTGGTCTGCTTCCAAAGCCTCAAAAACCAAGCGGAACACTCTGGAGCCAATTTGTTTCATTTTAAATTCATTGAAACCAATTATTTATGGTTTTTATTGCAACAGCCCCTTGACGAATCAAATCCCTGCTGTAGCTTCCTCCACCCCGAGGGAAACGCGGCTGGTTTTTTTGAACCCCGCATCTTTTTCTCCGGCACCCGCAGACGCTCAGCGCGGCACCACAAGGTGCCCACTGAGAGCCCAACGGTGACGGAAAAGAAAATGCGGAAAAGTTAGAAAACAAAGTTGACGGCCCAAGGGAAGGGGATACATTCCTCACCCCGCCGCTAAAACGGCAGGCGCTTCGAAAGG
>CANJZW010000110.1 GCA_947479475.1 Chthoniobacteraceae bacterium
AATTGTTTCTTGATAACTCACTTTAAGGACGTTGGACATGTCCCATTCGAAGCGCCTTCCGGCGCTCAGATGGAACTGTTTTTGCGTACTAAAAGTGGTGCACTTTCAAGCCGTTCATTCCGCCCAGAGGTGGTGCACTTTGACCGCCCGGCGATAGCTGGAGGAGGGGTTGCGGGTGGCAAACCTCGTCAAGGAAGATTTGGTTGGGCATGGTTGCACTGAACCGCGGAAGGGGCTGTTTGCAGGGTTGCTATGGAAAAAGACAACGGTCTCCCAAGCGTGGATTGCGGAGCATCTGGGCATGAAAAATGCGGCCAATGTGAGCAGAGTCATCCACCGCATGGATTTATCGCAGCTTCAGGAGAAGGGTTCAGGGAATTTGAGGCGGTTTGTCTCTGAGAAAGTGAAAGAATGTGAACATTGACCCCTAGTTTGCCCTAACAAGTGACTGGAGCCGAGAGAACTACATGCGGCGCTCAGTTCTGGCGTTAGACTCCTGCAGAAGTCACCGGTGAAAGACCTCAATCATTTTTCGAGGATCAGCTCGCCAGCCTTTACTTTTTAAAGGTATCGCATATGATACCAGTGTGGTCGTGGTTCTCGATACAAATGTCGTTGTTTCAGCACTCAAGTCGGCTTCGGGCTCTTCTTTTCAGCTCATTTGCCTAATTCGCTCTGGGCGCCTTCGCCCTGCCCTCAGTGCTCCACTGATGTTCGAGTACGAAGACGTCGCATGCAGGTCGGGGCTACTCCCACACCTCTCGCCTTTAGATATTAATGGGTTCTTGGACTGGTTCGTTTCCGTCTCCAATCTTCACAAAGTCTACTTCCTTTGGCGACCGCTCCTCAAAGATCCAAGGGAAGACATGGTGCTGGAAGCCGCAGCCTCGGCCGGGGCCGACTATCTCGTCACTTTCAATATTAGTGATTTCGATCGCGCTTCCTCCGTAGGGATTCGCGTCATTACTCCACCTCAGCTTCTCACCCTATTTTCATCCACACTACCATGAGTACTCTGAGCATTCGTCTTCCGAACTCTATTCACCAGCACGCAAAACGTCTCGCCCATGATGAAGGTGTTTCAATCAATCAGCTTATCAGTAGCGCGCTCGCAGAGAAACTCTCAGCATTGGATACCGAGCGTTACTTGAACGAACGTGCCGAACGCGGCAAGAAGGTTGATCTCGATGCCATCTTAGCAAAGATCCCATTTATTGAACCTGATCCCCGTGATCGTGTTTCCGGATAGACGCAGTAATCATAACTGTAATCCGTTAGGAGCACTTCACCGGCTCCCCCCGCCCAGGTCTCTAACAAGTCTCTGGAGCACAATGCCCTAAATGCGTTATAGCAGCGGCTTAGAGCTGCGACTCCCGCGCCCTGCTTGCAGGGTTGCTATGGAAAAAGACAACGGTCTCCCAAGCGTAGATTGCGGAGCATCTGGGTATGAAAAATGTGGCCCATGTGAGCAGAGTCATCCACCGCAGGGATTTATCGCAGCTTCAGGAGAAGGTTTCAGGGAATTTGAGGCGGTTTGTCTCTGAGAAAATCAAAGAATGTGAACACTGACTCCTAGTTCCCCTACTCCCTTAATCCTGCCAGGCACAAAGGGCGTTGACCCAGTCGGCCGAGCCGTCCCGCAGCCAACCGTCGAGTTGCGCGGGATCCTTCAGCTGCTGGCCTCGCACCCGTGGCACGGCCACAAACTGGCAGGCGACGTCGGGAAGTGCGGACAAGTCACTCCAGAGTTTTTCAAACTGCGCGACTGGGAAAATGTCTTCCTGTCCGCGGCCCCAGCGTTTTTTGACTTCCTTGATGGTGATGTAGGTGGGGAGCCTGGAGGCGAGGCCCCGCACGGCGGCCGAGAGGTGGGCGTCGTCTGCGGCAAGGATGTCTGCGCGGGTGAGGCCGAAGACGGTCAAGAGACGGTCGATATCGACCCAGGTCGTCATCGTGTTGTAGTAGCGGAGGCGGAATTCATCCTCCTCGCGCGGCATGGAAAGGCCTTCGACGATGCGCGGCTGGCCGTTGACGCGGGCGAGGCCACCGCCGCGATCCTCAAGCCGCCGGGCGATAACTTCAAAGCTAAGACAGCCTCCGCTTTGAAGGTGGTGTCCGAGCAGGGTGGGGTCTACGGAAACGCCGCATGTATCGATATTGTGGAGCAGGAGGGTCTTGAGCGAGGGGGTTTCGCGCAGCAGCTTTGCGAGGACCCCGTTGCGGAAGAGGTTGGGCAGTTCGTAAAAGTGGCCCACCGGATGGAGGCACTGCAGGGGGAGATTTTCGATGTAATCCGAACATTCCCCCTGGGACTGCGCCCAATGGCTTAGAGCCGTACGCAGGCTTTCACGGACCTTCTGCTGCTGCTCGTCCAGGGTCTGCTGGGGCATTTCCTCCCAAAGAAAACGGAGGTCGCGCACCGTCGGCACCATGCGCAATCCCACGCTGCGGCCGGGGGAGAGGGCGATCGTACCGGGGTATTGGTAGTTCCCAGCTTGGGTGAGGAAATCGGAAATCGGCCCGTGCGTGAGGAAGCTGGTGGTGAAAACGTGGGGAACTGGCGTGCCGCAGAGCTCCCCGATGCGCCGGGATTTGGCGAGGTGCATTTCCACAAAGGTGCGGTGTTTGCCCGCAAATTTGCAAAAGGGATGGAGCGCCTTGCAGACGCCCGCGCCCTGGGTCCAGCGCGAGCCGGCCCCGGCGGCCAGAGTGACCACCGCCACCTCCCCGCGTTTGAGGGAAGCGAGGCCTTGTTCCCGCAGCGAATCCAGAGAGGCGGAACGGGTGTTCGAAAGCCAGTTGGTGGCGTCGGTGATGTCGGAATCCAGAACGTCCTCGATCCGTGTGTCCGCGCGCAGGCGGTTTTGGGAAAGGCCGATCCGGCCCTCCTTCAAATCGGCGCGGACCCGCTCGTGCTGGGCTTTGTCAAAGCCGTTTGATTGAAGGAGGTTTTGCAGGGAGTCGCTTTCCCCCGTGGCGGTGGCGCCTTTGGGCAGGAGCGCGTCAAAGAGGGCCTGCACCATACCTCCAAACTCGGGCAAGGTTCGGGCGGCGGCTCCCAAACGGTCCAGTTCGGCCCGGCGTGCGGGGGGCAGGGCGTGCCGGTCGCGGCGCACGAGGGCGGGGACGGTGAGGGCGTAATAACCGGGCGGCATCAGCGCGTTTTCGCCTGAAATCAGCTCCGCAAAAGTCCCGTTTTCATTGATGGCATAGTTGAAAACCACCGGCTCCATCGCAAAGGGAAGGGCGTGCTGCAACTCCCGTTTGGTTTCGGACATGATCGCCTGAAGCCGCTCTTGGGCCTCCTCTTTGCGCTCAGGCGCCACGATGAACCCCATGCCTCCGCCCGACATGCCGCCCAGCATCCAGAATCCCCAAAAGTCCGAGCCGAAGGCTTCCGAGGCGCGGCGGATGAGTGTTTCGGTGTAAAAATTGGTCGCCCAAGGAATGATTGTCTGGAGTGGGCCGCGGAAGTTTCGCGTGGTGACTTCCCCCAAGGCGCGGATGTCCCCGGCCCGCAGGGCGGCGAGGATGTCGTCGAGAATGCCGAGGGCTTCCTGCCGGCCCCGCCATTCGGCGCCGGAGCGCAGCAGGTATTTTTCGGTGACCATTTCGAGAATGGGTCCGACGTTTTGCGCCATGCCGCCGTGCACGAGCACGAGGGAATCCTGCAGTTTGCGGCGGGTGTCTGCAGAGATCGAGTCGGTGCCCAACACGGTGTGGCGTGGCATCAACCGGCCGCGGCTCACACCCCACTCCGGATCATCCTCTGCGGCACGGACGCCCTCGATGAGTTTCATCCCGGGCCAGACGCCGCCCGAATCCTGCCAGCCGCCGCCCGAACCGCCCAGCCATTCGCCCAGGAGCGCGCGCGCCAAAACCATGCGTCGTTCGCTCTCTTGCAGCGGGCCGGTGAGGGAAGCCGCCTGGCTTGTGGCCCGCATACAGACACTGATGAGGCAGCCGAGCAGGTTGGTGGAAACGGCAAGGCGCGAGCCTTTGGGAATGTCGTTGACGGAGGAGACGATTTCCAGCCCCCGGCCCGGGCCGACGACACGAGCGAGAAGGTCGCTCAATTCCTGACCCGAGCCCTCCACGCCCGGGGGGACGATGCCCGCGGCGATGACGGCTGCCTTGAGCAGGCCGAGGTAGTCCTTCGCGAAATCAAAAACTTCTCCAAGGGAGGTGAGGTCCGCCGTCGCTCCCAAGTCCACCGAGGTCAGGCGCAACACGGGCTCGTCCAGGACGCGGAGGCAGGCGCTCACCGGAGGCTTGGGGGCCTGGTTGCGGCCGAAGACGGCTAGGTCGACGGAGACGTTGAGGACCCTGGCGCCCTCGGGGAAGTCCATGCCGAGAAAGAAAATGTCGCTCCAGGCGGAGTGGGTGAGGTCCATCCGAACGGGTGTTTGCTCGCGCAAAATGGGGTAGGCGCCGTCCTCCCCGCGAGTGAGCAATTCCGGGCGGATGCGCAGGGGATGGTCCTGGGGATGGCCCATGCGAAACATCCACTGGTTGCCCCGAACCGAGCGCACGGAGCGGCGGACTTGGTCGGCTAAAGTCTGGAAAGCCAGGCGCTGGTAGGCCGACGCTAGAGCGGAGGAGATGGCGTCGCTGGGGCCCTCCTTGGCCTGAAGTTTGCGGAAGGAATCAATGGCCTCCTCGAAACGCCGCGCCAAAAGTTGTTCATACCCGTGAAATGGGATGAACCCGGCGGCTTCGCCTCCCGTCGGGTGGGCCTCCGCCAAACGCGCCGGCAGATGGAACCGGTGGATTGCCGCCAAAAACAGGAGCGCGCGCGCCCGCTCGTAGAGGTTTTGACTTTCGGCGCGAAAGGATTCGAGCGCTTCGCAGGCCGCTACCAGAGCGGTTGCAGAGGCGCCGGCACACGCTGTTTCCAGGGGAAGATCCCGCTGTTCCGGCGCGGTGCCGGTGATGAGGCTAACAAGGTCAGGAAATTTCATAGGCCCGGCTGAGGCTTTCTACGAATCGCGGTGGGCCAGCATTTCCACCATGCCGCTCAGCACCTCGTCCCGGTCTTTGCCCTGCAAAGCCAGGGCCAGTTGCGCGGTCAGAAGCCCGTATTTCAGCCCCAGATCGTACCGGCGGCCGTGCAATTCCACCGCTAGGTAACGTTCCCTCGCTGCCAATCGCGCAAGAGAAGGGGTGAGGTGGACTCCCCCGCGATTCTGAGAACGCTCGATTTCTTCCTCCAGCAATTCAAGCACGGAGGGGGTCAGTACGTGCATTCCGAAGAAACACAGGTAGTGGCCCGCGCGCAGTCCCGGAACGATGAGGCGCTGTTCGGCTTCGGTGGGGGTGGGTTTTTCGACAATCTCGGCAATGTCGTACAAGCCGCGCCGGCCTGCGACAAGGCGGCCGCCGACGGTGCCGTAGAGGGGCAGCTTGCTTTCGTGAGTAGCCTGAACTGCGGAAATGGCGCAGTTTTCCGTTTTCGCAACGGAGGCGAGTTGTTGGGCGCAGCGCTGGGCCCCACCGCTGACGTAAAGATGGTCGCCCACGAGCAGCAAAAACGGCTCGCCTGCAAGGGCCTCCCTCGCGCTCCAGACGGCGTGCCCGTAACCCAGCGGCGCTGCTTGCTCCACAAAGGTGAGGCGCGCTGCGAACCCGCCAGCGGCCTGCGTGAAGCTGGGAATGTCGCCCGGCGCCACGACCACCACGATGCGGTCGATCCCTGCCAGGACGACTTCCTCGATAAGGATCTGGAGGGCGGTTTTGGTGGCGCCGTCCTGGTCGACCAGGGTCTGAAGGGGGAGCCGGCGTTGGGACTGGCCGGCGGCGGTAATGAGGGCTTGCTTGATCTCCACGCGAAAAAAAAGGGGTTGGGGACGGAACGCTGCGTTTCCCCTCCATGCTCTACGCGCTGGGGCGGGTGTCAAACCTGCGGTCCGATTGAAATCGTCTAAAAAGAGACTGGGGAAGGGGGCGCACGGGTCTGGAGGAGGCTGTTATCTGGACTTGGAGAGAGCGGCCTCCGTCGCGAGCAAGGCCTCGGCAAAGCGCCGGCCAACTTCAAGGGTTCCCTGCGGAGTGAAGTGCGTGTGTGAGGGGGGGAGCGTGTCGGCTCCTTCGGTATCCACGTATCGGGCCCGGGTGTGTGTGGAAGCGACTTCTTTTTGCGCTTCGATGACCGACGGCATGAAGGTGTTTTTCCCGTTTCCAAAGCGCGTGTTTACCCCGAGCAACAGAATCATGTCTGGTGCCCCGAGATCCGAACGCAGTTTGTTCAGCATTTTGGAAAGGTTGGCGGCATAAGCGGGCGCGTCCTTGGCGTTCGCGTCGCTTTCGCCTTGGACCCAGACGAATGCGCGTGGTTGCAGCGTCACTCCCTTCTGTTTCGCGAGACGGACGGCCTCTTGCGCCTCGTCGATCATCGCCCGGTAGCAGGGGTCCGCCTCTCCCGGGCGTTCCACATTCCAGTCGCCCGCAACCGAGGTTCCGCTGAAGGCGGTTTTAATGACGGCCAGCGCCTTGTTCTCCTTGGATGCAAGCGTCCGCACCATCCCAATTTCCGGACCGAAGCCGCCCTTGGATTTCTTGTTAAAGTTACCGTATTGGCGGCCCACTTTCTTCGCCGCCTCTCCCGACATCGCCTCGGTACGGGGTTGAAACTGCAGATGCGTCCATTGGCGGGCGCTGGTGCTGTCAAATTCGTCCGGCGGCGGGTCGCCCACTCTCCACCAAAACATCGTTTTCGCATCGCCTGCATCCTCCGTTAATTCCTCGGCGTACGCATCGAACCCGACTGCGTTAGACTGCCCCGCAACCACAATGAGGTCGCGTGTTTCGGCCGCTGCGGTGAGGGTGAGGGCGGCAAGGAGAAGGGGCTTGAGCGCAAGGCCGGCGAACTTTTGAAGAGTAAAGCGGTTCATGAGGGGGCCTTCCTCATAAGCCGGATGCCTTCGTTAATCCATCACGGAGTGGATCGGCGTCTCCTGAATGCCCGTGAAAAGCGCGGGGAAGGGGTGTCCCGGCAACTTGAGGTTCAGTATCCGGGTCTTGTCGCTGATTTTGCGCCCTGCTTTATCGATTTTCAACCGTTGGCCAAAGCGGTACGCTTTTGTCTTCCCAATGAAAATACCCCCCTTCTTATTTGGCTTTCTTGTTTTAACTCTGCCCCTGTCTTCCGTTTCGTTACGGGCCGACCTGGTTTCCTCGAAAATGGAGGAGTTTGTTGCAAAGGGAGTGGTTTCTGGAGCGGTCACTCTGGTTGCGAACAAAAGCGGAATAGAACACTGGGAGGCCGTCGGAAAAAGCGACCTCTCTTCGGGGCGCGAGATGGAGAAAACCGATCTGTTTTGGATCGCCTCCATGACCAAACCCATGACGGCCATTTGCGTTTTAATGCTGCAGGAGAGGGGGCTTCTTTCGGTGGATGATCCGGTTGAAAAACACCTGCCCGAATTCAAGGGACAGTGGATGCTTGAACAGAAGGAGAAGGACCGGCTGACGTTGGTGCGCCCGAAGCGGGCGATCACATTGAGGGATCTGCTCACACACACCGCAGGGCTTAGTGAGGTGAAACCGCCGCGTCCCGACTCGACGCTGGGTGAGCTGGCCATGGGGTATGCCCGCGAACCGCTCCAGTTCGAGCCCGGCTCAAAGTGGAGTTATTCCAATCCCGGAATCAACACCCTGGGCAGGATCGTGGAGGTGGTGAGTGGCGAGACGTTTGCCGCTTTCATCCAGCACAATCTTTTTAACCCCCTTGAAATGAGGAATACGACTTTCTGGCCCACCAAGGCGCAGGCCAAACGGATCGCCAAAAGTTACAATGCCAACAAGGAGACCGGAAAGTTGGAGGAGACGTCTGTTTACTTCATTCCGGGGTCTCTAACTGAGCGCCAGCGGACGGCGTTTCCTGCGGGCGGTCTGTTTTCAACGGCCGGCGATGTCGCGCGCGTGTACCGGATGATGCTCAACGGCGGCGTTTTTAAGGCTAAACGGCTGCTTCAACCCGAGACGGTGGAGCTGATGACCTCCACACAAAGCGGCGAAATCAAAACTGGCTTTGTGGAGGGGATGAGCTGGGGACTGGGCTTCCAGGTGGTCCGGGAACCGCAGGGTGTCACCGCAGGCCTCTCTTCGGGAAGTTTTGGGCACGGGGGTGCGTACGCGACGCAAAGCTGGGGCGACCCCAAGACGGGGCGCGTCTACATCATGCTCATCCAGCGGGCCGGGCTGGGAAACAGCGACGCCGCAGAGATCCGCGGCGAATTTCAAACCGCCGCCGCCCAGCTTCCGGCGAAAGTCGCCCGCGAGTAGGCGCCGACCTGTGGCAAGGGAGATTATTCCCAAGCCCCACGGGTCCCTATTGTTTAGCGGTGTTTGGCGGTCTGGTCTCCGTTCCTCCAACTGCCCAGACCTTTAGTTTTCCTGGCGAATTGGAAGCTTTTCCATCTCGCTGTATGTCAATCCGGATTCGGTGTAACCCGGGGCTCAAGTTGGTGGCAATTGGGCGGCGGTGGGCGTCCTCTTTGAGAGTTTGCGGCTTGCCTCCGTCAATGGAGAACGAGCCTTGGGGCGCTTGCTCTTTATCAAAGTCGTATCCCAGAAAGAGAGACTGCCCGGTGAATGTAAATTCAATCCAATCGCCTGGCTCGCGGCCCTCCCAGAATTTCTGGTCGGCAGAACGCTCCCATCCAGATTTCGCGAACGCTTTCAGGCCTTCATAAACAGAAAAATCACAGTTCTCGTACAAATTCGAAATGAGTGGCGCCGGGGGTTCCGTTGCCGTTTCCGGAGCCGGAACCGCTTTTTCGGGGAGAGCGTTCTCGAGAAGTTTACCCAGCAGCTTTCCCGCCAGCAGATGTCCTGCGTCCTTAGGGTGGACGACATCGGCGTACAGATCATCCCAAGGGATACGGCCGCTAGTGAGTTCCGGCCAAAAAGCGTCGCGGAAGCTGACCATGGGAAGTTGATAGTGCCGCCCGAGAATCTCCTGCCACATCTGGGCGTTTTCGCCGTCCTTGTGCATGAAGAAGAGTTCGATGACGGCGATGTTTCTGGGCGAGCGAAGCAACTGGCGCAGGACACCCTCGTAGCTTTCCGCAAAATCTTTCCCTGCCTGATTGTTAACCGCCCACTCCACAATCACGAGATCCGGGTTCTTGGCCAGAACATCGCGCTGCAGTCGCATGGCCCCATAAAAAGAGTTGGTGCCGCCGATGCCTGCGTTCACAAAACTGATTTTGGAGTTGGGAAAATTAGCTTCAAACCATTTCGCAACCTGCTGGACATAGCGGTTGGCGGGATCCTTCGTTTGAGCGCCGCCAGCTGTGATTGAACCGCCGACGGCGGCGACCGTCACTGGCTCGCCCCGGCGCGCCTTTTCAAAAACGGCCCTCAAGCGGCTTGTGTCGCCCTCGCTGACAAGGCCCCGTCGGAGGATGGGGGCTGTGATGCCCGTCTCCTCGGCCGGCGCGTTGATTGAAGTGGTGTCGAGGAAACACAACAGGCACGCCAGGGTTTTAAAACTTGTTTTCATGAGGGGCGGTTTTTCCAAAAACACGGGTCCGTTACAAAGAGTAGGGCTAAACGTCCGAGAGGGCGCCCGTGCTGGCCCCGAAACTTTGGGTTTCGATGCCGAGTTCTTGGAGCATTCTCACGTAGAGATTGCTCACGGGTTTGTTGTTCTCCCGGTCATGCAACACGTGGCCCTGATGTTTGTAACCTCCACCTGCGAGTAAAATCGGAAGGTTCTGGCAGGTGTGTGCGGATGCGTTGCTAAGATTGCTCGCGTTCAAAATGGTTGTCTGGTCAAAGAGCGAGGAAGTTCCTTCCTTCGCCTTTTTCATCGTGGTTAGAAACCGGCTGAACTGCCGGAGTTCAGCCTCTTCGATCATCGCAAGCTGATCGATTTTCTTCTCATCCTTTCCATGGTGAGACGCATCGTGGTGGCCCATGGAAAGACCCTCAAGATTGGCCCGCCCGGCGTCGCCCAGCGTGAGCAAAATGACACGGGTGGAATCGGTCTGGAACGCGAGTCTTGCGAGGTCGTACCAGAGCGTTTCGCGCTCGTTGATTGCGGCAAAGTCGGGATCCTTGTCCGGCACTGAATACTCAACCTTCGGTTTTGATGTGTTGGTCCAGGATTCGGCTCGGTGCAGATTCTGCTCGGCTTCGCGGACTGAGGTGAACATCAGATCGATTCGGCTTTTGTCCTCCGATCCCAGTCGTTTGGCCATGGCTTTGGACTCCGCGACAAAGCCATCCAGGATGCTCTTGCCTTCGTGCAGGCGATGGATTTCCTGCGCGACGTCGTTTGCGGAACCGTTAATAAAAAGCTGCTTGAAGGTCTCCGTAGGACGTTTTTCGGTGGGGACCGGAACGCCGTTTTCTGTCCAGGAGAGATGCCATTGAACGGGACTGCCAATGACGAGATTGCGGTACCGGGTTGAACCGCCGATTTTTTCAGCGGCATACTGATCCAGGGAGATGGTATTGTGATGTTCCCTAGTGGGATCCTTGATTTTGTCCCAGCGGACTCCGGTGAACAGGCCGGGTTCACTTTTGTGATCGTTGTAGCCGATGTGGGACACTCCCGAAAAAAGGGTGAACGAGCCGCGGTGTTCCTCCAAGAGATTAAGGTACCGAGTGCTTTCGTAGTTTAGGCCCGGTGTTTCTGGAAAAAGAAAAGGAGCGTGGAGGCCGAGGTTGCGGGCGACAAGGATCAAACGTTTTGGTCCTGTAGTCGTGTCTGGCTGAGCCGCACCCAACGCGCGGGGAAGCATTCCATTGAGGAAAGGAAGAGCGAGTGAGATGGCTCCTGCGCGCAGAAAGGTGCGCCGAGGGATGGGAGAACGGAGGCTGATGTTCATGGGGCTGGTTCTGTTCTTGGGTTGGTCACTTTTCTAAACACACACGGCTTTCAACGACCAAATGGACGAGCGTGCGGAGGCCGAATCCGTGCGAGCGCAGGTCTTTTACGATCTGTTCGACGAGTGGCCGGTCCGCAAACTCGACGGGAGCGCCGGTTGCGTAGGTTACGAGTTTGATGGTGAGGTTGCGAGCGAGGGTGTCCGGGTCCGAGAGAAGAAGCTGTTTATATTCGTCGATATTGGCGAAGTGGCGACCATCGGGAATGTCGTAGCCTTCTTCCACTTCGAGTCCTTTGAAGACAGTGAGGTTGGATTGGGGAAGCTGGATTTTTGGCGCTGTGGGATCCGGAGTTCGATAAAACGTTCGCCAGCCTCCGATCACATCAAAGGTTTCCAAAGCAAATCCCGGGGGATCCATAACGGTGTGGCAGCTCGCGCAGGAAGGCGACGAGCGGTGTTTGTCGAGCTGGACGCGGATCGTATTGGCGCCACGAATGTCGGGCTCGATTTTCTTAACGTCCTCAGGAGGCGCGGCAAGGGTTATCCCAAGGAGCCGTTCACAAATCCATTTGCCTCGAAGAATCGGAGAGGTCTTGGCGCCGTCTGCCGTCACCTTGAGGATGCTCGCCTGCGTGAGGACGCCCCCGCGGTGGCTGTTTGGAGGAAGTGAAACTCTGCGGAGCTCGAAGCCGGTGAGATCGGGAAGATTGTAATGTTTCGCGAGGCGTTCGTTGAGAAACGTCCAGTCGCTGTGGACAAACTCAAGCAGGCTTTGGTTCTGAGTGAGGATCTCGTGAAAGAAGTGTTCGGTCTCCGCTAGGGCAGAGTCTTGGAGGACACGATCAAACTCAGGATAGAGTTTGGCGTCGGGAGCGGTGGCGCTGATTTTATTGAGATCCAGCCACTGCGCGGTGAAGGAGCGTTCGAATCGCGCGGCTTTTGGATGCTTCAACAGACGTTCAACCTCTGCGTGGAGAACTTTTGGCGTGGAAAGGTCTTGTTTGGCGGCATGCGCGAGAAGCGTCTCGTCGGGAGGTCCGTTCCAGAGAAAGAGCGCAAGCCGTGAGGCGAGCGCGTATTCGTCGAGTTTGCCTGGACGTTCATCCACGAAGATTACGTGGGGTGAGCAAAGAATCGCCTTCAAGGTGCCTCTCATCGCCTTGTGAAAAGGTGCCCCCGCGTCAATGGCGGACAGGGCGCGATCGACGTAACTCTTCTGGAGGTCTTCTGGAACAGGGCGCCGGAATGCTTTAGGAAGGAACTGACGGATGAGTTTTTCTGCGTCAACTCGGGCATCGGGAGAGAAGGCGACCAGCGGATCTGCCGCCCACTCGGTATCGTTGCGCTTCGAGACGGGCTTAGCTTTTGGAAGGGGTTGGAAGTCGGGCTGCGTTTCTGAAAGCGGTTTGAGCGTCAGGTCACCGAACAGTTGCCGCACACTTTGCGGAGGATAATTTTCCAAGGTGCCCGAGGCGGACAAAGGGCCTTCAATTTCAATCCCGCGAATGGCGAGCGAGGGTTCGGTCCATTGGTCCGGGGTGAGGTTTAGTTTCTTTTGTTTTCCATTGACCACATCGCGGTGGGGAAGGATCCACCCTGTAAGAACACATTGCTCCCCCGCGCTCAGCGTGAGTTCGACGGTGACAGTGCCGAACTCGTCGGGCGGAACATCTTTCCAGGCGATAACCTCGGGTGCGTCTGGAAGGGAGTTTGGACGAAGGATGCTGAACCCAACGGGAAAGGGCCGCGAATTAGTATGGAGACCGCAGGCGGTGACCGTAAAACGGTAACGCCCAGTGCGAGGCATTTTCTGGGTCTTTACGGCGGTGTAAGGGAAAAAGAGATTTGAAGGCATGACGAAGGCGTCGTCTTTGATCCAGCAACCCATTTTGGCGAAGGTTTCCGGATTGCCTTTCATGATTTGGCTGCCGTTCATTGCAACCTTCAATGGAGTGTAAGGTTTATCTGGAATGGCATCGGTAAGGGCTTTTTCAACGGCGTCCTGGTACCGAGCGAAATGAACCGGGGAAAAGGAAAGGCCTTCGCCCACTTTGTCGAAGCCAGCGGTGAGAGCATCGTCTGGAAACAAGTCCTTGAGTTCGGTTTCAATGTGCAGGAGGTCGTGAAGCGTATTCTCGTACTCGGTCCGGGTGAGGCGGCGGATTGCGGAGCGTCCCTGTTTTGCCTGACGCTCTAAAGAAGCTCTTTCGAGCTCGGCTCCGAGCCACTTCTTTAAATTCCTCCGCTCTTCTTGCGAGGGTTGATCAGCCTTTCTTGGAGGCATCTCGCCGTGGTCGAGTTTGTCAAAACAACTCACCCAAAGGGACTCGGTTTTCTTGTGATCCAAATCGAACGGAAGCGACTCTAGATTTAGTCCCGCCTTGTGAGTCGCCTTGTCATGGCATTCGAAGCAATAGTTCTCAAAAAATGCGCGCGGTTCTTTGGGAACTTCACGCGCCATCAAAAAGCCCGATTGTAGCGCAAGGAGAAGAAAACACAGACGCATGGGAATGCGGGTCATTTGATGGCCGGAAGAGGAATGACGCTCTGGCCTGGAAAGCGCAGACGAAGGCTGATGTCGTCGACGTAATGGCCAGGGAATTCAGCCGTCCCATCCGTCACGCGGGGATTGCGGCGCAGGACACCACATTCAAAAACGAGGAAATCCGCGTTTGCTGGAACCGGGATTGATACACTGAGTGATTGCCACTGGGTTGCGTTGGCCGCCGCCGGAATTTGCTGCTGCACCATGCTCAGGCTGGAGTGTGCGATGTCCTCCCACAGAATGGGGGCGTCCTTAGGTTCCCCGGGGAATGTGGCTGCTTTGATTAGGAAATTAAACGGCTGGCCCTCCGTTGGAAGGGAGGCGAACCAGCCCGTGATTTCAATTTGGGCTGTGCCGGAGCTGATCTCGGAGCGAAGGGGCCGGAGATCGAAGGTTTGAACCGCCTCGCCTACGTAGTTGATGCTTCCCTGTTTTGCCAGGGTGTTGTCGGCTCTCAGGAACCGGAGCATTTCTTTGCCATTGTGCGGCTGGATTCCATTCTCGGCGGTCACAACTTTTGAAAAATCGCCGCTCCATTTCCCTGTTGTTTTAGATGACATGAGGTTGTCGAGCGGCGCGAGATCCCGCGATCTTAAAGGCCATGACAACCATCAAACCATCCCAATCAACCGCCTCCTACGACTCCATCAAACTCGGGATTGACGCCCACGCCCAGTATTACTGGGTAAGCCGTCAGG
>CANJZW010000111.1 GCA_947479475.1 Chthoniobacteraceae bacterium
CAAGCAGGCTGCGGACGCCACCAAGCAGGCCGCCGAAGCGACCAAGCAGGCTGCAGAAGCGGCCAAGCAGGTGACGGTTGCCAAAGCGGAGGCGACCCAGGCGATCGCGGAGAAGGACAAGGAGCACGAAGAACGCGAGCTGTTGCAGGGCATTTTGAGCCGGTCCTTGCAGGAGCAAAGCCGCCGGGAAAAAGCCCGAAAGGACGTGGTCGCAGAGGTGTCCCGCTTGAAGGTGAGTTCCGAAGCGCTGATGAAACAGATCGGCTTGCTGGGCGAACCTGTGCTTCAGCTCAGCGAAAAGGAACAGGCTCTCTTCAAGCAGCCCATGGTGGAGATTAGCGAGGAAGGGATCTCGATTTCCGCAATGAAAACACCGAGTAAGAAGGCGGATGCGGGGGCGAATGCCGCCGCCAAGACGGCTTCTGCTAACGCGGACGCTCCAAAACCGGCGCCCGCCGCCGAGAAGGGGGGCAAACCCGGCGCGCCGATGTCCGAGGAGGTGCGGATCAAGATTTCAGAGGCCAAGGACCGCTTCGACAAGGGGGACTTCACCCTGGCTGAAAAACTGTACAAGGAAGTGCTGGAGGCGGCCCCGGGCAACGCCTTTGTGCTCTCCAACTTGGGAGTGACGCAGTTCCGCGCCAAACGCTATACGGAGGCCGAGGATAGCTTGCGAAAAGCTCTGGACCTCGCCCCGGAAGACGCGTTCTCCCGCTCCACGCTTGGGATTGTGTACTACACGCAAGGAAAGCTGGACAAGGCCGTGGACGAACTCACCCAGTCCGTTTCCATCAATCCCAGCAACGCTGTGGCGCACAATTATTTGGGAATCGCTGCAAGCCGGAAGGGCTGGCAGGAAAATGCCCGCAAGGAATTGGAGACCGCGGCGGAACTCGATCCCACCTACGCCGACGCCTATTTCAACCTGGCCGTCGTCTGCGCTTCCCAAAAGCCCGCAGACAAGGACGCCGCCCGGGCCGCCTACCAGAAGGCCACAGCCCTTGGGGCTGCCGCTGATGCGAGGCTTGAGGAGTTGATCCGCTGAGGCCTTTGTGGCCCCCGCATCCGAGCGTGCTCTTGTGCGTGCTTCCGTAAAAAGGGCTCGCCCCTGCGTCACTGCTCTGTGCTCCCTCTCGTGGGACGGCCGGACTACGGCCCCGGGGGGCTCCCTGCCTCTTTCCCCGGCGATGGCTCAGTTCGTCGTGCAGATACTCGCTGGCGCCGATGCCGTTGTGGAGGGCGCGATCTCGGGGGGCGCCGCGTTCATGGACGCAGGTTGGCTGGAGGAACCGTTGCGTGCTGCGCGCCTTGCCCGGAATCAAAGTGCCTGTCCCTTGCGCGTGTTTCTAAGTGGGCACGGTAGTTTTGAGCCGCGCTGGATGAAGGGGGAGGCATCCGCTCGTCGGGTTGTCTGCTCCGCTAAAAAACTTCCGGCTCATGTACTTGCAGCGTTGGAGGGGGTGGCGGAGGTCCGTGTCGGCGCGGGCGAAGGGATTCAACCCGAGGAGGTCTTGCGGTCGCTCTCGGAAGAGTCAGGCGTGCGCAGCCTTGTGGTGGATGGTGGGGGCGGTTTTTTTCTGAGCCTGCTGCAAGCGGGCTGCGTGGATGAGCTTTGTCTGGCCTTGGAGCCCCGTCTATTTGGAAACAAGGGGGGGGAAACTTTAACAGGTGTGCCTGGCGACTTTCTTCCTGCATCGGTGAAGGCCTCTTTGGTGAAAATGGAGGAGGTTGCGGGAGAGTGCTTTACTCGGTGGAAGCTGAGGCATCAAAGAGAGTTGGCGGAAAAGATTGACGCCTTTCATTTAATGACCTAGTTTCACGTCCCTTTTTGGAGAAAGTCACATGGCAACGTATTCAGCGAAAGTAAACGAAGTGCAGCGTCGGTGGTGGGTGATTGACGCAACGAACCAGGTATTGGGTCGGGTAGCCGTCAAGGCCGCCAACCTTCTGCGTGGCAAGGAAAAAGCAATTTTCACCTCTCATGTCGACACCGGCGATTTTGTCGTGGTGATCAACGCAGACAAGGTGCGCGTCACCGGCAAGAAAGAAACCGCGAAGACGTACATGTCTTTCTCGGGCTATGTGGGCGGCCACAAGAGCGAGTCTTTCCGCCAGCGCCGTGCGCGTCATCCGGAACTTCTGATTCAGGGTGCTGTGAAGGGAATGATCCCGCACAACCGCCTGGGCCGTCAGATCATCACCAAGCTCAAGGTTTACAAGGGTGCCGAGCATCCCCACGCCGCCCAGAACCCTGTGGCAGTGAGCGAAATCCAGTAATTTTTGATTATGTCCACTCAGGCTCCTGAATTTGTAACCGTCGGCCGCCGCAAAACTGCGGTTGCCCGTGTTCGTTTGACCCCAGGAACGGGGAAGATTGTGATCAACGGCCGTGCGTTTGAAGATTACTTCAAGACGCAGGCGCTGCAGAACACGGTCCTCAGCCCGTTTGAAGTCGTCAAGCAGGTTAACCAGTTTGACGTCAAGGTAAACGCTGACGGTGGCGGTATGCACGGTCAGGCTGGGGCGCTGCGTCTCGCCGTTTCCCGTGCTTTGATCGAAACGAACCCCGAGTTGCGTGCGGTCTTGAAGGCAGAAGGGTTTTTGCGCCGCGATCCTCGCATGAAGGAACGTAAAAAGCCCGGTCAGCCCGGCGCTCGCAAGCGTTTCCAGTTCTCCAAGCGCTAAGCCAGGAGAGACTGTTGTTCAAAAAGGCCCGTTGTGTTTTCACAACGGGTTTTTTGTTTGGTACGTTGTTTGATACGCCCTGCAGGAAGCAACCCCTTGGGGGGCGGGGCTCCAGTTACGCACCCCTGATCTTCACCAGACCCAAGGGGCGAAATGCGCTGCTCTAGGGCGGCGTGTTGGGTACACGCCGAGAAAAGGATGAAGCGCTGGAAGGGTGGAGGTCATTTTAAAAAGGCCTGCAATGGAAGGGCCGTCGGAAGCCGCCTGCAAATGCGAACAGAAATCCGCCGCCTTCTCAGGGCCATTCGCGCTCCTTATGTGGCGCGACACCTCCTCTTTTCCACCCGAATGCCTAGTCAGGGCGTCTGGCGCCTTAATTTTTGCGGCGGTATGCCGTCGTGTTTGTCCGGAAATGGAGGTCGTACAAGTCTCTTACCTGGTCCAGTTTCATCAGAATCCAAGGCTGGAGAGGGGAACGCCCGTTTTTGGTGAAAACGATGTCGTCCGCGATGTAGGCGCAGGAGTGGTAGGCGTCTCCTGTCTGCGTGTCGGTAAAAAACAGGACGTCCCCGAGTTCATAAGGCGGGGAGACAGGGGTGAAGTTCTCCAGAGTATAGGCGGTGGCCTGGGGCGGGTCGGAGAGGCGCTCTAGTGGCTCAGGGTTAAAGAAGTTAAGGGACGACCAGTGGCAGTCCGGCAAATAACCCGAGCGCGTGTGCGAGGGACTCGGGAAAGTGTATAGAATCTTGCGCACCCCGGCTGGCAGGAGGTGCACGAGATCGATTTTATGCACCTGATCGTACCGCTTCATGGAGCCCAAGAAGGTGGAGGTGTCTTTGAACCGGATGCCCTTGTTCCAGTACATTGAAAGATCTTCGGCACTGCCCGATTGCAAGCGGAGTTTGGCCACCAGAGTCGGAGTGCGGCTGAACGCTCGGAGAATTTGAACCCTCTCCTTCTCCGATCTGGCGATGCTCAAGACAGCGGGGCTATCCGCAAAAAGACGGGAAGAAAGAGTCGCATACGAAGTCTTCTCAATAAAATTTAGCGCTTCTTCACTAATCTCGAAGCCTTCAAACCATTTTCGCACAGACTTGCCGTACACAATTTCCGGCTCGGCGTGGTAGGGATTCTCCGGCCATTTTGAGAGCATCCGGTAAAGCTGGAGGCGCGCTTTCTCGGGAATCGCCAGAATCTGTGACGTTTTCGGGAAAATAGTGACGCCCTCCTTTTCACTGAGCCAGCTATCCCGGTTATTCAGCTCTTTTTCAAGCTCCTGTGGCAGCTCCAGGCTTCCCAATAACTCGGAAACCGCGTCCGGTTCCATCTTTCCAAAAAACCAGCGCGTCCGGATCGACTTTGGCTGTGATTCCTTGACCAGATCGGCGGGTGCATCGAGCAAGGCTTGAAAGTACTCGATTTGTCCCCAGGGCCCCGCTTTCGAAAGCTGGATGGGTGATAATTTAATCGAGGTTTCTTTAGATCCCTTTGTGGTTAAATGGTCGGCTACGTCCTGTTCGGCTTCAAAATTAGGCATGCGCGCGCCATCACTTGCGCGCATTGCGGAATAAGGAAGGAGAAGGAGAAGGCAGCCTTGAAGCAGGGACGCTAGAGAAATTGAGTAGGAAACGGGTGGCATCACTAGTAAACGGCTGTGGTAAACGGTTTTATTCTCTAGAGGGGGTAAAAAAGGACCCAATGATACACGGAAAGTTGGATGTTGTTAGCTTATTAAACTGTTTTCGCAGAACGTGATGAAGACAAGTGCAGCTTGTAGGTTCTGAGTGAAGTGTCCCTCTCTTGAGCGTGATCCAGCATTGGCAGTGGATACTCGGGAACCAGGCGCAGCCCGGGGGCCGGGGGTTGGTGGAGGCGCTGCGCCGGCACGGCCTTTAATTCAGGCACCCAGTGCCTAATGTAGTTTCCCGCCGAATCAAATCTGAGGCCCTGAGTCCAGGGGTTTTGAATCCGGAAATAGGGCGCCGCATCGGTGCCGGTGCCGGAACTCCACTGCCAGCCGCCGTTGTTGGAGGCGATTTCTCCATCCAAAAGACGTTGCATGAACCACTGCTCCCCTAGACGCCAGTCCAAGTGCATGTCTTTGGTGAGAAACATGGCTGTGATCATACGCACGCGGTTGTGCATAAAGCCTGTCTGGCGCAACTGGCGCATCCCCGCGTCTACGATGGGAAACCCGGTTTGTCCGGCGCACCAACGGTCGAAGGCGGCTGGGTCCTCTTTCCATGGCATCCCGCGGTAGTCTTCGGAATATTCCAGCTCCAGAACCTCGGGTTTATGCCAGAGCACCTGGAAGTAAAATTCCCTCCAACACAATTCGGTGATGTAGACTTGCAGAGAACGGGCTTGGGTTTCGTTCAGGCCCTGCGAACGCTCCTGGAGGCGGGAGTAGATTTTGCGGATTGAAAGGAGGCCGAACCGAAGGTCCTGGGAGAGGCGAGAGGTACCCTCGAGCGCAGGCAGGTCTCGCTTCTCCACGTAGCGAAACACGGCGTTTTCCACAAACCGTTCCAACCTGCCGTGGGCTGCCTTTTCCCCGGCATCGAGGATTTGGGTGCCGTCGGGTTGAAGTCCCCATGTGGCCAGAGTCGGAAGCGGAAGGGAGCGCAGTTTGGCGGGGGGTCTGAGTCGCGTGACCGTGTTGCCGGGCAGGGGTTTGCCTAGTTTAGCCCACGCTCTGGAAAAAGGGGTGAAGACGCGGAATGGAGTTTGCGAGCCAGTAAGGACTTCGTTGCGTTCATGAAGCGCTGCGTCCTTAAACAGATGGAGTTCCACGCCGAGTCGCTTGGCGGCTTGGAACAGGCGTGTTTCCAGCGCCCTGCCAAAGGGGTCGGGGTCGCGATTGGCGTAAATGGCGGCCGCGCCCGTCTCGCGAACCAGCGCCTCGAGTTCGGCGACCGCATCACCTTGGCGAATGAGGAGGTCGCTGCCGGCGGCTTTGAGTCCCGAGGCAAGCGAGGCGAGGCACTCGACAAGGAACTGTTGCCGTGGGACGCCAGTCCAACGGTGCTGCCCTTTCCAGGTGCTCAAAATATAGACTGGCACGACTTGTTCGTGCGCCGCCACGGCAGCGTTGAGGGCTGTATTGTCTGTGAGGCGCAGGTCGCGCCGGAACCAATGAATGGCGATAGGCATGGGAAAAAGAGGGTGGGGCCGAACGGTGCCGGGCCCAGAGAGCGTGCACCGTTTGGCCTCCGCAGGCAAATCGTCAACCCGCCTTTTTACCCGCCAACACCCCGGCGCCGCCGGTGCAAAAACAAGGCAGCCGCTCTCGCAAGCGCAGCCGGTGCAAAAGTAAACCCGCCGCGCCGCATTGGGACACGCGCCGCACCCACACGGGCAAACCCGCTGCACTACCCTACATCACCCTGCATCACCCTGCATCATACAACACGCTACAACACGCACCCCGTTGCCCGAACCGTCCGACATTGGCGCTCTCTAACTCGGATTGCTTTCAAGCTTTTAAGCCGGCTGCAGTTCCTTTGTTTCTGCGCTCGCTTCCCCGGTCGGGTGGGTTTCAAACACAATCCCCCCGTCCCGCACGATCACGCGGATCACAGCGCCCTCCTTGAAGCGGCCCTCCAAAAGCTGCAGCGAGAGCGGGTCCAGCAGGCGCCGTTGGATGGCCCGTTTGAGTGGCCTCGCGCCGTAAACGGGATCGTACCCTTCTTCCCCGAGCAGGATCTTCGCCTCTGGAGAGACCTCCAGGCGGAGCTTCTGGGCCTCCAAGCGCCCCTCCAGGTGGCGCAACTGGATGTCGATGATCCGAGCCAGATCCTCTTCGTTGAGGCGGTCGAACAGAATGGTCTCGTCAATGCGGTTGAGAAACTCCGGCCGGAAATGCTGGCGCAGCGCCTGCAGCACGAGGGCCTCGCGTTGCTCCGCGTTTGTGGCTTCTAGAATGTGCTGGCTGCCGATATTGGAGGTCAGGATGACCACGGTGTTTTTAAAGTCCACCGTGCGCCCTCGGCTGTCCGTGATCCGGCCGTCGTCCAGGACTTGCAGCAGGATGTTGAACACCTCGGGGTGCGCCTTTTCAATTTCGTCAAAAAGCACAACCGCGTAGGGCCTGCGCCTCACGGCCTCCGTCAACTGCCCGCCTTCGTCAAACCCCACGTAGCCGGGGGGCGCCCCCACCAGCCGCGCAACGCTGTGGCGCTCCATGTATTCGCTCATGTCGATGCGAACCATCGCAGCCTCGTCGTCGAACAAAAACGCGGCGAGGCTCTTGGCCAGTTCGGTTTTGCCCACCCCTGTAGGCCCCAGGAAAATAAACGAACCGATCGGTCGGTTGGGATCCTGCAGCCCAGCCCGGGCGCGCCGCACCGCGTTGGAGACCGCCTTGACGGCCTGTTTCTGCCCGATCACCCGGGCCGCCAGACGCTCCTCCATGTGGACGAGTCGCTCCCTCTCGCCTTCGCGCAGGTTCGTCACCGGGATGCCAGTCCAGGCGGAGATCACCTGGGCAATGTTCTCCTCGGTGACCTCCTCACGCAGCATGGTGCGCCCGGGCAGGCCCGCTTGTTGGCGCGTGTCGTATTCCTGCACCTGCCGCTGGGCTTCGGGCAGGAGGCCGTATTGGATTTCGCTTGCCCGGGAAAGTTCCCCCCGGCGTTGGGCCTGCTCCAGCTCCAGGCGCAACTGCTCGACGCGGGCGGTGAGCTGGCGGACCTTGTCGATTTCCGCCTTTTCGTTGAGCCATTGCGCCTTGAGCCGCGTGCCCTCCTCCTTGGCCACGGCCAGGTCGCGTTCGATGCGCTCGAGGCGCTCTTTGCTTGCCGGGTCCTTTTCCTTCTGCAGGGCCTGGCGCTCCATTTCCAGTAGCATCCCCTGTCGCTCCACCTGGTCGAGTTCTGCGGGCATGGATTCGAGTTCGATTTTGAGGCGCGCCGCGGCCTCGTCCATGAGGTCCACTGCCTTGTCCGGAAGGAATCGGTCGGCGATGTAGCGGTTGGAAAGGGTGGCTGCCGCGACGAGCGCGGAGTCGGCGATGCGCACCCCGTGGTGCACTTCATAGCGCTCCTTGAGGCCGCGCAGGATGGCGATGGAGTCCTCGACGCTGGGTTCGTTGACGAACACCGGCTGGAAGCGGCGCTCCAGGGCAGGGTCTTTTTCGATATGCTTGCGGTACTCGTCCAGTGTGGTGGCTCCGATGGTGCGCAGCTCTCCCCGCGCGAGGGCGGGTTTGAGCATGTTGGAGGCGTCCATGGAGCCCTCGGCGGCGCCGGCGCCGACGATGGTGTGGAGCTCGTCGATGAACAGAATGACCTGCCCTTGGGAGTCCTGCACGTCCTTGAGGAAGGCCTTGAGACGGTCTTCAAACTCGCCCCGGAACTTGGCGCCCGCAACCATGGCCCCGATGTCCATGGAGATGAGTCGCTTGTTTTTGAGGGATTCCGGCACGTCCCCAGAGATGATCCTGCGCGCTAGTCCCTCGGCGATGGCGGTCTTGCCAGTGCCTGGTTCGCCGATGAGGACGGGGTTGTTTTTGGTGCGGCGCGAGAGGACCTGCATGATCCGGCGGATTTCGTCGTCACGCCCGATGACGGGGTCGATTTTCCCGCGCTGTGCGAGGGCCGTCAGGTCGCGGCCGTATTTTTCGAGGGCCTGGTACTTGGCCTCGGGGTTCTGGTCGGTGATCCGCTGGGAGCCCCGGATTTTCTGGAGCGCTCCAAGCAGGGCGGCGTGGGAGAGGCCGGCCTGCTGGAGGAGGCGGCCGACGGGGAGTTTGGACTGGGTGAGGGCGAGCAGGAAGTGCTCGGCGCTGAGGTATTCGTCCTTGAGCTTGGTTTTTTCAGCTCCGGCGGCGGTAAGCATGGCGGCCAGGTCGCGCGAGAGCCCAGGCGTGGGGGTGCCCTGGGAGGTGGCGCGGCGGGCGAGTTCTGGCTGGAGGAGTTTATCCAGGGCTTCGTGGGAGACGCCGGCGCTTTCCAGCAGGGGTTTGGTGATGCCCTCGTTCTGTACCAGGAGGGCTTCAAGGACGTGTTCGTTATCGAACTCGGTGTGGGAGCGGCGGACGGCCCCTGCCTGGGCGGCTTCGAGGGCGTGCTGGAATTTTTCGGTGAAGCGTTCGGGAGTCATAGGGCGTTTGTTGGGTTGCTGGCGTTATGGACTCTGCAGGGCGGCCGGTGTGTGGGTCGGGCGTGGGGCGGGTTAGTTCGCCCTAGTTGAGTCAGTGCAGGAAGCCTGCCAACCCGCTTTCGGCCGGTCTCTGCGGTGGGGACACTGTGGAAATGGCGAAAAACCGTCTCGAATCCGATGGATTTTTTCAAAAGGGGCGCAAATTGGCGCACGTTGTGGCGCAGGTTGTGGCGCAGGTTGTGGCGCACGTTGTGGCGCACGTTGTGGCGCAATTGAGTTTTGATTGGCGCATCCCTGAAAAGTCTGTTGTGCGAGAGAGTCGCGCGGGTCGTTCATGCCCTTCGCTACGGAGATGGGATGCAAATGGTTTCAAAAAAGGGCGTTTTCTGCCGCTTTTGTGCGGCCATGGGGGGCGCAGCGAGAGCCCTGAAATCGTGCGTCGCTAGGGGCCATCGCGTGTGTTTTCTGCCGCAAATCAATAATGCTCTGTTATACAAAACAAAGCGGACGGCATTTAGTTTAGATATTGCCCGCACCGGATTCGTTTTTACCCCAACCCACTCCCGTAACGTCATGGCAACGATTGTAGTGTTCGGAACCTTGGATACCAAGGGAGCCGTCCACCAGTTTATTGCGGAACGCATTCGAAGGCAGGGGCATGTGGTGTTGCTTGTGGACGTGAGCCTGCGTGGAAGGGCGCAGGTGGCGGCAGACCTTGGCCGGAGCGAAGTATTGCGGCGAGCGGGGATGGAGGACGCGGACTTTGCGGGGGAGCCGAAACAGGCGGCCACTTTTATGGGGAGGGCGTTGGGGGTGTTTTTGCTTCAGCTTTTCTTGGAGAAAAGCCTGGATGGCGTGGTTTGCGCCGGTGGGCGATTGGGAATGCAAGTGGCCGCGGAGGCTCTCCGGGGTTTGCCTTTTGGGTTTCCCTGTGTCCTCGCGACGCACGCACCGGACGCCGTGGCGGGGTTGATTCAGGAGGGGAAGGACGTCGCGCTGTTTTCCTGTCTGATCGAACCCGCCGGATTAAACCGCATCGTGCGTCCCCTTTTGGCGCGCGCCGCCGGGGCCTTGTGCGGGATGGTGGAGTTTGGAGCCGTTGCCAGATGGATGGCCGACAGGCCCTTGATCGTGGCGAGCCGCTTTGGACATTCCCAGTTTGCCTTCGAGCGGGCGCAGCGGATTTTGGAGCGGGCCGGTTATGACGTGGTTTTCTTCACGCGCAAGGGGGCGGGCGGGCGCGTGATGGAGTCGGTAATCGGGAGCGGGCTGGTGACGGGGGTGCTGGATCTTTCCACGGCGGATGTAGCCGATGCGGTGGTGGGCGGCGTGTCGGGGTCGGTACCGGGCCGTTTGGAGGCGGCTGGCCGACGCGGGATCGCGGCGGTTGTGGCGCCAGGCGGGGTGGATGCAGTGTCCTTGGAGCGGGGCAATATTCCGCCTGCCTTTGAGGGGCGCCTGATGCTGGATCAGGGTGGGCAAACTCTGCTGATGCGCAGCAGTCCCTCCGAGTGCAAGGAAATTGGCCGGCTGATGGCCGAGCGGATTAACCGTTATCTGGGGCCGGTGACGGTCTGTCTTCCCACGCGCGGTTTGAGCGGTTTGAGTGGGGCTGGACAGCCCTTCCAAAACCCGGAAGCGGACCGCATTTTATTTGAGACGTTGGAAAGCCATTTGCGCAAAGGGGTGCGCGTATTACGTGTGAAGACCACCAGTGAGGATACCCCGTTTGTGGAGACGTGCGTGCTGGCGCTGCTAGAAAATATTCGCAGGCACGAAAGCGATTCCGGGATGCTCCGGGGAATTGGATTTTTGAAGGACGCCTCGGAAGTGGTCCTCCGGGAGGCCGCCCGGCTCTTGGAGCCACTCTCGTTTGCCGAGGGCGAGTGGGTGCGGCCGCCCTCCGGGGAAGCCGAGGGATTGTACTGCGTCGCCCAAGGTTCGCTGGAGGTGCTCTTGGGTGAAGAGCGCCTCGAGCGACTGGGGGCGGGGCAGCGGTACGGAGAACGGGAACTCGTTTTTGGGAGAACCCGTCCCGTGCAACTGCGGGCTCTGGAAAACTGCGAGGTGCTTTTTCTCGGTTGCAGGGCTTTCCAGAAGTTTTGTGAACAGCACCCCGAGTTGGAGGAGGCGATCGCAGATGCCTTGCGAAAAGGCGGCTGGCGGGATTAAGCGGCGAGCAGAGGCCCTCCGTTCAAACCCGACCAGCGGGGGACGGGGACGATTCTAGGAGATCTGGGCCATGAGGAGGGCGGAAAGGTCTGCAATGCGGACTCGCTCCTGGGTCATGGAATCTCTGTGGCGGAGGGTGACTGTCCCTTCCTTTTCCGGGCCGTTTTCACCGATTGTATCGAAATCGATGGTGATACAAAACGGCGTTCCGGCTTCGTCCTGGCGGCGGTAACGGCGGCCGATGGCGCCTCCGTCGTCGTAGAAGACGTTCATGAGAGGCCGGAGCAGGTCGCGCACTTCAAGAGCCTTGCTGACCAGGTCGGGCTTGTTTTTAAGCAGAGGGAAGATCCCGGCCTTGATTGGCGCCACCCGGGGGTGAAACCGCAGGACGGTGCGCACCTCCTTGTTGCCCTTTTCATCGATGACTTCCTCCTCCTCGTAGGCCTCGCTCAGGAGCGCCAGGATCAGGCGGTCCACTCCCGCGGAGGGTTCGATGACGTGGGGCACGTAGCGCAGGTTGGCCTCCTGGTCGAAGTACTCCATGGACTTGCCGGAGTGCGTCTGGTGTTGGGTGAGATCGAAATTGCTGCGGGCTGCGATACCTTCGAGTTCCTGGGTGCCGAAGGGGAACTTGTAAAGGATGTCGACGGTGGCGCGGGCGTAGTGGGCGAGTTCGTCGGGTTTCTGCCAGTACTCCTCGAGGGAGGAGCGTTTGAGCCCGATGGATTCGTACCAGCGGAAGCGTTCTTCCACCCAGTACTTGTGCCAGACCTCCCAGCCCCAATTCGGTTGGGGTTCGGTGGGGACGGGGCCGCCGTCGAGGGTGGCGATGCTTCCGGTCTGCGCTTGGACGACCTCGTCGGGCTTGATGAAAAACTCCAGCTCCATCTGTTCAAATTCGCGGGAGCGGAAGGTGAAGTTGCGCGGGGTGACTTCGTTGCGGAACGCTTTTCCGATCTGGCAGATCCCGAAGGGCACTTTGACGCGGGTGGAATCCACGACGTTTTTGAACTGGACGAAAATCGCCTGAGCCGTTTCCGGACGCAGGTAGGCCATGTCCTCCTCCGTGGCGGCCGGGCCGACGTAGGTTTTGAACATCAAGTTGAAGGGGCGTGGTTCGGTGAGTTCGCCGCCGCAATGCGGGCAGGGCATGCTCAGCGGTCCGGCGGCGTCGGCGGTGCAGAGGATCTGCAGCAGCGCGTGTCCGGTGGGTTCCAGTTCGGAGGCGCGCTGCGCGAGGCGCGCGAGGAAGCCTTCCGGGTCCTTGATGAGGGCCAGATTGGGGACGAGTCGGGCACCCTTGCCCTTGGCCCATTTGAGGAGCGCCTCGGAATCGAGCTTGCCCTCAGGGGCGGTGGCGCGGATGGCCTCCGACCAGGGAATCGTTTCGAGCATTTCCCAGACCTGGTCGGAGCGGACGAGCTTTTTACAAGCGCGGCAGGTGCTCATGGGATCGCTGAAGGTGTCCACGTGCCCGGAGGCCTTCCAGATATTGGGGTGCATGATGATGGTCGCCTCGAGGCCGACGATGTCGTCTCTCAGCCGGGTCATGCTTTTCCACCAGAGTTCCTTCACGTTGCGCTTGAGCTCAGCCCCCAGCGGACCGTAATCCCAGAATCCGTTGAGGCCCCCGTAGATTTCACTGGATTGGAAGATAAAACCGCGCCTTTTACAGAGGCTGACGATCTTCTCCATGCGGTTGACGGAAGTCTGAGTGGACATAGGTGGAATGGGGCGGCGAGGGCTGGAAATGCGGGAAGGGGTGCGCGTTTATTCGAAGTCGTAAATGACGGCCTTCTGGCAGCAGGGTTTGAACACCTTCTCCACAAACTCGATATGAAGGGGATGGATCTGGTAGGCCTGCTCCGCTTCTTTGCTCGGGAACTGCAGGTTCAGGGCGACCTGGTAGCTCTGGTCAACGACGGCGCGTTCGCTGGGGGACATTTTGCCGATGTGAAATCCGAGTACTCCTTCGATGGGGCGCAGGTATTGTTCGGCTCCGGCGAGGAGTTGTTCGGTGGCATCAGCCACTTCGGGTCGGGTCCAAAAGATGACAACGTGGGAAAACATAGGATTGAAGAGTGAAAAGGAGGTTCAGCGTGGCGGCAAGCAGGGAAGGGGGGCAAGGCACAAAAGCGGAGCGGGAGCGTTCTTGCGTTTCGGCTCTTGGGTGGGGCGGGAGCGAGAGGTGAGGGAGCGAATCGTTGGGTAGCGAACGTTCATCTCCTCTTACTGAAGGCCTGCCTCAAAGATGAGCATTTTCGCGCTACTTTTCCAGAGCAGTGAGAATCGCTGCCTCAACGGCGCGGTGGCGTTCCTCATCCAAGACAGGTCCCGATACGAGCATTTCCTCCTGGTCAGGCAGAACAACCCATGAACGGCACCCCCCGTATTTGGGCGCGTCCGGAAAAATGGCGGGTCTCGCTAACCGGTGTATTCGAACGAAAGCGAGGCTGACACCCTGTTTTGAATCGTACTCAAAACGTTCACGAATCACGTGTTCCTTCCAAATGTGAAATTCCTCCAATCGCTTTATTTGCTCCCAGTTCACTAAGTCGCGAGTCCACTCAACACTTGCTTGAAAAGAGAGGGTGTGGAGGCCCGATGCCGCCTCGGGAAGACCGGTTGCTTCCGGGATTTTAAGCTTCGCGACCTGCTCATGAAACAGTGTCGGCATCAGCAAGAAATCGGAGTGCTGAAACCGGAACCCCTCGCGCCCCTCGGCAATTCCCCCTTTGCGCAAAATGATGCTCTGGCGGCCACTTCCAAGTTCCGCGCAAATCAGCGCCCATTCTTTGAAACCAATGCTCATTGTTTAAAGTTAACGAAGCTTTGGAGCAATAGCCCAATCTTTTCGACGCTTGCGACATGCGGACACTTTAATTGGCTAACATAAAGCGGGCGAGCAGGTCATCTAACCAGCGACCCATACGCTGGGTTAGCTTTTTCAAATGAAATCTATTTTATCCATTGCAGCACTGGTTCTCTTTGGCATTTCCTCCTCCGCGCCTACAGTAGATGCCGCCCCGATTCCAGCCAAGGAGCGCTTGGTTGTTCTGCTGACAATTGATGGACTGCCCTCCTGGCTTTGGAAGGATCCTTCAATGCCGATTCC
>CANJZW010000112.1 GCA_947479475.1 Chthoniobacteraceae bacterium
CGCTTCCGGAGCAGGCTCCTCCTAAAATCTACAGTCCTGCAAAAAGCTCGAATTGAAAAATCGTGTAGTGCCGACCTTTTTACAATGACTGCTGAAAATGAGGCGGTTAGATGTTTTTTACCCCGCCAGTTCGCGAAGTAGGGTTAAAGGGCGCATCGAAGGCGGCGTAGACGGCCAACCCGTCGCGGACGCCAGGGTTGAATACCGTTTTTCATTCAACAATTCATGGTCGAAGAGGTTGTTTTTCGCCTTGTGTCGCTCAAAGGGCTACAGTCCCTATCGGTACGCTCGCATGCGGCGCACTTCCTCGTGCGTAAGAATCAGCGAGCACGAGTTGAATCGTAATTTGTGGCCGGAATATGTGGAAATGAACAAGGTGTTGGTTGAGTACCTCGGAGAGGTAGCGGACCAGATCATTGCTGACTGCATTAACCGTGACCGCTCTGATGCTGAAGTCTGCGAGGGGCTTCCCAGCCCAAATGTTTCGACGACGGAGTGCTGAGGAGTTTTCGGAGGGCGTGGTTCAATGGCCCCGAAATTAACTCCGTTATTTTGGTCTAGCGGGCAAAAATAGTGATAGGGGCAGGAACGCCTGTTGCGAAGAGTTCTTACGGTGGATTAGAGTCTTGTCTCAATTCTATTCCGTTTATGCAGCTCTCCGCCCCCCTTCGTCTTTTCACTATCTTCAGCGTGATCGCTCTTTTAATGCCGTCCTCTCCTGCGGTTGCGCAAACGCCTTTGGCAGTCCCTGAGGGCGTGACGTTCACTCGGGATATTGAGTTTTCGAATGTCGATGGGCAGCATCTCCAAGTGAACCTAGCCCAGCCACAGGGGGCGGGTAAGTTCCCTGCGGTGGTGTGTATTCATGGGGGAGGGTTCCGCGCCGGAAAGCGTGAGGGGTATGACAAGCTCTGCTTGAGGCTGGCCCAGAATGGATACGTCGCGCTAACGGTGACATACCGGTTGGCGCCAGCCTATCCCTTTCCGGCCGCTGTGCAGGATTGCAAGGCGGCAGTGCGGTGGCTTCGGGCCAACGCGGCAAAGTACAACGTCGATCCGGATGCCATCGGCGTAACAGGGGGGTCGGCGGGCGGACACCTTGCGCAGTTTTTGGGCGTGACTTCGGGAGTGGCGGAATTTGAAGGGGAGGGAAATTTGGGTCAATCGAGCCGGGTGTCGTGCGTTGTGAATTATTATGGTCCGAGCGATTTCACGAAGTCCTACGAAAAAAGCGTGGATGCGAAGGACGTATTGCCTCTTTTCTTTGGCGGCGACTTGTCGACCAAGTGGCGTGAACATATCGTGGGAAGTCCTTTAAACTGGGTGACGCCATCTGCCGCGCCATCGCTTGTGGTACATGGAACCGAAGACAAATTTGTGGCCTACGAGCAGGCGGGATGGATGGTGGATCGGCTCAAGTCCTGTGCGATTGAGGCGGAGTTGCTCACGCTTGAGGGAGCGGGGCACGGTTTTAAGGGAGCGGAGCTTGAGAAGGCGGACGCTGCGCTGCTTGCGTTTTTTAACAAGCATTTAAAGCCCTCGAAATAGGGGAGTCTCGGGTGTTGTTTTTTCCAGACAAGGTCCCAAGAATTAAAACTTCAGCAACAGCCGTTTACAACAACTGCCAGAACTGGACTAAGCTCGGTTTGGGAAGTGCAAGGGTTGCTCAAGGTGGTGCTTGTAAACGGCGGTTGAAAAGTGCGGCGGGTGGCGCTGAGTGGCGCGGCGGTCGAAAAGTGCGGCACCTCCAAATTAAATAGGAAGATGTTGCGCGATATGGAACAATGGGCCGAAGTACGCCGTAGAGTATTGGTAGAAGAAGTCATCAAGCGACAGGTCTTGCGAGAAACCGGGCTGCACTGGCAAACCCTCAAGAAGGTGCTGCACGACTCGGAGCCCCCCGGTTACCGGCAGGCGGCACCGCGTGTTCACGGGCATTAAAAAAGCCTTCGCCAGAGGACAGCGGTGGCGGCAGATGGATATTAACTGCGGAAGAAAGAGATCGTGCCCGTCTTGATAAGATTCTAAAAAACGGTAAGATAAACATCGAATTGACTTTGGCCCCTGCTTTTCCGGCAAAGGCACAAGATTCGCTTCTATTCTTTAAGAAATCTGAACCTATCGTTCCCTTTTTTTCACCCACCTACCCCCCTCATGAACCCTTACGCATCTTCTCCGCTCCTCCTTGCGCTGGCGGGCCTTCTGTTTTTTGGAGGCACCACCTCCAGCGCAACAGCAGCCGACAGCGCAGTCCTCAAGTTTAATGACCAGACGCCTAAGGCTTATGATCTCACCGCGCGCGCCAGCGAGGTCGACCCAAAGGCGCAGCCGCATCCAGAGATTGAGTTTGGGTTTGAAAAAAATGGGAAGCCCGCAGACACAGAACGGGCCTCAGTGGACACCAGGGTGCCAGCACAGGGCAAACTCGTGATCTGGTTGATGGGTTATAATCAGGCGCTTTTCGAGCGGATCAATAGTTACGGCCTTCATGCTATCCAGGTGAGTTATGCCAACGGATGGTTTTCAAAGTTTAATAAAGAGCCGGCCCCCGTGGATGAACAGCACCTCGGCAATATCCGGCTGGAGGCGACGACAGGGATCAATGCCAGCGAGGCCGTGTCCATTCCTCAACCGGACTGCATGATGGAGCGGGCTTATCAATTTGTGAAGTGGCTCGCGAAAACGAATCCAGAAGGTAAATGGGAATTTTTTCTTGCGGCCGATGGAAAAGGGTTGGATTGGGAAAAGGTAATTGTCTCCGGCTCCTCCCACGGGGCCACCTCGGCCGCGCGGTTTGCGATTCAGCAGAAGGTGGCGCGCTGCGTCATGTTTTGCGGGCCCCGTGACCAATACGAATCCTGGCAGGGGCTTCCCTCGGCGACGCCGAAGAACCGTTTTTTTGGGTATAGTCACGTCTTGGATGGCGGCTGGTCCGGGGATCATTATCCGCGGTCGTGGATTCTGATGGGCTTGAACAAGTTTGGGCCAATCGTGAATGCCGACGAGACGAAGGCGCCTTACGGGTTCTCCCGGCGCTTGATTACCGCCGCCGACGTCAAAGGCGATGCCGCGAAGGCCCATGGCTACGTGACGCCTAACGCAAAGAATTCGCCGAGGGATGCCTCCGGAAAGTACATTCAGGATGACGTTTGGCGTTATCTATTCACCTCGCCTGTGGATGACGTGGGGCAGTCGGTGGCTCCGGAGTCCGCCACGCGGATGAACTTGCGTGGGAAGTAGCGTTTGCTCGTCCTGGGCGCGTCTGTTGGACAGGGATTTCCACGCCGAGGTCGCCGCGGATGAGGGGGTCGGAGAAAAACTACAATCGTCACTAGCGGGATTGCCGGGGGCGTGTAGGTTTCCGCATGGAGCTACCACCCCTCGACCCGTTTGCAGGCTACCTCGAAGTTGTTTCGGTCCTCGACATCCTTGGGGCGAAGCGTGCCCGGTTGCTCGAAACGAAAAGGGATGCTGGAAGTGAAGGCGAAGCAGAAGAGGAAGGGCAAAACAGGGGGACGGAACCAGACGCCACCAGGGCAGCTTTATTGGCGCGGGTGGAGGGAGGTATTCGCGAAGCGCAGGAACTCCAGCGCGTTTACGAGGAGCGGATGGATGACGCTATTCACAATGCGGCGGATCGGGCGGACGCCCTGCGCGCGCTGTTTGATTCCATTTCAGTGCGGATGGCGCAAATGCAGGCGTGGATTGAAGATGCGGTCCACGGCCTTCCGGAAGAGGATCGTGAGGAATGGGATTTGCTGGTCAGCGATTACGAACGGATTCGCGAGCAGCTTGGAAACAGTTTTCCCTCGGACGCCGATGGGCCGGACTTTATGTGAGGCGCCCGATCCATAGGCCGGATAAGCGGCGGCGACGCACTTTTTGGCGGTGGTTTTTTCGCCGAACTACGGAAGCCGGATTGGCACTTTCAATCTGAGCGCGGCCAGCCGCAAGATTCGTGCCGAGCGTCTGCGGTTCTGTGCTCGTCTGCGGTGCGGCCGCGAGGGGCCCTGCTTCTTCCGCTCGCTCCATAGTGCGGGTTAATCTTCGCGAGTCGAAATGCCGGCTTATTTTCTTCGTGCGAGGTAAACCGTGCTCGCAGAGTCGCGTTCCAGAAGGGGGTTGAAAAAGCGGACCACCTTGGCCTCACAATCTCCGAAAACAAGGCTCAGCGTTGCCAAAAATTCAGCGTCGGGCGTATCGTCCGACCAAAGGGCGAAGACGCCCCCAGGATGCAATTGGCTGGAAAGCTGACGGAGTCCGGATTCGCTGTAAAAGGCGCCGTGCCGGAGGTGGAGAAGGTTTTTTGGGGAATGGTCGATATCGAGGAGGACGGCGTGAAATCGGCGGCGGGGATTGAGCGGATCGAAGCCGAGTTGTGGATCGGCGGCGAGGGCGAAGAAATCCCCGTGGACAAACCGGCAGCGCGGGTCGGCTGTGAGTTCCGGCCCCAAGGGAACCAGTCCCGTCTGATGCCATTCAATGACGGCCTCCATGAAATCGACGACCAGCAGGGAGCCCACGGTTGAGTGGTTGAGCGCGGCGCGCGCCGTATATCCGAGGCCAAGCCCGCCCACGACGACGTCGAGATTGTCTCCGTCGAGCAAACCCAGTCCGAGGTCTGCGAGAGCGACTTCGACGTCGTGGAAGAGGCTGGACATCAGGAAATCGTCGCCAAGTTTCACCTCGAACACTTCGAGGTCGTCGAGTTCCCTGACGCGCCTGCGTCGCAGGGTGAGATCCCCAAGGGGCGTCTGACGGTAGTCCAATTCTGCAAAAGCGGCGCTCATTTCAATAGGGAAGGGAAGGCGATCGCTGATGGGAAGCGTAATCCATGACTAGATTGGCGGCAATCTACGGGCGGGGGGAAGAAGCGTCAGTGAATGCGTTTTGAGGCAGATCGGCTTGCCGCAAGGGCTTCCGGGTGGCAGAAGAAGGCAGGCATTCTGCTGCATTGCAACTAGAGGGCCCCGCTCCGATGCTGCCCCACCCTCATTCCATTGCCCCCGCTTTAAAGTCTGAACTACTGCGTATCGCCTCCATCCTTTTCATGAAACGAATCGCGTTTTCTGCACTTCCTTTTGTCCTTTTTACTCTGGCCGCCACGGCCGTGGAGGACGGGAAGAAAATAGTGCCAATCGAGTTATTTACGGTTCCCGCCGGCTTGGAGGTCAAAGTGTGGGCGACTACGCCTTTGCTTTATAACCCAACGAACATTGATTTTGATGCCGAAGGGCGGCTTTGGGTAGCCGAAGGGGTCAACTACCGGCGTGCCCCCGTTCGGCCGGAGGGTGACAGGATTGTGGTTCTGGAGGACACCGACCATGACGGAAAGGCCGATTCGAGCCAGGTTTTCATTCAGGACCCCGACCTCGTGGCGCCGTTGGGTATCGCCATTTTAGACAATAAAATTGTGGTGTCACAGCCTCCCGATTTGCTCGTTTTTACCGATGTCAATGGGGACCGCAAATTCGACCCTGCAACGGACAAAAGGGAGGTGCTTCTCACCGGGTTCAACGGGCGCAATCACGACCACAGCCTGCACGCCGTCACGGCTGGTCCCGACGGGCTTTGGTACATCAACCACGGCAACACGGGCGCGGTTTTCACGGACAAATCAGGGAAAACGTTCCGCATCGGAAGTCCGTACGATCCGACCAACGGCCGGAAAAATCCCCTCAAGCCGCAGCTGCTCAACCCGACGGAAGTTGCTGGTCAAAAGAGTGATGACGGCCGGGTATGGGTTGGGGGTTTTACGGCTCGGATGCAGCCCGACGGGTCCCGTGTGGAGATTATTGGCCACAATTACAGGAACAGTTTTGAGCAGACAGTGACGTCTTTGGGAGACGTTTTTCAAAGCGACAATGACGATCCGCCCGCGTGCCGGGTCAGCGCGGTGATGGAGTATGGCAACGCGGGATTTGCCTCCAGTGACGGCAAGCGTTCCTGGGGCGCGGATGCCCGCCCTGGACAACCGACACCGGTGGCGGAATGGCGCCAGGAAGATCCAGGCTCCATGCCTGCCGGCGATGTTTATGGGGGAGGTTCTCCGACGGGTGTCGCTTTTTATGAAAACGGGGCGCTTGGAGAGGAGTGGCGCGGAACGCTTCTGACGTGTGAAGCTGGTCGCAATGTGGTGTTTGGATACAAGCCCAAACTCGAGGGAGCGGACTGGAAGTTGGAACGGTTTGATTTCCTGACCTCAAACAAAGAGAAAAACTTTGCGGGTTCGGATTTCACGGGTGGCGGCAAAAGCGCTACCAGTGAGGTGCCGACGCTTTTTCGGCCGTCTGATGTGTGCGTGGGGCCGGATGGGGCGCTGTACGTGGCGGACTGGTTTGATGCTCAAGTAGGGGGGCACGGTACGCTGGACAAAGTATGGATCGGAACGATTTACCGCATTGCTCCGAAGGGATTTGAATCGAAGGTTCCCAAGCTGGATCTCACTAAGACGGAAGGGCAGATTGCCGCGCTCAAGAGTCCCGCGGTGAATGTGCGCTACGGAGGGTTCATTCGGCTGAAGGCGCAGGGGGAGGCGGCAGTTCCGGCTGTGGCTGAGTTGCTTGTGGATGAGAATCCGTATATTGCGGCACGTGCCGTCTGGCTGCTGGCGCAGATGGGGGCGTCGGGGAAGGCGAAGGTCATGGAATGGGTGGACTCCAAGGACGAGGCCAAGCGGTTGGTGGCCTTCCGGGCGTTGCGGCGGGCGGGCGGGGATTTCCTGGGCTTGGCCGGCAAACTGGCCCTGGATGCGTCTGCCGCGGTGCGGCGCGATGTGGCGATCTCGCTCCGAGACGTACCGGCGGCCCAGAGCGTGCCGCTGCTGGTTCAGATTGCACGGGGTTACGATGGTGTGGACCGTGCGTATCTTGAAGCCTTTGGGACGGGCTCGCAGGGCAAGGAGGGGGAGGTTTTTGCGGCGGTTCAGGCGGCCCTTGGGGCGCCGTCGGCGCAGTGGAGCGAGGGTTTTGCGCGCCTTGCGTGGCGCCTGCACGTGCCGGCTGCACTGCCGCTGCTGAGCGCGAGGGTTCTGGACTCGGGGCTCTCGGACGCGCAGCGCAAACTGGCGATGGATACCATTGCATTTACGCCGGGCCGGGAGGCGGCCGAGGCAATGATCGGGCTTGCGGCGGATAAAAGCCTGCCTGTCGCAAAAGAGGTGCTCTGGTGGCTCAACAACCGCAGGGGTAGCCTTTGGAAGGCGGTTGGACTCACCCAGCTCATGCGGGAGCGCGGGTTGCTTGTGGAAACGCCCCCTCAGGAAGTCGTTTCTCCCGAACCTCCGCCGCGGGCTGCAGATTTTCCTAGCGTGGCGGACGTGGTGGCGCTTGCGGGGGATGCGGCTCGTGGGCAGGCGGCGGTTGCCGTCTGTTATTCGTGCCACAAAATCGGCTCGCAAGGTTTGGGCTTCGGTCCCGAACTGACGACTTACGGGGCGACCCAACCGGTGGAGGTGATCGTCAAAGCGATTCTGAACCCATCGGCTGACATTGCTTTTAACTTTGAGGGCAGCCGGATTGAGACTGTCGACGGAGTTCGTGTGGACGGGATCGTTCTGACGAAGGGCGATCCGACGGTTATTAAATGCGTGGGCGGCTTGGTGCAGTCCATCGCCGAGGACAAAATCAAATCGATCACCCGGTTTGAGCGTTCCCTCATGGCGAGCCCCGAAACGTTGGGGCTCACGGCTCAATCGGTCGCCGATATCGTGGCCTATCTCAAATCCGGGGCCGTAAAGTAGGGGACGAGAATGTTCCGGCGTGTTGCGACCCGCGGGTGATTCCTTTGGGTGGCGGCGTTCTCGCCGGATCAAGGGTGATCCGGCGGCCTGAAGGAGCGGCTGAAGGGGCGGAAGCCCTTAGATGATGGTTCCCGAGGGGATGATTGCGTCCTTCGGGATCACCACGATGCCATCGCGGATGAAGAATTGATCGCCGTCGAAGGTGTCGGGTTTTCCCGCTGGATTGATCACGACGCCGTCGCCGATGCGTGCGTTTTTGTCGATGATGGCATTTTCGATGTGGCAGTTGCGGCCGACCCCGATGGCGGGCGCACCGTTTGGGCGGGCCAGTTCGGAGTCGAAATAATCGGCTCCCATCATCACGCAGTTGCGCAGGACACTTCCGACCTCGATGACGCTGCGGATGCCGATGACGGCGCGCTCGATAGTGGCTTCCGTAATGACGCAGCCATCGGAGACGACCGCTTCGCGGACGGTTGCGGAGTTGATCTTGCTCGCGGGCAGGAAGCGGGCGTGGGTAAAAATGGGGGCCTCGGAATCGAAGAAGTTAAACGGAGGCAGGGTGCGCGCGAGCGCGAGGTTGGCGTCGAAGAAAGACCGGATCGTGCCGATATCTTCCCAGTAGCCTTGGAAAATATAGGCGGAGACTTTCGCCTTGTGGATTTGTTCGGGGATGACGTTTTTGCCGAAGTCCACGTGCTGGTTGTCGAGCGCCTGGATCAGCGCGTCGCGGTTAAAAACGTAGATCCCCATGGAGGCCTGGTAGAGCTCTGCGTCGGCTGCTTTGCCGAGTTTTTCGAGCAGTTTTGGGCCGATCCGAAGGGCCTCCAAAACGGCGGGATCTTTGGGTTTTTCCACGAATTCGGAAATGCGCCGGTTGGCGTCGGAGCGCATGATTCCGAAGCTAGAGGCGTCCTGGCGTGAGACGGGGGTGGTGGCGATGGTAATGTCGGCGCCGGTTTCGATGTGGCGCGCGAGCACGTCGCGGAAGTCCATTCTGTAGAGTTGGTCGCCGGAAAGGATAATGAAATGGTCGTACTGGGAGTTGAGGAAGTCCCGGAGGTTTTGACGCACGGCATCTGCGGTGCCTTGGTACCAGCGCTCGCCACTGGGGGTCTGCTGGGCGGCGAGGATTTCAACGAAGGCCTTGGAAAAATCGTCGAACTTGTAGGCTGCGTGAATGTGGCGGTGCAGGGAAACGCTGTTGAACTGCGTGAGCACAAAAATGCCACGGAGGCCGCTGTTGATGCAATTGCTCACCGCGATGTCGACGATGCGGTATTTGCCCGCGAGCGGGACTGCGGGCTTGGAGCGTTCCTTGGTGAGCGGGAAGAGCCGGGAGCCGGCGCCGCCGCCCATGATGATTGCGAGGGTTTTGTCAGTGATGGAGGTCCAGTTCTGCATGCTCATGAGATGAAGGGCGGGGTTCGGGTTGGGGATGACTTTGAAAGCATGTCCTATCCCGAGGGCCCCTGCCGAGCGGGTTTTATAGGAAGTTATTTTACGCGGAGGCCAGGTGCTCCTAGAGTTGGGAACTTATGTGCGGAATTGTTGGATACATCGGAAAACAGGAAGCCGTTCCCTTTCTTTTGGACGGACTGCGTCGTCTCGAATACCGGGGTTACGACAGCGCAGGGATCGCCGTATTGAATGCGGATGGAATCGCTCTTCGCAAGCGTATTGGTCGTATTGCAAACTTGGCGGAACTGCTGCAGGAATCGCCGGTGGAGGGAAAGATCGGGATTTCCCACACCCGTTGGGCGACCCACGGCGCGGTGACCGACGCCAATGCCCATCCGCATGTGGACCAGACCGGGGCGCTCGCCTTGGTGCACAACGGGGTGATTGAAAACCACGGGACGCTGCGCGAGGCGCTTATGCGCGATGGTCATGTGTTTGTCTCGCAGACGGACACCGAGGTGCTTGCGCATCTCGTGGGTAAGCATTTTGCCGAGGGCGGCCCGGGCGCGTCGGCGGCTCGGCTGGTGGAGGCGGTGCGCAGCGCGCTGCGGCAGGTGGTGGGGACGTACGGGATCGCGGTGGTGCACCGGGATCTCCCCGGGGTGCTGGTGGGGGCGCGCCGGGGGAGCCCGCTGGTGCTGGGGATTGGGAAAGGGGAGCATTTTCTAGCGAGCGATGTGAGTGCGATCGCCAGTCACACTCGGGAGGTGGTTTACCTCAAAGACTTTGACATTGCCTCGGTGACGGCGGAGGGGTTTGAGCTTTCGACGCTGTTGGGGGGGCTCAGCGGCTATGAAATCAAGGCAGTGGAGTTCCAGGAGAAGGACGTGGATAAGGGGGATTACCCCCATTTCATGCTGAAGGAAATTTTTGAGCAGCCCGAAACCATCCGGGACGCGATGCGCGGCCGGCTTTCCCGGGAGGAGGCCACGGCCAAGCTGGGCGGTTTGAACATGACAAACGCTGAATTGCGCGCGGTGGAGCGCGTGGTGCTCACCGGCTGCGGCACGGCTTTCCACGCGGCCATGGTGGGGGAGCATCTGATTGAACATCTCGCGCATATTCCGGCGGAGGTGGAGTTCGCCTCTGAGTTTCGCTACCGGAACATGCCCCTGCCCAAGGACGTTTTGGTGTTTGCCCTGAGCCAGAGCGGTGAAACGGCCGACACACTCGCCGCAGTCCGCGAGAGCCAGCGCAAAGGCCACCGGACTTTGGGGATCTGCAACAATGTGGCCTCCACAATCGCGCGGGAAAGCGACGGAGGGGTGTACATGCACGCGGGCACGGAGATCGGGGTGGCGGCGACCAAGAGTTTCACCAGCCAGTGTGTGGTGCTGACGCTCCTGGCGTTTCTCAACGGGCGCATCAGGCATTTGTCCAGCTCGCAGGGGCTGCGGATGATCGACGAACTGGAGGCCATTCCAGACAAGGTGCGGGAAATTTTGAAGCTTTCAGACCAGATCCGCGAGATCGCGAGGAAGTACGCGCACGCGCAGTCCATGATGTTTCTGGGACGGCAGTTTAACTATCCCGTGGCGTTGGAGGGGGCGCTCAAGATGAAGGAGATATCCTACATCCACGCGAGCGGGCACCCGAGTGCTGAACTCAAGCACGGGATCATCGCCCTGATCACGCCCGAGCTGCCCTCGGTGTTTATTGCGCCGGAGGACAGTGTTTTTGAGAAAAACCTGAGTAACATCGAGGAGGTGCGGGCGCGCAAGGGGCCTGTGATTGGGATCGGGTCGGAGGGGAGCCGGCGCTTGGAGCAAGTCTGCGACGACACCATTTTGATTCCGCGGTGCCCGGACTATCTTTCGCCGATCCTGAACGCGATTCCGCTGCAGTTGCTGGCCTACCACACTGCGGTGGCGCTGGGCTGCGACGTGGATAAACCGCGCAATTTAGCCAAAAGTGTGACGGTGGAATAGGGGGAATGGGATTCCCTGGGAGGCTGTTGCATTTTGGATTTATTGTGATTTACGCATTAACTGTTCATTTCCGTCTGCCCCCCCCGGCGTTCCCCCCTTGCAGCCTCGATTCAGGGGTTGCCTGAACTGCGCTGCGCGCGTAACTTAACGCCACCCTCTCAACACGCCCATTTGCCATGGAAACTTTAAAAAGCTGCGAATTCGCTTCGGCCCCTATCAACGAGGCTCTCAAACCCGCTGACAAAATTCGGCTGCTCAAGGAGATGCTTCGCATCCGCCGGTTTGAGCAGGCGGCGCTCCGAGCGTATCAGGGCGGCAAGATGGGGGGGTTCCTCCACCTTTACATCGGTCAGGAAAGTGTGGCTGCGGGTGCGTGTTCCCTGATGGGGCCGAACGACCATGTGATCACGGCCTACAGAGACCACGGCCACGCCCTGGCGGTCGGGATGAACATGAATGAGTGTATGGCAGAGTTGTTTGGGAAGGCGACGGGCTGTTCCAAAGGCAAGGGCGGCTCGATGCACTTTTTCGCACCTGACAAAAACTACTGGGGTGGGCACGGCATTGTGGGCGGGCAGACGCCGCTGGGTCTTGGTCTGGCGTACGGGCTCAAGTACAAGGGGTTGACAGGCTCGGCGATGTGTTTCATGGGAGACGGCGCGGTCAATCAGGGGTGTTTTTACGAATCCATGAACATGGCTTCGTTGTGGAATTTGCCGGTGATCTACATCATCGAAAACAACGGCTATTCGATGGGGACAAGCCTCGCCCGCTCCAGTGCGTTCAAGAGCTGCCTGGCAGAACGTGCGGAGGGTTTTGGCATTGAATGGGACACGCTCAACGGCGAGGACGTCTACGAAGTGCGCGCGAAAATCCAGGTGGCAGTCGACCGGGCACACCGGGAGTCGCGCCCGACGGTCCTTGAAATCGCAACCTACCGCTACTATGGGCATTCCGTAGCGGACGCGAAACACAAGGTGTACCGGAGCGAGGAGGAGATCGAGCTCTACAAGGCGCAACACGATCCCATCAACCTTTGGAAGGCGCGGCTGCTTGAGGAGCGGGTGCTGAACGAAGAACAGTACGAGGCGATTGACGACGCGGCCAAAAAAGAGGCTGCCGACAGCATTGTTTTTGCGGAAGAAAGTCCGATTCCCTCTGTGGAATCCATCACCGAGGACGTGTATTTCGAAGTGGACCGCCAGACGGTCGCCGGTCGGACGGGGCGGCATTTTTTCAACGACTAATTTTTGGGTGCCCTTCGCGTGCGGGGGGGCGAGAAAGAACTTTTTTATGGCTGAGATTACTTATCGCGAGGCGCTTCGCCACGCCATGGCCGAGGAGATCGAGCGTGACGAAAACGTCGTGCTCCTGGGCGAAGAAGTCGCCGAATACGACGGCGCCTACAAGGTCACTGAAGGCCTTTGGAAACGGTTTGGTGACAAGCGGGTTGCCGACACACCCATTAGCGAGGCGGCCTTCATCGGCATGGGGGTGGGTGCCTCGATGCTCGGGTTGCGGCCCGTGATGGAATTGATGTTCTGGAGCTTTTCCTCTGTGGCGTGGGACCAGATCGTGAACAATGCGGGTTTTGTGCGGTACATGAGCGGTGGGCTGATCAACTGCCCCATCGTCATTCGCGGCCCGGCCAACGGCGGCACCAACGTGGGTGCCACACATTCGCACACTCCTGAGAACTGGCTCGCCAACGTTCCCGGCATCAAGGTCGTGTGTCCTGCGACACCGTACGATGCGAAGGGGCTTTTGAAGGCGGCGATCCGGGACAATGACCCGGTCATGTTTATGGAGAACACGCTTCTTTACGGTGAAAAAGGGGAGGTTCCGGAGGAGGAATACATCATCCCGCTCGGGGTTGCCGATGTGAAGCGTGAAGGCACCGACGTGTCCATCATCGCCCACGGGCGCGCTGTACTCACGGCGTTGAAGGCGGCCGAACTGCTTCAGGCCGAGCACGACATCAGCGCGGAGGTGCTGGATCTCCGGTCTATCCGTCCGCTCGACGAGGAGGCTATCCTGCGCACGGTTCGCAAGACGCACCGCGTTGTTTTGGTTGAGGAAAACAAGCCCTTCTGCGGCGTGGACGCCCAGATTGCCAGCATCATTGCGGAGAAGTGTTTCGATGATCTTGACGCTCCGATTCTGCGACTTAGCGCGATCGACGCGCCCGCGATTTACAGCCCTGAGCTCGAGCGCCGCCAGCTGCCCCGGCCCACGGACGTGGTGGAAAAAGTGCTGAGCATCTGCAGGTAGGCTGGAGCTGAGTTTCCCTGAAAAGGGGGCGGTTCAAAAAAAGGGTCTTCCATTGGGGAGGCCCTTTTTCGTGGGCGGAGCTTTGGCTTGAGTAGAGCCTGTCCGTGATTTGTGAACCATTTAATAGCCAGCGCCTTACCGTATAAAAAAAGAGGGCATGACACACGAATTTCGCTGCCATGCCCAAAATTGGTGGGGTATGATTGAGTTACAACGCTTAAC
>CANJZW010000113.1 GCA_947479475.1 Chthoniobacteraceae bacterium
ATTTTTATGACGTTGTCCAAGGGGACATCCTGGTTTCATTAGCTTTTAAAGACGCTTCAGGACTAGGGTGGCCGCACCTGGAAAACACGCGTGAAACAGGTGGCGTGACGCTGGATATGCGCTTGACGCAGGCGCTTAGCGGCAGGAGGATACGTTCATGTCTTCCCTCCCACCCCAAGGGCACGGCGATGCGCACGCATTCACCTTTTTAAACCCTCGCGTACTGGAAGGACTGACGGTTCACAGCAGACGCTCGATGCTTAAGGCCAGCCTCGCAGGGCTCGCCGGACTGACTCTCCCCGCCCTGCAAAAGCTCCAGGCTGAAACGGTCGGCTCCCCCGGAGCCGTGCCGCGCAACAAGTCGGTGATCTTAATTTGGATGACGGGCGGCCCCTCGCACATTGACACTTGGGACGTCAAACCCGGCATGCCGCGCGAGATCCGGGGGCCCTTTAAGGATATCCCAACAAAATTGCCCGGGGTTCATATTTGCGAATATTTGCCAAAACAAGCGGCCATGCTCGACCGCTTCACCCTCATCCGTTCCGTGGACTGCCGAGGCAGCAACCACGAACCTAACATGGTGATGCAGACGGCCAACCGAGCCGCCGAACCTCGCACGAACCCGAAGGCGGTTCAGTACCCTGCGATCGGATCTTTAGTGGCAAAGCTGCGGGGCGCCAATCATCCAAGCATGCCTTCCTACGTTGCGCTCAACTTGAAGAGCCGCTCTCACATTGCCTCCGGGGGTTATCTTGGGCAGCAGTTTGACCCCTTTAACGGGGCGGATGCGCTCAAGGCGTTCGAGCTCCCCACGGGGCTCACGATGGACAGGCTGGCATCCAGACAATCCCTGGCAAAACAGATGGACACCCTGCGTCGCAGCATGGACTCAGGCGGTTCGATGGAGGCCATGGACCGGTTTTCGCAGCAGGCTTTCGAGATCGTCGCAGGGGGACGCGCGCAAGAGGCGTTTGATTTGACTCGCGAACCGCCTCGGAGCCTCGACCTTTACGGTGAACACGACTGGTGCAAACAAGCCTTGCTCGCGCGCCGCCTCGTAGAACGCGGCGCGAGTTTCGTCACCATAGATCTCAGTAATCATTCCGCCTCAGGTACCTGGGACAACCATGGAGACAACATACCACCCTATGGCGGCATCTGGAACGGTCTGCGACCGCTCCTCCCTGTGTTCGATCATTTGATCACCACGCTTGTGAACGACCTCGGTGAACGCGGCCTGCTTGACGACACGCTCGTCCTCGCAATGGGCGAGTTCGGCCGCTCCCCAACCCTCGGCACGCAGGGCAGTACAGACGGGCGCAACCACTGGCCCTTTGTCATGTCGATGTGTATGGCCGGTGGAGGATTCCGTCACGGACAGGTCATTGGTGCAAGCTCCAGGGATGGCGGAGAGATTGCCGAACGGCCCGTCACCCCAGCTGATCTTGCGGCCACCATTTATCATCATTTGGGTGTGCCTCTGGATTCCACTTACACCGACCACCAGGGGCGCCCTGTTTTTGTCGTGGATGATGGCGCTCCCTTGCGCGAGTTGATCTGAGGCCGCGCGCAGTCGGAAGGCGTCCGCGTTTTGCCTCAACTCAGGATCGCTTGGATGACCTCGCCGTGGACGTCTGTGAGGCGCATATCCCTGCCGCTGTAGCGGAAGGTGAGTTTGGTGTGGTCCATGCCGAGGAGGTGCAGCATCGTCGCATGCAGGTCGTGGATCTGGAGAGGTTTATCGACCGCCTTGTAGCCGTATTCGTCGGTGGCTCCAAAGATCGTGCCGCCTTTAATTCCGCCGCCCGCCAGCCAGATGGTAAAGCCAAAGGGGTTGTGGTCGCGGCCGTCCTTTCCTTGGGCGAAGGGGGTGCGGCCGAATTCTCCGGCCCAGACCACGAGCGTGCTGTCCCAGAGACCGGAGCTTTTGAGGTCCTTGAGGAGGCCGGCGATGGGTTGGTCCACGGCGCGCGCGTTATTTTCGTGGCCTTCGGTGAGCTTGCCGTGTTGGTCCCAGCGGTCTCCTCCGGCATTGGGGCAGGTCAGTTCAATGAAACGCACCCCGCGTTCCACAAGGCGCCGGGCCTGAAGGCACTGCTGCGCGAAGATCCGTGTCTGGGGCATGGGGGCTTCGAAGCCGTACATCCGTTTGACAGCGTCGCTTTCCCCCGTGGTGTCCATCAGTTCGGGGACGGCGGCCTGCATCCGGAAGGCGAGTTCGGCGTTCATGATGGAGCTTTCCAACTGGTCCAGGGCGCCTTTCCGTTGGATGAGGCCTCTGTCGAGCTTTCGCATCAGGGCGAGTTTGCGCATCTGCTGCTCGGTCTGTGCCTCGGAGGGGCGGATGTTTGAAACCGGTTCCGCGCCTGGCTTGAAGACGGAGCCCTGAAAAGAAGCAGGCAGGAAACCGGAGTTGAAATTGTCCAGTCCGCCGGGGGGGATGAGGCCGCCGTTGAGGACGACAAAGCCGGGGAGATCGGCGTTTTCGGTGCCCAAGCCGTAGCCCATCCAGGCGCCCATGCTTGGGCGGCCTTGCAGACCGCTGCCGGTGTGCAGGAAATAGTTGGCGTTGGTGTGTTCGGAAAACTCGCTGGTCATCGAGCGGACGATCGCCAGGTCGTCCACGCACTGGGCTACGCAGGGGAACAGGCTGCTGACGGGAATGCCGCTCTGGCCGTGTTGCTTGAATTCCCAGGGGGAGGCAAGAGTGTTGCCGTTGTTGTTGAACTGGGTGGGCTCCATTTTGAGCCCGAAGGGTTGCCCGTTCTCGGCGGTGAGCCTCGGCTTGGGGTCGAAGGTATCCACCTGCGAGGGCCCTCCGTCCATGTAGAGGAAAATCACGTTCCGGACTTTTCCCGGGTAGTGTGTGGCGCGCGGAGAGAGCGGATTGGCGGCGGCGGGCGAAAGGTTTCCGAGCAGTTTTTCTGGGAACAGCGAGGAGAGGGCCACGGCGCCAAAGCCTCCAGCGCAGCGGGACAACATTTCACGGCGGTTTAAAAACGCGCGGGCAGTGTGGTTGCAGGGAAACATGGCGTGATTAGTTGAGGTGAATGAATTCCTTGGCGTTGAAAAACACATGGGCAAGGTCGGCCCAAACCTTTGGGTCGCTCTCCGGCACCTTGAGCGCTTCGGCCTGTTCTTTGAGAAAGAGCAGGGCGTCGGCGCTTTCCCCGGCGAGGGGTTCGCGCGAAAAGGCGGCGAGGTACATGCGGCGCAGGCGCTCTTGGGCGGGCATGACGGGGGGGAGGGATTTGGCCCAGAGGGAGGCTTGCTCGACAACGAAGGGGTCGTTCATGAGGACCAGGGACTGGGCGGGCACGTTGGAAACGTTGCGGCGGCCCATGGCGTTGAATGGGATCGGCGTGTCAAACGCCAGCATCATGGGCGAGAGGAAGTTGCGTTTGACTGCGATGTAGACGCTGCGGCGGCCCTCCCCGTCCAGTGGCCCGCCTTTGGGTTTCCCACGGCCTTCCATAAACGCCGAGAGGTAGATTGGAACGCTCGCTCCGCCCGCCTTCAAGTCCAGACGGCCTGAGACCGCTAGCATGGAGTCCCGGATGGCCTCGCCCTCCAGGCGCTTTAGGTTCATGCGGTGGAGTAGGGTGTTTTCGGGGTCAGCCTCCTCGGCGGTTGGCGCATTGGGACTGCTGCTCATCGCGTAGGCGTTCGAAAGGACGAGTTCCCGGATCAGCGTTTTGAGGGACCATTTCTGGTCCGTCGCGAAACGCACCGCCAGGGTGTCGAGCAGTTCCTGGTGGGAGGGGGCTTGTCCAAGGACGCCGAAGTTGTCGACGGTCGGGACGATGCCCTTGCCGAAAAGGTGGTGCCAGACCCGGTTGACGATCACGCGAGAAGTCAGCGGGTTGGAGGCGGAGGCAATGAGATCAGCGAGTTCCCTGCGCCCGCTTCCACCTTGGGTCGCGAGCGGTTCGGGGCCGGCGATGGCCTCCACAAAACGTCGCGGCACCGGGTCGAGCGGCAGTTTTGGGGAACCGCGTTTGAGCAGGAATTCATTGGCGCCCGAACCTTCAAACATGGCGGTGGCGAGAGCCGACTCGCGTTTGAAGGAGGAGGCCGTGTGGTTGTGGCGCTCGATGAGTGTCTGGGTGGCGGCGGCGAGGGCCTCGCGGGCGGGCGATCCCTTTGGGCAAAGCAGATCGAGGGAATGTACGATCCAGTCTGCAAGAGCGGCGGTCAGCGGGTTGACTGCGAGACGGTTGTTTTCCATGGCCGTCAGCGTTTCAAGCAGGAGGGCTTGCAGTGCTTCGTTGGACGCCGGCGCGCCGGGGAAACAAAAGCCCTCGGGCAGCTCTGGCTTCTGTTCGGATTCCGCCACAAGCGCGACCTCGAAATCGCCATTGCCCTCGGGCAGGAGTTCCACATGGGCCCGGTTACCCTGGTAGGTCGAGAGGTTGTGTTGGATCCATTCCCACCGACCGCTGTCCTTCCAAGTGGTGACGACTTTGCCGTGGAGAGGGCCCTGGATCATCAGATGGGAATGAACCACCGCGTACGCGTGACCCGCTCCGCGCACGAGGTACCAAAGGGAGCCTCCGCCCAGCGTAAACTCGGGGGTACGGAGGGTCTGGCCACTGCGTTGGAAGGGTTTTAATGCGCCGGGATCGGTCTCCCCTTTGCTCACAATGTCTTTCCACGCGTGATCCCTTCGGGCAGCTGCTTGAGTGACGATCCCTGCGATGGGGAAGTCTGCCGAGGTGCCGGGAAAGACCGAGCCCGGGGTTGCGGGGCCTTTTCCAAACGCCGATCCATCCTGGAGGAACGGGGTGGCGGCGGTTTTGGTGTAGTCGGCAAGCAGGCGCGGCGTCGGCTGGGGGGGCGTATTCTTCGGGCCGGCGGGGAGAGCTTTTCGGGCCTCGGCGAGGAGCGCCGGGGTGGCGTTTTGGAGCGCAGGGCGGACGGCGGCGGCGGCGGCATTCAGGAGGGCGGGGGTGATTTCGGCGCGCAAAACGGAAAGGAACTCCGAGGTTTTGCGCTCCTGTTCGATGGTTTCAAAACGGACCAGTCGCTGGCTGCTGCTGATTAAGAAACCGGTGAGCGCGTAGTAGTCCTTTTGGGAAATGGCGTCGAACTTGTGGTCGTGGCAGCGCGCGCAGGCCACGGTTAGGCCGAGGAAACTTTTGGTCATCACGTCGACCCGGTTATCGATGCGGTCGACCTCGTCCTGGCGCATGTCCACGGGGGAATGGACCTCCTCGTTTAAAAACCAGAACCCTGTTCCAAGGATGGATTCATTGGCGCCGGTTTCTGGATTGAGCCTGGCGGGAAGGAGGTCGCCGGCGAGGTGCTCTTTGACGAACTGGTCGTAGGGCACGTTTGCGTTCAACGCGCGGATCACGTAGTCCCGATACTGCCAGGCGTTGGGAATGATGGGGTCGAATTCGTGCCCGCGGCTCTCTGCGTACCGTACTAGGTCGAGCCAGTGGCGCGTCCAGCGCTCGCCGAATTGAGGGGAGGCCAGAAGCCTGTCGACGGCCTTTGCGAAGGCGTCGGGGGCGTTGTCCGCGAGAAATGTGGCGAGCGTTTCGGGCGAGGGGGGCAGGCCGGTGAGGTCGAATGCGGCGCGGCGTAAAAGCGTGTTTTTGTCGGTGGCCGGAGCGGGGCGGAGCCCCTTTTCCTCGAGTTTTGCGAGGAGGAAGGTGTCGCTCAAGGAACGGGGCCAGGCGGTGTTTTTCACGCGCGGGGGGGCGTGTTTCGCGGGCGGGTGCCAGCACCAGTGGTCGGCTTTTCGCTGGGTCAGGTCGAACTTCTTGGAGGTCTTTTTCGCCGGGCCGGCGGACTCCGGCCAGACGGCTCCGGCAAGGACCCACGCGTTAAAATCGCCGATCACCGCGGGGGGCAGCTTGCCCCCGGCTTTTTTCGGCGGCATCGCCGTCTCCGGATCCCCGTAGTGGATGGCTGTGATCAACAGGCTTTTGTCGGGTTGTCCGGGAACGAGGGAGGGGCCTGTGTCCCCGCCCTTGAGGAGGCCCTCCCTGGAATCCAGAAGCAGGTTGCCCTTGAGGCTCTTGGCATCGGCGCTGTGGCACTCAAAGCACTTCTCGGCCAAAACCGGCCTGATTTTCTGCTCAAAAAACTCCGCGCTCCCGGGCGCGCCCCAACCCGTCACACCCGTGGCTGACAGAAGACTGCCGGCGCAAAGAAGCGCCCAAGGAGTGCGGTGGAGTTTCATGCAGGATTTTTTGGGTTGGAAGCGTGCAGGGCTCTGATCTTTTTTACTTAGTTTTCTAGCGGTAAATTTTCCCTTCCAGGGGTTTGCCGTTGGTGTCCAGAATTTGAAATTCATGCACGCCGTGGGGTTTGCCATCCTGACGGCTCCAGACGATTTTTTTCTCCCGGTTAATCTCAAACAGCTTAATGGCGTCGCCCTTGGCGGCGTAGCTGGCCACCACGATGTTGCCGTTGGGCAGCCATTGCGCGCCGCAGGGGTCTTTGAACGTGTCGGGCAGATCCGCGTTGGAGCATTGCCAGACGATCTTTCCGGCCGGGTCGACCTCCACCACGCTGTTGCCGTGGGTCAGGTTGACGATCGTGTTTCCGTTGGGAATCCGGATCGCCGTGAAGGGCCAGCTGTCTTTTGGGTCATCGGGGGTCTTAAACTCCCAGACAATTTTTCCTTCCGGCGTGTACTCCCGCACGACCTTGTCCAGAAGTTGCGGCACCAGATAATTCCCGTTCTCCAACTTTCGCGTCATGCGGCTCTCCATGTGGTGGTTGGTGTTCTGGCACTGGATGGGGAACTCGACAACGGTCTTGCCGCTCCGGTCGATTTCCAGGAGCCGCGGGTTGGCCCCCGCCTCGGTCAGGACGATGTTGCCGTTGGGCAGCGCCTGCGCGGTGTTCACCTCGGACTGCGTGCCCTTGTATTCAAAAAGCACCTTCATATCGCGGGTCACCTCGATGACTGCACCTCCGGGATAGTCCTTGTTCTTGGAGAGGGTCAGCAGCAGGTTGCCGTTTGGCAGCATCCAGCCGTCCCGTGTGGCGGCGGGGTATTTCCAGAGCAGTTCCCCCTTGTCGGAGATGATTTCGGTGGCGGAACCGAAGGAAACGTAGGAGTGGGTGACGGGTGTCTCTGCGGCGCGAAGGGCGGGTGAGACGGCTAGGGTGCAGGCGCCCAGAAACAGGGCGAAGCGTTGGCGTGTGGTAGGGGAATGGGAGGACATGGAGTAGGTATAGGGACGAGTCATTACCGGCGGGTTTCTTTGGGCAGGGATGCGACCTTGGCCGACTGGTTGCCCTGTTTCACAGATTAACCTGGAATTGAATTGCGCCCTAAGACCTCTGGCGCAAACTGTCGGACATTTTCCGAAAAATCGCTTTTGCATGAGATTCAAACGCAACGTCCTTGTCGCCCTGGGCTGGCACGATCCGCGTATCATCGAGGGGGTGGGGCGTTATGCAAAGGAGGCGGGCTGGCACCTTGAAATGCGCGCCGTGATTGAAGGCACGCTTCCTTCCCACTGGCGCGGCGACGGGATGCTTGTAAATGATACGGAGGTTCCTCGCCTAAAGGGTATTATAGAGAGGCAGATTCACCTGCAGCCCACCGTTCTCATTGGGTCTAATCATCGGTATGCCCATCTTCCATCGGTGCAGGAGGACAACTTCGAGGTCGGCCGGCTGGCTGCGGCCCATTTTTTGGAGCGAGGACACCAAAACTTTGCATGGCTGGGGCTGCCGCACGGCAGGGCTGAAATAGGACGGCGTGAAGCTTTTGTGAAAACGCTCGAAGCTGCCGGACAGAGTTGCCACGTTTTGGAGTGGGTGCGCGAGGCGTCCCGGCGCAGGGACACCTGGGACAACCGCAGAGAGTGGCTGGGGGCGCAGCTCAAAATAATCGCCAAACCTCTGGCGCTCTTTGTGCTGGATGACGTCGTGGCGATGGATGTGATTGATGTTTGCCTGGATCTGGGGCTGCGGGTGCCTGAGGACGTGGCGGTCATGGGCGTGGGCAATATGGAGCTCGCCTGCGAGTGCGCGCGGGTGCCGATTTCGAGCATCGACGAGAATTTGAGCGAGATTGCTTACCGGGCGGCTGCCCTCCTGGAGGTTTTGATGCAGGGGGCTCAGGCCGGAGGCGTCCCCAGGGCCTTGGTTGAACCGGTGCTTGTTCCTGTCAGGGGCGTGTTTATGCGCCGCAGCACCGACAGCCTTGCGGTGACTCACGGCGGCGTGCAGAAGGCGCTCGCCTTTATGAGCGCCCAGTACCGGAACGCGATTGGAATCGGCGACATTGCGCGTGCCGCTGGTTTGTCAGAGCGCGCCCTGCAGTACGCCTTTAAGAGTGAATTGCGCCGGACCCCAGTACGGCAGTTGTTGCTGGTGCGGCTTGAGAGTGCGGCGCAGAGGCTCGTCGAGGGAGGGAGCAAGGTGGCGACGGTGGCGGAGTTGTGCGGGTTTGGGAGCGTGCGCCACCTGCACCGGTGTTTTGTGCGCGAGCACGGCTGTTCGCCGCAGGCTTATCGGAGCAAGGCGCTGGGTGGGGAGGCTCGATAGGGGCATAAAAAAGCCGCCCTTTTGAGGAGGCGGCTTTTCCAAAACTTTCTGCGGAGGGGCTCCGCTATGGCACTCAGAGTACCACTCAGACTACGACGCGTTGAAACGCTGCTTGGCCTTGGCGCGTTTGGCGTTGGCTTTTGCTTTGCGTTTTGTCTTCTGAGTTGGTGTTTCGAACGCCCTAAGGCGGCGCACTTCTTCCATAATCCCTTCGCTCTCCATTTTGGACTTCAAGCGTTTCAGGGCGCGGTCGATAGGTTCACCTTTGCGTACAGATACTTCTGGCATGTAAAATCTCCCTCCTTTCTTTCGAGGATTCGATCCCGACTTTTCGGGGAGCGCAAAACATAAGGTTCAACTCCCCATCGAGTCAACAGGAGTTTTAAAACCGTTTTGACTCGGGTTGACGCCCCCAAACAGACTGTTAGGGTAGAGATCTACCGTATAGTTGAGTCCCCTTCGCCTTCTCTCTTTTCCCCTTTTCCCAAAACCTTTTCCCAAAACCCGCGGCTTCAAGTGACCGTCTTTGTTGATCCATGCAGAAAATAGATTTCGCCGCCACTGTAGACCTCATCATCACGGAAGATCCGAGATTTGATCGGGACGCGTATTTTTTCATCAAGGATGCCCTCGAATTCACTGTGGAGCAGACTAAGAAAACGCGCGAACGGGGCACCAGCCACGTCAGCGGCAGGCAGTTGCTGGAGGGGATCCGCGACTACGCTCTCAAGTATTTTGGGCCGATGGTGCCCACCGTTTTTGAAGCCTGGGGAATCACCGCCTGCGAACACTTTGGGGAGATGGTCTATCACCTGATTCAGAAGGGCATTTTCGGGAAGTCAGAACAGGATTCGCTCGGCGATTTTAAAGGGGTCTACACGTTCCACGATGCCTTTGTCGCGCCCTTCCAGCCCACGGGTGCGCCGAAGCCATCCGTTGTCTCCCGGGGCGGTCGCACGCGTCGCCGCGAAATCAAGGCCTCTTAACGAAGCGTTCTTAACGAAGCGCTCTGAACAAAGCGCTCTGAACAAAGCGCTCTGAACAAAGCCTCTTGAGTTTTCAACAAGCCTGCACCTCCATCGTCTTTCCTGAACGATTTCCGACCGGAGCGCAGACCGGTGTTTCACCGGGTTCCATTATTTGGGCATGGAATCCCAAGCGGCCCTCAAACTGAGGACTTCCTCCGGGAGGGGCGTGAGTTTTCTCCCGCCAATGCGCTCCACCGGCATCACTCCAAGCCAGCTGCTTGTGAGGAAGATCGCCTCCGCCTCCAGGACCAACGCGGCGTCCAGAAGGGACTCCCGTGCCGAGAGCGCTTGCCTCGCCCACGCGCGTACGACGCCCGCGCGCGCACCGCACGCGAGGGAGGGTGTTGTCCATTCTCCGCCCGTTTTTACAAAAACATTCGCCATACAGGCGCCAATCAATGCCCCGGCTGGGTTGAACAGCAGCGCCTCGTTCGCCCCTCCCGCAAGAGCGGCGCGGAGGCTTTCCGCGTTTTTCCAGTAGTTCGCCGTCTTTACCCCCCCGAAGGGAGGAAGGTGTGGCTCCCCGTCGACGACGATCGAATAGGAGTCCGCCATCAAGCCCGGGCGTTCTTCAAAAAGCACCGCCACTCTGGAGTTTGTGACCGGATCCGCGGGCCCGCCATCCCCGGCCGTGACGTAAACACGTGCAACCCCCTCGCGCTTTCCCCAGGGGAAAAGTCCGGGGATCGCTTCGAGCGCACCCTCTGGAGCCATGAAGCCGCAGGTTTGAAGGGCGGCCTGCAGGCGCTCCCAATGAGCCGCCCAGAATTCGGCCCGGCCTTCGCGAACCCGGAGCGTTTCAAACACGGACATCCCATAGCGGACACCCCGGTCGGAGAAAGGTAATCCGGCGGCCGGTTCAAATTGAAGGCCGTTCCAAAGCCAGTTGGCGCAAGAACGATTCATGGGAGACTCCTTTCAAAACGAGTGGATCCGCACCATACGCACCACCAAAAGGCGCCGGGTTTCGCTCCGCTGGCCCAAGGGGACAGGCAGCTCAAAAGTGGATTCGGGGTGGGTTCCATGTCTTCTAATTTCATCGGTTCCCCGCGCCTTGGCAATGCCTCTTCCCATTTCAAGGCCGCCGTTCCTACTGCGGCGCGCTCTGGCTAAAGCGCAGGAATTTAGCAGGCCGCGTATAAAAAGATGCTTTTCCTCCTTTCGCTCGGGCGCCGTTTGTTTTCTGCTGAGTTTATGAGTGTTCTCCCCCCCCGTTTTTCTAGTTTAGCCGTCAGCTTTTTGCTGGGGCTTTCTCCTCTCCAAACGTACGCCTCAAACGAGTGGCCCCAGTTCCGAGGCCCCCTGGGAGATGGCGCGGCCTCCGGTTTGAAAGTTCCGGCGGCCCCCTCGGAAACCGAGGGTGTGCGTTGGAAAACGGCGATTCACGGCAAGGCTTGGTCCTCGCCCGTGCTGTCAGGCTCCAAAGTGTGGCTGACCACGGCCACCGAAGACGGCTCCGAGCTGTCTTTGGTTGTGGTTGATAAAGATTCTGGAAAGATACTGCGCGACGAGGTTCTGTTTAAGGTTCAAAACCCGCAGTTTTGCCACAAGTTCAACAGCTACGCGTCGCCCACGCCCGCCGTCGCGGATGGCAAGGTGGTTGTGACTTTTGGGTCGCCGTACACCGCCTGTTTTGACGAGGCCACCGGGGCTAAACTCTGGGAACGCACGGACTTTGTGTGCAACCATTTCCGCGGGGCGGGTTCGTCCCCCGTGTTTTGGCGCGATTTTGTGATCATGCACTTTGATGGGAGCGACTTTCAGTACGTGGTTGCCCTGGATAAAAACACGGGGAAAACGGTCTGGCGCACGGAGCGTTCCGTCGACTTCAAAGACTTGAATGCCGAGGGCAAAGTCACCGGCGACGGCGACTTCCGCAAAGCCTTTGCCACTCCCGTCGTTACCGAAGGGCAGGGGCAGCCTGTTCTGCTGAGCAGCGGTGCGAAGTGTCACTACGCCTACGACCCGATGACGGGCAAGGAGTTGTGGAGGCTGGAGGAGCGCGCGCAGCACAGTGCCAGCAGCCGGCCCTTATTTTGGGACGGGAAGGTGTTCTTTCAGAGCGGTTTCAAGGGGCAGATTCTGGCGGTGAAGCTGGGCGGTTCCGGCGTTTTGGAGGAGAGCCAGCTCGCCTGGCGGGCTAAAAAAAGCGTGCCCAGCAAACCCTCGATGCTCCTGCTCGACGGCTCGCTGTTTATGGTGGACGACTCGGGAATCGCCTCCTGCGTGGACGCGAAGTCGGGGGAAACGCTTTGGACGGAGCGGGTGGGGGGCAACTTTTCGGCGTCCCCGTTGCTGGCTGACGGCAGGATTTACGCCTGTAATGAGGAAGGAAAGATGACGGTGTTTGCCGCGGACAAGACGGGGTACCGTGTGCTTGGGGAGGGCCAGTTTGAGAGCGGCTTCATGGCTTCGCCTGCGGTGTCGGCCGGGGCTTTGTATTTGCGCAGCAAGACGCATCTCTACCGTGTCGAAGCGGCTCGGTAGCCGGATGAAATTGGCCTGGTGGGCGGGTGGAATCAGCTTGGCAGGAGTGCTGCGGGGCGGTTTTCAAAAAAAGCACTTGATCAGTTAAGTTGATTGGATAGTCTTCCCACCCCTTCGAGAAAAGCACCGCTAGCTCAATTGGTAGAGCGCGTGACTCTTAATCACTAGGTTCTTGGTTCGATTCCAAGGCGGTGCACTTTCTTGGGAGCTTTTCAATTGCTACGCGGCTGTTACTTGGAGAAGGAAACCTCCAGTGGAACCCAGGAGTTAAAAACACTCCCTGAACCCAGTTGCCCGCTGCGGTTGTCACCCCACGCCCAGAGGGTTCCATCCGCTCTGAGCGCTAGCGTAAAGGTCTCGCCTGCAGTGACGTTGACCCAGCCCCCGCGTGGAAGAACAGCCGTCGGAGTGACTTGTGGAAGGGATGTGCCGGTTCCAAGAGTTCCCGAGGGGTTTTCGCCCCAGGCGAACATGTCCCCCTGGCGGGTGATTCCATAGGATCTCTTGCCAAAAGCGCAGACGGAGGTCCATTGGTTTAGCGAGCCTGTTTGTGCCGGAATTATCCGGTTTCGGCGGGCGCCGTCTCCAAGCTGGCCCATTTGGTTGTCACCGAAGGCCCAGAGCGTGCCGTCGTTGCGCACTCCGAGAACGTGGGATTCTCCGCCTGAGAGGGACATCCAGTCGCTGTCGTTATCGAGTCGTGAGGGCCGTGTTTTGTCGCGGATTGAACGCGCGCCTGAGCGAGCGAAATTTCCGTCCCCCCACAGCCAGATTGAGGCGTCCCGAGCCAGGGCGTAGGTGTTTGTTTTGCGAACGGTAAGAGACTTGAGTTCGGCTTGGAGTGAAACTTTGGCGGGTTGCGGATGATCCAGTCGGTCACCCAAACCCAGTTGTCCGAGTCGGTTTTGCCCCCAGCTCCAACACGCTCCGTCCGTTAGAATGGCGAAACTGGAGTCGGCTCCGCAGGCTACAAATACGGCTGGTTTTGGCAGGGAAACCTTGCGCGGATTGGCCGAGACTGGACCTCCAGAAACACCAAGGCGGCCGTTTTCATTGCTCCCCCACGCCCACACGGTGCCGTCTTCACGGAGGGCAAGTGAATGGGCGTCTCCAGCGGCCGCTGCGACCCAGAAGTGATCCTTGGACAAAGTCAAAGCCACCTGGATGGGGAAAACGCTGCCCTGGGTGGAGCCGTCTCCTAATTGGCCATAATCATTCGCGCCCCAACTCCAAAGCGACCCGTCTGGTTTGACGATGACAGCGTGCCTCGCGCCTGCCGCGATTTGGGTCCTTGTGGGATGGGGATGGGCGGCAAATGCAGCCCGTTCCGGTTCCGTGGGAAGTCCTGGCAGATTCGTTTTTGGGACGGCGGGCTCGGGTTTGACAGGCGCGGGGACAGACACTGGCGGCGTGCCTGGCGTTGGCGCGGGGGCCGGTTTGGGGACGACGGGCTCGGGTTTGACAGGGGC
>CANJZW010000114.1 GCA_947479475.1 Chthoniobacteraceae bacterium
AAACGGTTCTGCCCACCTCTCCAATGCTCAGGCGGTGGGCTCAATCCGTGTACACGTTTTCGTAGTCCGGCATCGGGTCGCTCATGTCATCGGGCGAACTACGATGTTCCGTTTGCTCTCGAGGAGGCGCAAGTGGCGCAAAAAGGGGACGAGATGATGCCAGCCATTTCTCCGGTGAACACATTGGAACACATGACGGAACACACCGCGTTTGCGGATTTTCTCTGTGAGAACACACAGAACACATGGAACACATACTTTTGTAAAAAAAGACTGGGGAAAGCAGCAAGTACCGCCGACCACGAGGAGCGCTCCGGGGGATTATATACGAGAACACGTGTTCTATGTGTTCCACGTGTTCCTGCCCGCCAACCGATGATCGCAATTTGCGTTGCTGGCCGGTGTACGCGTGAAAAATCTGGTGAGCACTTCCAGTCCGACCGGCTCAGTCAAAGCGAGCGGTGAATCCCCTGGTAGCTGGAGCCACATGGTTCCACGCTGATTACAGGGGAAGACCCTTTATTCGGTTAGGCCAAGCCTTGACAGGATCGTAGAATAACACCTCAACCCCAAGCCTTAGCAACGCATCAACTGCGTAATTTTGAAGCTGGGGACTATGTGTCTGGTGAAGCACCAGCCTGGCGCTCAAGTTGTGGTAGTCCCTGCTGAGTTCGTTCAGGTAGCATGCCAGCTGAAACGCCCCCTTCGATGATTGGGAAAGGATGTTATCGACGTTCGCGCTTTTGATTTCGAAGACGTTCAGTCTTCCGCTGGAACTGTATAACAGGTCGATGGAACCGCTTTCGTAAGGCCTGATGCCATTTCTTATCAAATATTCTGAAATATCCTTCAGCATCGCTTGGTGGATCTTTTCTGCGCGCTCCGTCTTTTTGAGTCCAACCTCCATATCTCTGAGTTTCGAGTCGGTCGAAACGAACTCCCTAGCATGTATTTTTCCAGGCTCTATTTCTGAAAACTCGGTGTCTACGCAAGGCACATTATGATCGCGGTCGAGTTCTCTCTTCTCAGCCGCAGGCTCTTCTTCAGCAAATATCACAGAAACAGGGTCAAAAAGCATTAGGTCTTTGATGACACCGAGCGAAGGCTTAGCGCCCCTCCCCGGCTCCATCCTGCCAGCTTTACTGCGCCGGAGCTGTTCGCAGGAAGGCGATGAGGTCGGCCATGTGTTGATGACTAATTGCCGCTTCGAGACCTTCGGGCATCAGGGATAGATTCTGGCTTTGCAGCGTCTTGATTTGATTCCGCAACACGGTCTTCGTCGTTCCATCCACCAGTTTCATCACAATGCTGTTGGCGCTTTCGGAGGCTAACAGACCGTAAATCTGTTCATCCGTATTGAGGGTACAAGTATAAGAGCTGAAGCCGGGTTGAATATCCGCGCTAGGATCGAGGATACTATCAAGGAGTTTCTCCGCCGGATGCTGCACCACAGACAGTAAGTCCGGACCAATATCCCGGCCCTCTGCCCCACGTTTATGACAGGCCGCACAGATTGCACTGTATGTTTGGCGACCTTTTTCCGGATCGCCTTTGAGGGACAACGCGGGCCGATAACTCTCCACCACCTTACCTCGGGCGGACGAAGTGGTGTCGAATACTTTACCTGCCAGTTCTCTTATACGCTTGGAGTTATGCTTAATGAGACGTGCCCGTTGGGTGGCATCCAAAGCGGAGGCAGAAAGCTCTTTGCCCTCAGTCCGTTTCACCAGGTCAAACGCCCAAGGCTCGCGACTCATCCAGGCGTTCAGCGTGAGCTGTCGTGTAGCGGGACCCATCGTTCCCCACGCCTTGTGGAACACGACGGGCACCTCGGGCACCACAATTCCAGTCAACGTCTGGATCGCCGCAGCCTGCACCTCCGCCGCGTGCTTTGGATCCAGCCATGCCGAAAGCGCAGACAAAGCCTTTGGACGTAACGACGGGATACGGCTGATCAGCCCCGCGCACGAGATACGCTCAAGGTCAGGAGCCGCGTTGTCGGAGACAGTGGCATGCGCTTGGGCGGTGATTGCCGTGACCTTTTCCAGCAACCGCGAGAGGGCATCGTCCTGCGAGCCGGATCGAAGCTGCTCGATGCTTTTGTTACTTTGTGCGAGCTGATCCAGAAGATGCGCAAAAGCCGTGAGTTGTTCTGGCGCATAACGAGGGCCACGCGCGTTCAACGTTGATCCGAGCAAAGACGTCAAAGCTTCCCGATCATTCAATCCGAGCGCGATAGTAAGCAACGCATCGGCAAGCGGCCCCTGGGGCTGATCAGATACCGCCGCCACAAGCGTACGAAGATGGGACGAGGCGGAACTCATCACCGCCGCCACAATCATGGAGTCGTCTGCGTTAGCCATCAGCAGACGGCTCAAGGCGGTTCCCGCCAGCGGTTCCTTGGATGCCCCCAGCGAAAAGCCAAGCTGAAGACGCACTTTGGCATCCCGGTCTTCCACAAGACGCACCGCCGCCGCAAGGACTTCGGAAGTGAACCGAGTCTCGGCAAGGCGCAGCGCATTCTCGCGGACGCCCGACGAATTGTCGGCAAGCGCAAGAGCCACCGTCGCCGCCGGCAACTCACCTAACCCATCGAGGACACAGAGAGCATGCAAGCGCGCCAGAGGATTCGCCGCGTTCTCAAATAGGTTTAATAAAGGGGCCACTGCCGCCTTATCCGCTCGCCACAGCAGTACTTGATGGGCCTTGTCTCGGCGCCAGCCATTCGTCGAATCCAGCGCAGCCACAAGCTCAACCGTCGTGAGTGTATCGAAGCGGACAGTTTTGAAAGCAGGCATTTCAGGCCGACTCACCCGATAAATGCGCCCACGATCCTCACCCAAGCGGTAATACGGGAGCATCTCCTCCTTCCCCGCTGGCGGTAGCCAATGCGGATGCTCGATCATAAACCGATACATGTCCGCGACCCACAGGGCCCCGTCTGGGCCCTCGCGGACCATCACCGGCCGGCACCACGGGTCTTCACTTGCAAAGAAATCAAACTTCCCATCCCCGAACTTCTGATCGGCCGTGAAACTCACCCCGTTGTCGGTAAGGACGGCGTGCTGCACCAAATTATGCGCGGGCTCACAGATCAAAGCATCTTTGCTGGTCGGACCAAACATGGCGGTGTCTCGATAAACAACTCCACTACAGGCTGAGGTGAAGTTTCCGATCGCGCTCACATCATGATACCGTTTCCCTTCCACACTCGCGGGATACACCGGCGAACTCGACGACGGTGTCAGGAGGGGCATCCGCGTCTGGTTCACTCCAAAGTAGGGATTCCGCTGCAGGTATTGCTCCGGCAAAACGTAATGCCAGAGCGCGTTTGCATTCTGTGTGCCGAACCAATGCCCCCAATTGTCTCGGTTACGACCAAACTGGGTCGGGCCACTTTGCGGTTCCAGTTCGCCTGTGTCCGGTCGGAAACGAAAATCGCGCGCCCCGACGACAATTTCCTGCTCACTCCGGAGAGACTTCAATCGGGTATCGGCTCCGTATTTACCATTATGACCGCCAATCGCCATATAGACCCAGTTATCGAGCCCCCAACGCAACCCATTGGCTCGAAGCTGCTGATTGCCCTCTTGCAGCCCACTAATGAGGATCTCCGTCTTATCGGCTTTGCCATCGCCATCGGTATCCTGCAGGAACAATACAGTAGGAGCGGCCGTCACAATCGCTCCTGCGCGCCAGGTCAGGATACCGTTCGGGAAGTTTAACCCTTCCGCGAAGATCGTCGACTTGTCGTAATGGCCATTCCCCTGCGTGTCTTCGAGTATCCGAATCCGGCCGCCAGGTTTGCCGTTGCCGTCCAAGCCCTGGGGGTAATCCGCCATTTCGACCACCCACAGGCGACCACGTTCATCCCAATCAAAGGCCACGGGGTCGAGTACCATGGGCTCGCTCACCATAATCTCCGCTTTGTAGCCGGCGGGAAGGTGCAGTTTTGTTAACGCCTCGGCCGGTGAAAGCGGCGGTGTCACGGAAAGGGGCGCGGTCGAAAGGGCCGGCTTTGGTTTTTCCGGGAGAAGCTCCGCCGCCGCCATTGGCAGGTTCAAACTTACAAGGAGCGCCACACCGCCTAGCAACTGGAGTTGTGTCTGGATTTTCATGGGGAGAGTTTTGAGAGGCGTGTTAAAGCCTTCCATTACCTGGGTTGACGGGAGGCGGTAGAGTCGGCGGGGCTGAAAATCGTCGTATTCCCGTTCGCCCCCGCCCTCGCCGATGGGGTGAAAGGCCGATTCTCAATCCCGGAGACCTTCCAAAAAGCAGCAATTTCGCCACCTAAGAGAGCGCGATCAAACACCGCAAGCTCGTCGAGTTTCCCCTGCAGCCCCTGGCCAAAAACCAGACTCGCCTGAGGCTCTCTTCCCAACACTTTGCTCATTGGAGCCTGCTCTAAGCCGTCTACATACACACTTACTTGTTTGCCGTCCCTCACCAGGACAGCCATGTGCCAGGCATCCGCACGCAGTTCATTCGTCGAACTCGACCCATTCAGGGTGAGTTGTGCCAGATGCTCCTTCGTTTGCCGAACTCCGAGTAATTCACCACCAACCCCCGAGACCAGAGTGCCGCTTCGTTCACTCGCGCCGCTCGCTTCGCCGAGCCAAAACCACAACACGACAGAATAGCGGTCACTCAAGCCTTTGAGTTCCGCCCGCACATCCCCGCCGGCAATGTGTACTGCACGATTGATCTGCCTAGGGCCTGAGAACTCTGACGGCACTAGTTTCTCTCCGCCCCCCACGCCACTTCCGCTACCGACCCCAGGTAAATACCAGGCAAACCCGTCAATGAGTTGAGCGGCCACGCCACCGGGCACGGTGTTGTGAGCCACTTGACCAGACGCCTCGTTAAGACGCCAATAGGCCACCGGTTTTGCGTCCAAAACGGCTTTGGCGTAAGGCCCCTGTTCGTCTTGCGGGACACGCCGTTTCTGGCCGGTCGCTTCTTCCAGAGCGCCAAGGAGCGTCGCCACAATCCTCGGCTCGGCCTGCACTTCCAAGCCCGCGGTCCGTGCCGGCCAGGTCGTATATCCACCCAACACATGCTGCTCTGGTGGAGGAATGTATCCCTCCGCACCGTTCGCTAATCCAATGTTAAAGTGCGCAGCAAAAGGAGACTGCGCCTTCAATTTCAGGCCCGTAAGAGAGTACACCTCGTTGGGCAAGGCGGCGATTGTCAGGTCGCCAATTCGGATCCCCTGCACCTTGATCTCGGTTGTCTGGCGCTCCTGTAAAATAAGAGCCTCCTGAGCGTAGACCTCCTCTTTATTCTTCGGCAATTCGTTCTCGATCCGAGCCGCGATCTGCGTAGCCCATTCCATCCGCTTCTCGTCCGGCACCCGGTAGGCAAGTGGCATCTTCTTTTCCACCATCGCGAGCGGTGCCGACTCTCGATACTGCACCTGCCTCAACGCTTGGGCCGCATATTTGGCAACCGCTTCGGCATAGTCGGGAGCACTCACCGTTTTCTTCGCCGAGCCGTAGTCCATCCACATTAAGTCCCCGCTGGTTCCCTGGGTCAGAGCACAGACAAAGGGACCGTTCCCCTCCCCCTCTTGGCCTAGTAACAGGGCTACCTGCTTGCAAAAAAGGCCGTAGTAATCCGCCGATACAGGCTGCGATCCAAAGTAATGTTGCGAATAATTTGCCAACACCGCGAGAGGCTTCCCGTCGGGAGTTTGTACCGAAATCACAGACAACCCCGGATCCACAGGCCCGGACGGCCCAATAATATCCCCACTCAAATAACCCGGGTGCATATGGGCCAGCCCGGTTGCATTCCCAAACGGATCCACAATCTTCTTTTCCGGCCTCCGGATCCAACGCCGATTGTGCGTGTGCTCCCAGTCGTCAATCGACGCCCACCCGATCTTCGCCGGTTGCAGCTTCTGTGTTGCCGCCACAATCCCCTCGGCAATTTTCGCAGGCAACCAAGCCGCGTAATCCTTGTCCAAGCGTGTCCCCAAACACCCCATCGCAGCCGGAGCGGAATGCGTGTGAGTGGCCGACACCATGAGATGATCGATCGGAATCCCGCACTTGGCACTCGCCAGTTGTTTGGCTTCGTCGATGAGAGCACGCGTCATCATACAGGTGTCGACGACGGCAAATCCAATCTTCGTCTTTCCATCATCCAGCACCACACACCGGACATGCAGCCGATCCGTGATCGTCGCCGCAGTTCGTTCAAAAAAATTCCCGGCAATAATAGAGGGTAGTTTCTGCGGAGTGATATCCACAGTCACCGCACCGGCGCGAAAAACCGGCTCGGCGGCGGCTTGGGTGGCGAAACACCCAGAGGAGCCAAAAAGCAGTAACCCAGCGTATAGACTCAATCGTCTTGCATTCTTCATAAGGGGGGATGGGAAAGACTGAGGGAACATGAGGACGTTCACTTTACGATCGTATCGGCAGACTTCGCTGGGGCCTTTGCCCACTGTGACTGAATTGCGAGGACTGTGTGATCCACGAGTATCTGACCACCCTCTGGGCCGACTCTGTTTACATGCGGCAAGGCGCTGTAACTTTTGCCCTCGATAGCCTTCACCGTAGGAAGATACATCCCCACACCATTTGTAAGCTGGAGGACAAAGGTCTGGACCGCAGAGCTGCGAGCTTTGATCTGGATTCCGTAATCAAGGAAAAGTTCAAAGCTGTTAGTGGTGATCGCGACATCACCAATCCGAAGCACGTGAAGTTCCATCGTGTAAGGCGGCACTTTATCGGCTTCCTCGAAACGTTTCACAATGCCTCGATCCATACTCAGCATCGTGATGATTTTATTATCTGGGCTCTTCAGGACACTGAACTGCTCGATCTCAAGTTTGGCATCCTGATACTCACGCTCCAGGATGCGGCGCGGCGGCAATTGCAGATCCTCCACCGTGTGCGAAAATGGGGGCCCTGTCCGAATATCAGCTTTGGCGGCATCCATCGTATCCAAAACCGCGTTGCTAATTCGCCTCCCCAACTCCTGCTGCCGACTGAGTCCTCGCAGCTTAATCATACGCGCTTCCGCCTCTTTTCGATACATCGGATGCGGCGACTGATCCCCTGCGGCGCTACACCACCCAAGGATTACAAGATTTGGAACGTTCAGCTTTTCCTTCAATTGCTCTCTGGCGTCGTGCCAGAAGTCGGCATTAAAAGCACTCCGACCTTCTACTTCCTGAGAAGGGCAGGCGACATTGATCGCGACGGCTTTGAGCTGTTTTTCAGCGTCCCAAAAAAACAAAGTCTCCACACCGGAATCAGCACCCGCCTCCAGATTTCGGAAACTCGCATTATTGGTTTTGCCGTATAGCTGTGCATGACCGTCCGAATAAACTGGCCTCCGATTTTCCCCCACCATTGCATATCCGAGCGTCCAGCTCACCCCTCCAGACTTCCTCGTTTTCCAGGCCTGAATCGCGACCTGCGAAAGTCGTTCCACTAAAAAGCTGACATACTCCGCTGGTTGCATCACTCCATCCTTGGGAATCGGATAGGTGATCAATGTTTCATCTGTGAGTTCAGAGGTCACGGGGGCCGTGTGCGTGTGCGTAGCGGAGACAATCACCTTCCGGACATCCAACTCGGGAATTAGCGGCTGCAGATGGTTCCGAAACTGAGCCAGTACAGATTGATGAATCCCCACGAGATCGCAGGAAATGAGCAGAGACTGGTCGAGAACTTTATCGCCTTCGGTAGATTCAATCGCCACTGCAGCCGCTATAAGAGGCGTTTCCGGCTTCAGCGAAATGCGTGTATGAAACTGACCCGCGAGAGCAGCAGGGCGATCCGGGGTGATTTCGATAGTCGCCGAACCAACAAGCAGTTCGGACGCCATCCCTAGCCCACTAAGTCCGATAAAAGAGACAAGTATAAGCGCGAAGGACCGGCCAGTCGTATTTGGAAGAGGGAGGAAATACATAGGGTGAGGAGGGTTGAGGCTTTAAAATTCCGTGCATTACTCCATGGGCGTGTAGTCGATCTCCAGAAACTCGCTCACCCCAGGCAGCCAGTGTTCCTGCACAAACTTTGTGTGTTCGGGATGTTCACAATAACCGGCATAAGCCTGCACATCGGCAAACTCCATGGAGAGGCCGAAGGTGAATGCGTTTTTTTTACTGATCTGGCGCAGACACTCGAAGTGTTCGACGCCCGGAATTCGGACGAGTTCCAGAGCCGCATTTAGAAATGTCTGCTCGGCGACTGAACCGGTAAGATATTTCAAACAAAAGACCACGGTGTGACGAATCATAGTGAAGCAAAGAATGGAATTTGGACCTCTTTCACCATATCCCTCCACACTCAAAATACATTGGCTTAAACCGGCCTTGTTTGGTATTTTTTCGGCATGCTACAGCGTCAAAGGGCGTTGAATTTTCAACAGGACTTCTTCAAACGAGCGGGCGGTGGACTCCAGTTTGTCCGGCTCTTGAACACTCTGCCTATGGTCGCGTTTTTTGCTAAAGACGAACAAAGCCGCTTTGTCTTTGCAAACGCTCGCACGCTGAAAATCTTCAACCTCAAACAGGAATGGCTGATGCTTGGAAAGAGAGACTGCGATTTCTATCCGTTGGAAATCAGCACAATTTACGTCACTGAAGATCAGTTGGTCATGCGGACTAGCAAGACGCTGACTAGCTACACGCAGATGGTTCCGGACATTACGGGACTCCTGCGCTGGTATGTTGTGTCGAAAGCACCACTCCTGGATTCCCACGGACGGAGTTGCGGCGTGGCGATTGTGATGCACGAAAGTAACACGGCAGGTGGCGTGACCCAGCCCTTCCAACAACTCGAGCCCGCACTGCAATATCTACACACGCATTTCCGTGAATCCATAGAGACCAAATCACTCGCAGGTCTCACCCATTTGTCGGAAAGCCAGTTCGTGCGCCTATTCCGAAAACTCCTGGGCGAAACGCCAATTCGCTACCTGATCCGCCAACGCATCCATGCGGCCTGCCAGGATCTCATTGCCACCAACCACACGGCCGGCTCCATTGCGCTCGATTGCGGGTTTTACGATCAAAGCGCCTTCACTCGTGCCTTTCGCTCGCAAACCGGCCAAACACCAAACGCCTTCCGTCAGCAGCATCTCACAGAGAGCAAAAAGTGCTCAGGCGCATCAGGCCTACAAGAATCTGCACCGCTATGAGCCGTTTGATTCACTCGTTAGAAATGGACTTCTGTGCCTGAACCCGTTTTTAAGTGAAAAAGACCTGCTCCGCCGTCTTGCGCAGCATCCACTCTTTATCCTCCACCGTCAGGAAATCCAACCGGTCACGAATCAAAGGATAGGCATTTGCTTTTTGCCCCCCGGCACGATTTCTTCAGCCTGGACGCAGGAGCGTTAAACCAACGGGAAAACTAGAGGTCAGTGTTCATTTTCTTTCAGTCATGGTTAACAGACGTCAGTTGAGTCTGCTGGAGTTCCGACATGGCGCGGAGTATCCGATTGGAATTTGAATCGGCTTTTTACCATGGGATGGCTCGAGGGAATCGCCGCGCGGCGATTTTTGTAGATGATCAAGACCGGCGATTTTTTTTGCAATGCCTTGCCGATGTCTGTGAGAAAACAGGTTGGCGTGTGCATGCTTGCGGGCTTGGGTGTTGATGGGGAATCATTACCACCTCTTCATTCAGACTCCGGAGGCGAATCTGGTGGAGGGTATGAAATGGTTTCAAAACACGGTGACGCGTCGATTCAATGTGCGGCATCGCGAATGGGGTAGGCTGTTTGGAGATCGTTACAAGGCTGTGGTGGTCGACGGGGGTAGCCCTTACTACTATGAGACGCTTTGGGACTATATTCACTTGAATCCGAGTCGCGCGCGTGTGGTGGATGTGACGCAGGGACAAAGTGTTTTGGACTATCCGTGGAGCAGTATTGCAGGTGGGTACGCCTTGATGCCGCACCAAAGGGCGAAGTGGTTGGCGGCGGAACAAGGGTTGGCGACGATGGGGGTGGAGGACACGGTTGAGGGGCGAAAAAAAATGGTCGGGCGCCTGGACAAACGCGCGGCTGAAGAGCGTGAGCAGAGTGGGTTTGTGGCTGTGGATGCGGAGTCCGACCAAAGAGGAAGCCATTTGCGACGCGGCTGGTATTGGGGACAACAGGCGTTCGCCCAGAGTTTGCTGAAGCTCGGCGAGGCGGCGATTGGGCGAAAACGCGAGGCGCGGGGTTACGATGCAAGCCTCGAAATGAAGGCTCATGGTGAGCATCAAGCGCTGGCGCTGCTGGAGGAGGGGTTGCGGGTGGCAACCCTCGCCAAGGAAGATTTGATTGAGCACGGTTGCACTGAGCCGCGAAAGGCGTTGCTCGCAGGGTTGCTGTGGAAAAAGACAACGGTCTCCCAAGCGTGGATTGCGGAGCATCTGGGCATGAAGAATGCGGCCAATGTGAGTAGAGTCATACACCGCATGGGTTTATCGCAGCTTCAGGAGAAGGTTTCAGGAAATTTGAGGCGGTTTGTTTCTGAGAAAATGAACACTGACCCCTAGTTTCCCGTAAATCCCATGACGCAATTCAGGATGTAACTGCAAAGAAGAGCAGAGAGACCCCCTGCCAAGCTGATTTCAAAAAGATGCAGGCAACGGTGAGAGCGTGTTTCATGTGATTGTTCTATTTCCAATCGTCCGTCCGGAACGGGGAGGCCGGGAGGTCGGCGGCGTTGTAAAGATTGCAGTCCGGGTTATCCAGCCACGCATAGCGAACGGCGACTGGCGAGGTGAGGTCAGGGCTGCTGATGACAACCTTATCGCCATCAATCTTCGCTTCAGCGGGTTTCCACTGCTGGTCGGCACCGGCGATCTGGAAGCCCTTCACTGCGCCGCCGTCCTTGGTCCTCAGTCCGCCATCGGCATGCTTGAAGGAGATGGTGATGGTATTGGCGCTAACTGACGAATCGGCGGGAAGCGGGCCGCTGATCGCGGGCACCTTCTTGCCGTAAACCGTGCCGAGAGCCCAAAGCGCGAGTCGGCGACCGGCTTCCTGTTTGTTGGCAGGGTGGATATTTTTGGCATCACCGATGTCGATCGTAATGGCCATGCCGGTCTTCGGCAGTTCGAGGGTCTTCAGCATCGCCTCGCGGACGCGCGGCCAGCCTTCGCCGGGAGCGGTAAAGTTAGGGAGCTGCACCCAGGCGAACGGAACCTCGTCGGCCCAGAGCGCGCGCCAGCTCGTGACGAGCCGGGAGAGTTGCTTGTGGTAAAGTTCGCCCGGTTGGCCTGTGTTGCTTTCGCCCTGATACCAGAGCATACCGCGTAAAGTGAAGGGGGCGAGGTTGAAGACCTTGCCGTTGTAGAGGCCGGAGGGGCCGCCCTTGCGCTTGATGTGAGCGATCATCCCTTCCGGAGTCCAGGGCTTATCTCTGCTCTGGGCTTTTCCACTCTTGAAAGCGAGCTCCCAGGCGGCGAGTTTCGCCGGGTAGTCGGCTCTGAGCTTGGCCTCGATGCGACGGTAATTTTCCTCTTCAGTCAGCGGGGCTACTCCCTTCTGGGCGCCCGCCTTAGTTTCCGGATCCGAGGATTGAGTTTCGGCGGGAAGCCAGTTTTCGATGTGCGTGGCGTTGGCTGCGGCGCAGATCAGTCCGACAGGAACACCGACTTCAGTATGAATCTCGCGACCGAAGAAATAGAGCACCGCAGAGAAGCGGCGCACGTTCTCAAGCGTGCATACCTGCCAGATGCCTTTACCTTCGGCCTGAGGTTTCGCGACGGTGACGGAAGCTTCGCCGTAGTATCGAATAAGCGGGAAGTTCGCGGCGGCCTTTTCCGCCTCGAAGTTTTTCGCTGATCCAACGTCCCACGCCATATTGGACTGGCCGGCGCCGAACCAGACCTCACCGACAAGGACATCTTTCACCTCAACCTTGCGGCCGTCCTTACCCGTAACGGTGAACGTGCGCGACTCGGCGGACGCTTTGAGCGCGTCGAGCTTGAGCGACCACTTGCCGTCGGCCCCGGCGGTGGCGGTCTTGGTTTGGCCATCAAAGGCGACAGTCACGGATTCGCTCGGATCCGCCCAGCCCCAGACGGCGACGGGCTTCTCGCGTTGCAGGACCATGTGTTCCGAGAACGGCGAACCGAGGCGGAGGTCGGCGGCATGCAGCGTGGCCACCAGCAAGGTGATGATAAGTGTGAGAGTTGTTTTCATGATGTTTGGTATGCGGCAGAGGTCGAGGTCCTTAGCCATCACAGTTCCTTGATCCAGAGGTTCGCAAAGTCGATCGCCGAGCCATGGTGCTGCAGGCCAATGGGGCCGCTTGCCGGGACGCCTGGGAGCTGGGCGTTATCAATCACCAGCTTGCCATTAAGTGAGACGGTGAGACGGTCGCCCTTGAGGGTGACCATGGTGCGGTTCCATTCGCCGATGGGCTTGTCCGCGTTGGCTTTCGGGGTCACACCCGCCTTGATTTCTGGGGGCATATTCGCATCGGTGCGGTAGCCATAAACTTCACCGGAACCGATCGGCCAATTCCAAAGATTGATCTGGCTCTTGGTGTTGCCGCGCAGGTAGATGCCGCTGTCGAACTCTTCAATTTCTACGGTTCCGTTGGTGCTGCCATCCGGCATGACTTTGGGCTGGGTCTTTTTCGGGCCGCGTCCGCTCCAGCGCCAGTCGCACACGAGCGTGTAATCGCCGTAGGATTTCTCCGTCCACATATCCTTGGTGGGGGCGGGTTTGCCGTCGTGTTTGAGGATGCCCTGGATAGCCTTCCAGTTCGTAATGTCCGGTGTGTGTTTCCAGCCATTGAGCGTGTTGCCATCGAAGATTTTCGTGAAACCACCGGCCTTCACGCCGTCCTCGTCCGCGGCGGGTGGCAGCTCGCTGATGTTGATGTTACGGAACGCGACACGGTCGCCGTGGCCTAGCCAGGCGATGTGCCCCGCGCGTCGTTTAAGGCCTTCGTGTTTGGGGAACTTCGCGCTCATCTCGTCGAGGTTGACGCGGAGGATGATCTCGCCGTTGAGCTCCACCTTGAGGGCGGTGCCCATCACCGTCACGCGTTCTTGATTCCACTCGCCAACGGGCTTAAGGAAGCCCTGCCTAGCGGCTGCAATGGCGTAGAGACTGCCGTTAAACTGAGTGAGCTTGAGGTCCTTGTATTGCGGAGCCGTGTCGTCGAGGATCTGGATCTCCATGCCGACGAAGGCGCCGTTTCCGTTACCGGGATAGTGGATGCCAAGGCCGTTGTTGGCGCCGGGAGTGATCTGGAATTCGAAATCCAGCACGAAGTTCGAGAACGTTTCCTCGGTGACCAGGTTGTGGCCCTTAGGCGTGCTGATAATGGCTCCATCCTCAACCACGTAGCCAACGCCCCTCCAACCGCTGAAGTCCCTGCCGTTGAAGAGCGGACGTGTGGGGAGCGCCTCGGCGGCGAAGACGTGGACACCGCACACGAGGGCGGCGATGGGGGCGAGCAGGGATGCTGGTTTCATGATTGTCAAAGATTAA
>CANJZW010000115.1 GCA_947479475.1 Chthoniobacteraceae bacterium
GCCGAAGTAGAGACGCCAGGCGGGCATCCATCGGAGTGCGGCGGCGGGAGAAAACGCCCGCCCCGTACTCCGGCGGCCCTCCACTTTCACACCGGCAGGACCCATCCGCTTTCACACCGGCCCTCGCAGGCGCCCGATCCACCACCACATCAATGATCTCGCGATCGTCTCCCCGGGTGAGCTTGAAGCGGTGAAAATCGGGTGACGTTCGTACACCCGTGCAATGGGCTGCAATTTTCGCAGAGACCCGGAGGATCACGTTCTGGACCTCCTTGGCTTCCACTGTCTCTGTGGTGAAAAGGGCCAGATCATAGGACCGCCGGTGATCCAGATAAAAAAGCCCAAGCGCACTTCCGCCCGTGAGGAAAAAGCGCTGCTCCTGAGCAAACCATTCCCGCAAAAAGTCCCGCTTCAGCGGAGTGCAGGACTTAGAGTCTTTCCAGCTCATGTGCCGCTCTAAGCAGGTGCTCCCAAACCGCCCGCCGGTGGCCGAGTTTCCCACAGAGATGCGGGAAGGCGTCCGCCACCTCGCGAAGGGTCAAAAACTGCCAAACCTCTTCCACCCTAGCCTCGCGCAGGATCCATGCAGCAAGCCTCAGCCATTCCGACCGGGAACTCTTGCGCAAACGTTCCCTCAAGGAGTCGGCCGTCTCGGGACGGTCCCAAGCAAAATCCAGATTGTCAGAAGGAATGGTTACCCCGTTCGGCATGCCGTCAACATCCCAGAGCAGCCCAAATTGCACAAGTGCGCCGTGGGGAAGAGAGGTCAGGGCGCAATTCGTGGAGCGCTCAGAGGCTCTAAGGTGGGATTGCGGACACCACGAAACATCCGGAGTGGACAGGCAAAAAGCAGTGTCCCGGGAAGCCGCCGCATGGGGCGCGTCGTCACCGTTCGAAATGAACGAATTTTACGAATAGAGCGAGGCCGGCGTGGGAAGGACGAACGGAAATTCCTGAAATTCGTACTTTTTAGCCGAATCAGTTCGGGTGCGTAGGTCCGGGGCTGAACATTGCAACGATGAGAGGATCTCAGCCCCATCTTTGGCCCAATAGTGCCAACTCATGTGTTTCTGCTCGGAATGCTGGAGGGACGTGTGGAAGCAGCACTATGTTCCGGGCCGGGAGAAGCAATTCTCCCTTTAGCGCGCCCCTCGACGATACCGCGCGCGCGGGCTGCGGTGAAGGGAGCGAAAGCAAATTCATTTGGAATACTCCGCGCCATATCGGAGCTTCATCAGAAGCAAATGACATCTGTAATTTGTGGCGGAAAGAAAATGAACACTGACCCCTATTTCCAAATGCGTACGCAAAAAGGGAATTCTATCAGTTCAGTTTTTCCGCGCAACCGATCTCGGGATGCGGTGTTAGTGCGTGTAGATATATGACGCGCCTCCGAATGAAATCCTCTCTATTGGCTGCCCTCATGTGTGTGGCTGTGAACTGTCAGGCGGCTAGTGAGAAGCCGAACGTGGTACTGATCTTGATCGACGATTTTGGTTATGAGTGTGTGACTGCGAATGGAGGCGAAAGTTATCAGACGCCTGTGATGGATAAGCTGGCCGCCACTGGAGTACGTTTTGAGCAGTGCCACGTCCAGCCGGTTTGTACGCCAAGCCGTGTGCAGCTAATGACTGGGATGAGCAATCGGCGCAATTACACGCGGTTTGCTCACCTGGATCCATCGCAGACCACCTTCGGGAATCTTTTGAAGCAGGCTGGTTACGCCACCTGTATCACAGGCAAATGGCAGTTGAGCAACGGACTTGAAGGTCCCTCGCATTTTGGCTTCGACGAATACTGCCTCTGGCAACTGACCCGCCGTCCCGAGCGTTACAAAAACCCGGGCTTGGAGATCAACGGCAAGCTACATGATTACAGCCAGAACGAGTACGGGCCGGACATCGTAAACGACTACGCCATGGAGTTCATTACGAGGAAAAAGGCAGAGCCGTTTTTCTTGTATTACCCAATGATGCTGACTCATTCCCCGTATGATCCGACTCCCGATAGTCCCGATTATGTGCAAGGGAAGTCAGGCAAAAGGAAGGATCACAACAAGGGGCATTTTTCCGACATGGTGTCCTACACGGATAAACTGATCGGTAAGTTGGTGGCGAAACTGGAAGAGCTGCATTTGCGTGATAACACCATGATCCTGATTTTGGGTGACAACGGCACAGGCCGGGGGACCCTGTCGAAATTCAAAAGCCAGGATGTACAGGGCGGCAAAGGGTTGACCACGATGTGGGGGACACATGTTCCTGCCATCGGTAACTGGCCCGGTCACTTTGCGTCGGGCAAGGTCTCAATGGATTTGATCGATTCCACCGACTTTCTGCCGACCATTTGCGAGGCCACCGCGACACCGATTCCTGCAGACGTAAAGCTCGACGGGCGCAGTTTCTTGCCGCAACTACAGGGCAAGGCAGGTCAGCCGCGCGACTGGCTTTACGCTTGGTACAACCCGAGCGGCGGCGCAAAGGCGAAGGCTGAGTTTGCGCACGATGCCCAATTCAAACTGTATTCCGACGGCCGTTTCTACGCCTTGGAAAAGGATGAACATGAAAAGTCGCCTCTGTCCGACGGCGCGTTGGATACCGGTGCCACGACGGCAAAGGCGAAGTTGCAGGCGGCGCTCAAGCAGTTTGAGGGGCCGCGGCCAGAGTCGTTCGTGAAGCGGAAACAGGAGTTTGGCGGGGAACAAGAGCTTGGCGAAGACGCCGACGGAGTGAAGAAAGACGAAGGATCCCGTAAGAAAAAGAAATGAGTAATGCCGCATTCGCTGCCCCTTAGGTTTTGCGTCACGGTGAGCGGAACTTGCACCCGGAAATCTGAGGTGGACCGGTCTGGTAACTGGCAGCTCCAACTCACTAAATGGGTTTAACGCGCCGCGGCAATGCAGCCTTCCCCTCCATACGTACGTAAAAAGGAAATTCATTTTTACCGGGGCGGAAGGGGGCGCAAAATTCGCGAGCCCGAGATCCTCCGTACGTACCTTTTGTGCGTCGTTACGGGGAATCCACTTTTTACGCACGTATAATGGGTAAGAGACCGAGGAAGTATTCGTATTATAAAAAGAAACATTCTCCCCGCAGCGGAATTATCTTCGATACGTACCATTTCCCTAAAATTACAAAGCCGTGAGGCAGGATTAAGCCCGGGGAACGCAGTAAACCCATCCCCGTGTACAACTCTGACATTCCCAAGGTAAATAGGGCATGTTTGCGTCCAATTTTCTGGCCGGACAGGGGCGTTTCGAGGGGAGAATATGTCCGTGAAGCTCACGGATTCTCACGTCAATCAACAACATAGTCTTATATTTTGGCTCATTTCCGCAACCTTTGTGGAAAAATGGTGTTTGCCTCGAGAGTTATCCATTTCACGAAATTTATGAAACCGATGCGATCCATTGTTGCGGCACTTGCGGTAACAGTCTCAGGAACCCTGGCTGCGGCCGAGATTTCCCGACCCAATATCATTTTTATTCTGATTGATGATATGGGCTATGGTGACATTGAACCATTTGGAGCCACCAAACAGAAGACGCCGAACCTGGATCGGATGGCAAGCGAAGGGATGAAGCTGACTTCTTTTTATGCCGCGCCAGTATGTTCGGTATCCAGGGCACAATTACTTACGGGATGTTATGGAGCACGGATATCGGTGCCTGCAGTTTATAGACCGGAAAGCGCAAACGGATTAAATCCCGCAGAAATAACGGTAGCCGAGAGATTAAAAGAACAAGGTTATGCTACGATGTGTATTGGGAAGTGGCATGTGGGAGATCAGCCGGAATTTTTGCCAACGAAGCAGGGTTTTGATCATTATTTTGGATTTCCGTATTCAAACGACATGCAACAGAAGGCGAAAGGCGGGCCAGAACCGGTGATGCCCTTATTACGGGATGACAAGGTAATCGAGCTGCTTTCCGATGCGGAACAGAGCACGATTGTGGAGCGGTATACTACGGAAGCCGTAAAGTTTATTCAGGAAAACAAGAAGCAGCCGTTCTTTCTCTATCTGCCGCACACGGCCGTTCATACCCCGATCCATCCCGGGGCGAACTTTAAGGGGAAATCAATGAATGGCCGATTTGGAGACTGGGTAGAAGAGGTGGATTGGAGTGTGGGGAAGATTCTGGATTCCTTGAGGGAAGCCAAACTGGAAGAACAGACGCTTGTCGTGTTTACGAGCGATAACGGGCCGTGGGCCAAAAAGGGGGCAGATTCCGGCAGTGCCGGACCGTTACGCGGGGCCAAAGGAAGTACTTGGGAGGGCGGGATGCGTGAGCCAACGCTTGCCTGGTGGCCGGGCAAAATAGCACCAGCAAGCAGCTGCGATACTGTGGCCGGGACGATTGATTTATTGCCCACAGCGGTGGCGCTTTCTGGTGGTATCGTTCCAGACGCCCCCAAGATTGACGGGCGTGATATTTCCGCGCTGCTTTTTGGTAAATCGAAACAATCACCACGCGAAGCTCATTACTATTTTTCCGGATACACGCTTCAGGCGGTTCGGCAGGGCAGTTGGAAGCTGGCGATCCATCCTCAAAGTGAAGGTATGGGAATCAAAGAGAGCAGCTCGGATGCAAGCGGTAAGGAACCGCGCCTTTATAATCTGGATGAAGACATTGGTGAACGCACTAATGTGGCCAGTGCCCACCCTGAAATTGTAGCCAAACTTCAGGTCCTTGCGGATAACATGGCCGCAGAAATCGGAGGCGGCTCGCCAGCAATGCGACGTCCTGCCGGGGTTGTGGCAAATCCGGTAATGCTGTATCCGGCCGAGGACAAGGCCCGAGGTGCCACGAAGAAAAAGAAGTGATTTAGCGCGCCCCTCGACGATCCCGCGCGCGCGGGCTGCGGAGAGGGGGGCAAAAGCAAAGTCTTTTCAGTATCAATTCAATTTATCTGACTCCCCGTCCGCCTTTCAAGTCGGCGGCTTGTCGCCAACCCGGGTGGACCTCGCGGTCGCAGGTTTCCGGTCGGGCGTTTTAACGCCGTCACACCGCATGCAAGGCATTCGCCGCAATGCCGCCCACCGCCAGTTTCCTCATGAAACCCCGTATCTCAAACTCCATGCGCCGCCCTCTCCTGAACCGTTGGATTCTGCCCCTCCTCGCACTCTCCGCACTCGCCCCAGCCGCCCGCTCGGAAATCTCCGTCCCGGCTTATTTCTCCGAACACATGATGCTTCAGGCCGAAGCGCCAGCCCCGGTCTGGGGCTGGGCCGATCCGGGGGAAACCGTTTCGGCCAGCTTCGCCGGGCAAACCCAAACTGCGCAGGCCGACGACCAAGGCGAATGGCGCGTCACATTCTCCGCTCTCAAACCCGGCGCAAACGGCCAGCTCATTCTGACGGGAAAAAACAGTGTGACCATCCAGGACGTGCTGGCCGGCGAAGTCTGGCTCGCCTCGGGCCAATCCAACATGCACATCAACCTCCTCCAGAACCACAGGGGCCCGGGCGTTGCGGAAGCCTTGGCCACCAGCGCCGACCCGTGGGTCCGCCAGTTCACCGTCATCCGCAACGACAAGGCTAAATCCGCGAAGGACCTCGCCGGCTTCTGGCGCGTCGCCAACAAGGAAAACCTCACCGCCGACCGCGTTCATGGCGACTCCGCCGTCGCTTATTTCTTCGCTCGCGAAACCCGCCGCCGTCTGATCCAGCCGGTGGGTATCCTGCATGCCTCTATCGGCGCCACCCCGATTGAGACGTGGTCCAAGGGCGGCGGCGGTTTTGAAAAGATGGTTAAACCCATGGCTCCCTACGGGATCCGCGGCTTCCTCTGGTACCAGGGCGAAAGCAACGTCCATCGCTTCACCGGTTCGCGTTACACGAGTCTTTTCACCGACACCGTTGCCCTCTGGCGCTCCACCTGGGGGCGGGGTGACCTGCCCTTCCTCTACGTTCAAATCGCCCCGAACCGTTACTCGACCAAGAACGCGCCCCCCAGCAACGGCCGTCCCATCAGCCCGCTCGAGTTACCGCTTTTCTGGGAGGCCCAGACCGCCGCACTGAAGGCCATCCCACACAGCGGCATGGCCGTCATCCACGACTCCATCACGGACCTCGACAACATTCATCCCGTGAACAAGCGGGTCCCCGGGGAACGCCTCGCGCTGCTCGCCGCCAGCCAAGTCTACGGCGACAAGAGCGTCGTGGCCTCCGGCCCGTTCTTCCAATCAGCACAGCCTGAGGGGTCGCAGATCCGCATCCGGTTCACCTCGACCGGCTCCGGATTGGCCACGCGCAACGGCGCTGCGCCAGACGGATTCGAGATCGCGGGCGAAGACCGTCAATTCGTGCCGGCCGAGGTCACTCTCGAAAAAGACAGCGCGCTCGTGCGCTCGCCCAAGGTCGCCAATCCCGTGGCCGTGCGGTTCGCGTGGCACGAAGAAGCCCGCCCCAATCTCACGAACAAGGAGGGGCTCCCCGCCGCCCCCTTCCGCTCCGACTCCTGGCTCATGGACGACCCGCGCACCAGCGATCACCCCGCTTCAAAGTAATCCGCCCCCTTTACCTCCACTCCCATCCATCTTTCCATGAACACCCCCGTTTCCGGCAAAACGCTCGTCGCCGCCCTCGCCCTCCTTGGGCTGTCCGTCGCCCCGTCGTGGGCCGCCGTCACCGGACGCTATGTACGCCTCGAGATCCCCGAGATCCCATCGTTTGGTTCCAACCAATACGGCATGTCGCACATGAGCGAATTCGAGGTCCACAGTGGTGGGAAAAACGCGGCCCTCCAATCCACCCCCAACTCGTCGGCCAGCAATTCCAAGGGCCTCCAGACGCTGATCAATGGCAGCCGGGATTGGCTACTGGGCGACGTTAGTTTAGGCAAACAGGCCAACCCGTGGATCGAGCTGGATCTGGGCGCAGCGATGCCCGTCGAGTCGATCGTCATTACCACTAAAAAAGGCGCCGACCGCGATGAACCCCTCCAGTGGGTGGTGTCCGTCCTCGACGAGCAACGCAAACTCACTTGGTACCAACGCACCAACATCATGGGAGGTTGCAAGCCCAACACCTTCTCCCCAAACCCCATGCATGGACGTTTCATCGGCAACGCACTGCCGCCGCGCGCCGCCGCATGGTACCGCGTCGAGCAGGAGCAGCCTCAGGAACGCAACTTCCGCCTCACCCCCTTCGAACTGCCCCCACTCCCAGACGCCGAACAACGCAAAGCCCTCTTTAGCCAGCGCGAATCCAAGGCCGAAATCGAACGCCTGTGCCGGCAGCTCCACGCCGCCGTCCAACCCGAGCATCCCTCCCTCAGAACCTTCAAGGCGCGCTTTGACTCCGGCGACTTCCCGGGCGCCCTGACCGCCTACCGCGACCTCTTCTTCGACCGACTGGCCAACCCCGAAAAATACGGGATTCTCAAGGAACTCTCCAACTGCGTGGGCGGCCTCGGCAAACGCACCCCGGTGATTCATTCCCTGATTGCGGAGGAGGCCATGCGCAACCGGCGCGTCACGCAAATCCGGGCCAGTCATTACGTGGCCGACGTGGGTGCTCCGGGGGCGACCCGCTGGGCACCCCGCGATTCGATGCCGCTCGTCGAATCCCTAGACGTCCGGAAGGCCCGTCAGGCCGCCTCGGGCGACCAAACCCAGCCCCAGCTTTCGCCGGAGCAACGGAAACAGGAGCTGGAGGTGTCGTTTTTCCAAAATCCGGTCCACACGCACGGCCCGCGGTTTGTGATGTTTGACGAGCTGATCAACTCCTACGCCGCCACCGGAAGACTCCCTTACCTGGAGCGCTGGATGGATTACCTCGATGACTGGTGCCTGTTCGGACGCCGCGACGTCCTCAACAGCCATCAAAACCTCGTCATGGCCTCCGAAGCTTCGCCGATCGGCCTTTTCAACGACCTGGATGCCCTGCGCTTCCTCCACTCCAAGCGGCCCGAGCTGGCCACTGCCATACGTCCCTCCACCCTGGCCCGCTACGCGCTCTCGCTGGTGGAGGATCTGCCGCCCTACCTCATCCGGGCCCGCCGCGCGGAGATCGCGAACTGGGGCGCCACCTCCGTCACCGTCCTTCAGGTCACGGCCCTCATGCTCCCCGAATTCCGCTGCATGCAGGACTACGCGAGGGAGACGGTGCGCCTCGGATACAGCGGCTTCCTGCATCAGCGCGCGCAAGACGGTGAAAACCTCGAAGGCGGCGACTACGGTCACCGGTATACAGACTTCGGTCTTGGGATACGGATGACCCTGCACCTCAGCCCGCTGATGCCGCTGGGGTCGCAATTTCCCTACACCACCCCGCTGGCCTTCCAGCACGCCGCGGACCTGATGAACACCGTCTTCCGCAGCCACCTCACCCGCGTCACCCCGGGCGGGGACCAGTGGCCTCGTTGGGCCGGAGTGCCAGGGTCCATTCCGGCAATGGATGTCGCTCGCAGCCGCAGCGGCTTTATCAATCATGCTTGGCGCAATCTTGGCTCGCGCGCGTTCCTTCCCTCCGGCGGCGCGGCGCTCCCCACCTTCACCGATGTCATCGCCAAGGAACCCGACGCCGCAGAGCGCCTCGGCGCCGTCATGGATTATCCGCCCAACCTCTGGACCCAAATCGCCTCCGATCCCGGCTTCTCCTCCATCGGCAAGTTCTCGCCAGAGGCCCTCAAAAAAATCGAGGAAGCCCGCAAGACCGGCCGCCCGGCCCCCGGGAAACCCTACGGCAACCCCCAGCGCACCTCCGATCCCGCCCCCTACTCCGGAATGTATTTCCTGCGCGATAGTTGGCTGCCCGGCTCCGAGCACCTCATGCTCTTTGCCACCCGCGAACGCTCCGGCGATCACGACCAGTTTTCATTCACCCGCGAAAGCGCCCAGTTGGGCTTCGGCGCCATGCGCTACGACCTCCTCAAGGACGAACGCGTCCTCGTCTCCTCCGAGGCCATCGTCGTCGACAAAAAGGCGCCCAACGCCTCCCACAACGCCGTGCTCACCGGGGGCAAAGCCGGCTACAGCATGGTTCCCGACAACCACGTTGTCGACACGCGCTTCCATTGCAGCGACCGCTTCAACCTCGCCGAGGCGCGCCGCAACGACACCTATTCCCGCATGAGCAAAGTCCGCGGCGACTGGTACAACATCTGGCGCCCCAACCCCGGCGTGGATCCCACCCCGATCACCGGCATCACCGCCTTCCGCCAAGTCTTCCACCTCAAGGGCGAAGGCGTCTGGATCGTCGCCGACCGCCTCGAAGACGCCAACCCGAAGCCCCATGAATACGCCACGTTCTGGACGTACCCCGCCGCGATCACCCCCAAGGGACTCCGCAAATCCATCACCGAACTCGCCGCCATCAACCATCCCCTCATCGAGGAGAAAGCCGACTCCGTCCGCACGGCCATCCCAGGCGCCACCAACGTCTCCAGCCGCTTCTTTGGACCCCAGTTCGAGCGCATCAACCGCCTCGACGCCAACGGCAACTACGTCAAAATCGACAAGCCCCAGGTCCAAATCCTGAAGGAGGCCCTCGAGCAGAAAGGACCCAAGAGCAAAACCGCCGAGGAGGAGGTGCTCCAACTCGACGAGGATGCCGCGAAATCCTACGGGCTGCGCCAGGTCGGCATCCTCTGGAAAGGCTCCGGCAACCAAGCCCTCGTCACCCTGCACAACACACGCCCGGCGGTGGCCGAGCCCAGCCGCCAGTTTGAAAACGACATCGAGGACGTTGAGAAATTCCAGGCTCCCGGCGGTGTGACCGGTTTCCGGGCGGTGACCCCCGCCGGGACGCGGGTGGAGTTCCAGTCCGGCCCAAACAGTTCCAACGCGCTTTCTCAGGGAATCGCTCAGGCCCACGGCGAAAGCCTGCTCCTAGTAGAGAAGGCCGGCCATTTCTCCGGCATCGCTCTGGGAACCAATGGGGCCCTGCTGCTGCGCGGCAAACGCTACACAGCGCCCACGGCCGACTTCGAGTATGCGCTCGACGCGCAGGGCCAGTTCACCGCCGTGCCCATTTACCGCGCTATCGACACCGTCCAGATCGAGCCCGCCCAGAACGTGTTCTCCGAGCGCGCCTCGGTCTCGTTCTCCATCCCCACGCAGGACACCAGCGATATCGAATTCCGCTACACGCTCGACGGGAGCGACCCCACCCTCGAATCGCCCCTCTACTCCAAACCCTTCGAGATCAACAAGGACACCTACGTCAAAGTCCGCCCCTTCCGAAAAGGCCTCACCCAGACCCCGTTTAACATCCCCTGTGAGCTCGCCGGTAAAACCGTGGGCGCTCTCTTCCGAAAGGAAGCACTCCGTCCTGCGGTCGCTGCGTCGGGCAAACTCCAGCCGGGGTTGGATGCCGAGTATCTCGAGGGAACCTGGCCGACCCTGTTCGGTCACGCGGGCGTGCCGGGGGTCCTTCCGGCGATGGCTCGCGCGGACGCGAGCGGCTTGCTCGTTCCCGGAGAAGTCGACGCTATGCGCAAGACCGACAAGGCGTATGCGGTCCGCTACAGCGGCTATCTGCAGGCGCCGGCAGATGGCGTCTACACCTTCCACGCGCCCAGGCACCTCTACACCACCAGCATGGACGCCGGGTTTGATCTGCGGGTGTGGGTGGACGGCGAGGAGTGGTTCCCATCGCCCACACTGCACTCGGAGAACGCGTGGAGCATCCCGCTGCAAAAGGGCGCGCACAACCTGCGGGTGTGTTACGTGGACTACCGCTGGAAGACGTTCAAGAACGAGTATTGGATGGACTGGCAGGAAGGCCAAATGTGGCAGGGGACCCCGCTGCTGGAAGTCACTGGCGCGGATGGGAAAAAGCAGCCGCTCCCGGCCCAGTGGCTGCTGCACTGAGACCGCCAGTGGAAAACGCCGTCTGTGCTCCATGACGCCCATGAAAAACACCCTCCGCATCGCCGCTATTTTGATGGCGGCTTCCGTAACTCGACTCGCAGCGGCGGTGGAACTGCCTCCAGTGCTCAGCAGTCACAGGAAAACTAGGGGTCAGTGTTCATTTTCTTTCAGCTACAGGTTGCCGGTGTCATTTGCCTCTGCTGAAGCGCCTCGACTCGTGTGTGCGGTCGAAATTGGGCAAAACGGATAGATCGCACAAGAACTCAACAAATCATTGCATTCTTTGAAAGGTTTTGTATTGTCTTTGGCGTGCAGCCCCTTCGACAACTCCGGGAAACCTTGCAATCGCTGGCCGATCGCGACCACTGCATTTTCGCCGCTTCCGATCTCGCCTCTGCCGTTCCCGAGTGTGGACAACTTTCTGTCCTCCTCTCGCGGGCAACCAAAGCCGGCTTTCTTCGGCGTGTGTGCAAGGGAGTTTATCTCTACCCGGTTCGGGATTACCCGGCGGGACATCTGCTTTTCCATGCAGCGGCCCGACTGAGAGCGGCAGAGTTCAACTACATCAGCCTGGAGACCGTGTTGAGTGACGCCGGCATCATCCCGCAGTTGCCCATCAACTGGATCAGCCTGATGTCCTCGGGGCGCAGTCATGTCGTGGACTGCGGCGACTTTGGGCATATCGAGTTCGTCCACACCGCCCAGAGACCCGAGGAGGTCAGCGCTGAACTCACCTACGACCCGGACCGTCACCTTTGGAGGGCCTCGGTAAAGCAGGCGCTTCGGGATATGCGAGCCACGCGACGCAGCATGGAACTTGTGGATAAGGAGGCGCTCTATGAACTTGTTTGACCAACTCGTGGGAGAGGCGCTCCGATCAACGGCAGACCTCACCACGCTGCTGCCCGTCGTGGAAAAGGAGCTTCTTCACCACGATATTCTGCGGGAAATGAGCGGGGCGGGGCTGCTGACTTCACTTACGTTTATCGGCGGCACTTGCCTGCGTGCCTGCTACGGATCACCCCGCCTCAGCGAGGATCTCGATTTCACCGGCGGCAGTGGTTTCAAAAAGGAGGATCTGTCCGCTCTTGCGGTTGTGCTCACGGAACGCCTGCAAACCCGCTATGGACTACCCGTCAGCATCAGCGAACCGGTGAAGACCGGAGGCAATGTATCCACTTGGAAGCTCACCATTGAGACCCGCCCGCGGCAGCGGCATCTTCCTGCGCAACGCATCCACTTGGACATTTGCGCGATCCCCAGCCATGTCCCGCGTCCGATGATGCTGCGAAACCTCTACGGGATCGACCTCGGAACCTCGGGACTGATCCTGCAAGCGCAGAGCCGCGAGGAGATTTTGGCCGACAAAATGATCGCCCTGGCCTTCCGCGAGAACCGCATTAAAAACCGGGATGTCTGGGACATAGCGTGGCTGGTTCAGCAGGGCGTTGCGTTGCCGGCGGAGCTTATCCCCTTAAAAATCCGGGACCATCGGCGCGAAGAGGGCGAGTTCGCCACCCTGCTGCAAAGCCGGTCTGCAGCCCTGAAACAGGAACCGCAACTACGCGAGGATTTTCTGAAGGAAATGCGTCGCTTCCTCCCTGCCTCGACGGTGCGGGACACTCTTGAAAATCCAGCTTGGTGGACCTACCTCACGCAGGTCATCGAAGAGCAAGTCAGGCTTGCTTTGGCTCAACGCTGATTTTATGGCGGGGGCGTTCATTGTGCCGCCTTAAATTTGACCTACAGCGGCAAGTCTCCAGGTTGCCCACAAAATTCGTAAAATTCGTACATTTCCACTCCGCGACTTCATCGAGTTTGTATCATGGCGTCTCCGGTGGAGGAGCGAGTGCAAGAACAGGAAGCGTCCCCACGATTGCCCAGCGGCGATTTAAGTGCGCGGATTCGATGGAGGGGAGAGAGCGTCCGAGGCAGCGTTCCCGCAGTACGCGCGCGAGGAGGACATTTTTAGCAATGCGGGACGCCCAGTCCATGCGTCTACCGTATGCCGTTCGTGGACTTACTCTGGGAGTCGCGCTGCGCGTTGCGGGAGCAGATCGCCGGAGCGGTTTTGCATCAAGCTGGGTCCTCGGCGGGATGCCCCCCCGTCCAAGGAATCAGAATCGTCAGCGCAAGTGAGCGGACCGGTCTCTCAACCCCTCGCATGGCGTGGCGAGACACGCTGGGAACTGCGAAGACACGGGGAGAGGTGTTGAAGCTTTTGTTGAAGCTTGGGCTCTCTTGGGTGGTCCTGAATAAGCTAAGTTGCTTATTTTCAACTGCCAGTACCGGTGGTGGGACTCGAACCCACACTTCTTTTCACCTGCCTTGCGCAGAGGTGTTTACACTCAAAGGTGGACACCGTGGAACGCCTTGGACACTGTTGGTTTTTCTCACTTTTTTTCTCACTGTGCCAAGCCTTCACAAACGCCTCAAATCCCCCTACTGGTTCGCCAGCTACCAAGACTCTCAGGGGCGCTGGCTCAAGAAATCCACCAA
>CANJZW010000116.1 GCA_947479475.1 Chthoniobacteraceae bacterium
AGGGCGTATTTTTCTGGGACCATTTTCCCATGGCGTTGCCATGGGCTGAAAGTGAATTGCCCCTTGCAAGGGCATCAGACTTGGAGGAAGTCGCAGCCGGGTTTCTGAAGAATACGGAATAATCGAAGCGTTTCCGCCCGAAGGGGCATTCTAGGTTAGCCCAGGGCAACGCCCTGCGGATCAACATTCAAAAACGGAAAAAGCCCTGCAAGGGCGCCCCAATCCACCCGAAACATCAGCCCAGCTCCAGCAGATTTATCCGTCTCTGTAGACTCAAACATCCTGACCTCTATGAAGAGCCCCCCCAAAGACCGGGAATCTTCTTGATCTCAACTTTCTGTTTTCTTCACTGAGTACACTAGCAGATTGATCCGGGTGAGATCAGGAACGATCATCTCAATTCCCGTGACCTCAGGATGTCTGAGACTGGTATCAGGCTGGTTCTGATGTTTGTTGGGGAGGGAGGTGACATCCTTTGACTTCCTAGCCGGGGATTGCTTAGATGTTTTCTGGAATCTTTCTCCCTAACCCCCTCTAGGGCGGGGGAGAGGTCCTACGGCCTGGTAGAATCCGGACAAGAGCGGCGGCGTGAAAGCCTTGAAAGCCGTTTTGATTGTGGGTTTTGCTGGCTTCCTTCCCCAACCCTAGAACCGGAAACGTGAGCGTCAATCAGGAGTTTATTCTCGAAATTCTGTTGGACAGCGGCCTTGTGTCCCAAGAAGACGTGGCTCAGATGCGCGTCGAGCACCCCTTAGGCGGTGTGATCGATGCCTTGATCGCGAATGGGACCATCACCGAAGAGGATTACATGCGCGCCCTGGCGGCGCACTCGTCCATGGAGTTTGTGGATGTGTCCACGTTAACCGTTCCCGAGTCAATTTTGAGCGCACTGCCCAAGGAGTTGGCGGAACGCTTCAAAGTGGTGCCGGTGGCGTTAAACGAGGGAGGGCTGGTGATCGCGGTTTCCAACCCCTTGGATTTTGACACGTTCGACAGCCTCTCCCACATGCTGGGGGCGTCGCCTGAGTTCGTGTGCGGGACCCCCGGCGCGATTCGGGAGGCCCTCTTTAAGTGGTACGAGATCGGGCACGACCCCTCCACTGCCGCTGAACACAATCCTTACGAGATCAGCGTGGAGGAGGGAGAATCCGGCGACGCGCCGATCATCAAGATGGTGACATCCCTTTTGATGGAGGCGTACACCATGCGTGCGAGCGATATCCACCTGGAGCCGATGGACAAGGTGTTTCGGGTGCGTTTTCGCGTGGACGGCGTGCTTCAGCAGATGCAGAGCCCGCCCAAACGTCTGCAATCTGCCATTATTTCGCGCCTCAAAATCATGTCTGGTACCATGTCCATCGCCGAGCGGCGCATGCCGCAGGACGGGCGTATTCAGGTGACGGTGGGCAACCGGCAGGTCGATTTGCGCGTCTCCACGGTGCCGACGACCCACGGGGAAAGCGTCGTCATGCGTATTCTCGACAAGTCTGCGCTGCAATTGGGGCTTCCTCAGCTCGGCTTCCTCTCGGACGATCAGGCGATTTTCGAAAAGCTGATCACCCTTCCGGACGGGATTCTTCTGGTGACGGGGCCGACCGGCTCCGGCAAGACCACCACGCTTTACGCCTGTTTGAATTACATTAACAGGCCGGACAAAAAGCTCATCACCGTCGAGGATCCCGTCGAGTACCAGATGGCTGGGATCAACCAGGTGCAGGTGAACACCGAGATAGGCATGACCTTCCCAGCCGCCCTGCGCTCCATGCTGCGTCAGGCGCCGAACATCATCATGGTGGGGGAAATTCGCGATGCCGACACCGCGAATATCGCGATCAACGCTTCGCTGACGGGGCATCTGGTGTTCTCCACACTCCATACGAACGATGCTCCCGGGGCGGTGGCTCGTCTGGTGGATATCGGCGTGCAACCGTTTTTGGTTTCCTCCGCCGTGCGCGCGGTGGTGGCCCAGCGGTTGGTGCGCAAGATCTGCGTTAAGTGCAAGGAACCGGCGGAGTTGCTGCCTTCCGACATGCGCGCCCTGTCGATCAATCCGATGCAGCTGGCCAGCGCCAGCGTCTCCCACGGCAAAGGGTGCGAGTTCTGCCGCAACGGGGGATACAAGGGACGGGCGGGGATCTTCGAGTTTTTTCTCGTGGACGACGAGGTGCGCCGGATGATCAACGAGCGGAGCTCCACGCTGCAGTTGCGTAGACGGGCCCGCGAGATGGGGATGCGCACCCTGCGCGAGGATGGTATCCGAAAGGTGCTCTCCGGCATGACCTCGGCCGAAGAGGTGATTAGCATCACCATGGGGGACAAGGAATAGCGGCTTTCCGGCACTTTCACACAACCTGCGATGAACATTTCTCTCGTACTCCAAATGTTGGTGGAACAGTCCCTCATTCCCGAGGAATCTGTGGACGATGTGGCTTTTGAGGTGAACCAGACGGGGCTTTCTCTGGCGAAGATCCTGGAAAAAAACGCCCTAATGAGCGCCGACGAGTTTCACGTGACTCTGGCGCAAACCCTGGGAACGGAGGCGGTGAATCTCGCCGAATTTGAGCCGCCGCAGGAACTCATTAATATGTTGCCTGTGGGGTTGGCGCAGTTGCACCAGGCTTTTCCTGTGGGCTGGGACGGCCAGACGCTCCGTTTGGCGATGGTGGACCCCTTCCACCACCAGTCTCTGGAGGACATCCGGTTTTCTCTCGGCATCGATCTCCAGCTCGTGATCGCTCCTGTAGACGAAGTCATGGAGCTGATTCGCCGGCATTACAGCCGCGGCGCGGGGGAGCTCAAGGAGGTCCTCTCTCAGATGGGGACCGGGGAGGACGGCGTGGAGCTGGATGCGGCCTCGGAAGCGCCGATCATTCGGTACGTGGATTTGGTCATGCAGCAGGCCATTATGGACCGCGCTTCGGACATCCATTTCGAGCCGTTTGAGCACGATTTCAAGATCCGCTACCGGGTGGACGGAGCGCTTTACGAGATGGCCCCGCCGCCGCGTCATTTGGCCTCCTCCATTATTTCCCGCGTGAAGGTGATGTCGAACTTGAACATCGCCGAGCGAAGGCTGCCTCAGGACGGTCGCATCCAGCGCGAGGTGGGGGGCAGGGCGGTGGACATGCGTGTTTCGACGCTGCCCACCCAGTTTGGGGAGAGTGTCGTGCTTCGTGTGTTGGACCGCTCGAGTGTGAACCTGAGTCTGGAGGCGCTGGGGCTGCCCAAGAATCTCCACAACTACCTGCTGCGCACCATCGAATTGCCAAACGGCATTTTCATTGTGACGGGGCCGACCGGTTCGGGGAAAACGACGACACTTTACGCCTGTTTGGAAAAGATCAACTCGATTGATTCCAAGGTGTTGACGGCTGAGGATCCCGTTGAATTTGATATTGATGGAATTATTCAAGTGCCTGTGAACGAGGGGATAGGCCTGACGTTTGCCCGCGTGCTCAGGGCGTTTTTGCGTCAGGACCCGGACCGGATCATGGTTGGGGAAACGCGCGACGTGGAAACGGCGCAGATCGCCATCCAGGCGTCCCTCACGGGCCATCTCGTGCTCACCACCCTGCACACCAACGACGCCCCGGGGGCGGTGACCCGTTTGATCGACATGGGGGTGGAGCCTTTTATGATATCGGCCTCTCTGGAGGGGGTTCTTGGGCAGCGGTTGATCCGGAAGATTTGCTCGCAGTGCCGGACCCCGTATGAGCCGACGGAGGCTGTGCTCGACCAGTTGGGGTTGTCCCCGCATGAAATTGGGGACAGGCAGTTTTATTACGGAGCCGGGTGTGCCAATTGCAACAGCACGGGGTACCGGGGCCGGAAGGGGATTTACGAGCTTTTGGATGTGAACGAGCCGATTCGGGAGCTGATCAACCAGCGGGCGCCAGGGGTGGTGCTCAAGCAGAAGGCGATTGAATTGGGCATGACGACGCTCCGGGACGACGGCCTTCGGCTCATTTACGATGGTGAAACTTCCATTGAGGAGGTTTTGAAGTACACCTAAACGCTAGCTTTTTGTTTTTTTAACCTCAAATTCCCCTGAACTTATGGCCAAATTTGACTATGTAGCACTCGACTCCAGCGGGCAGGAGTCGCGCGGCGTCCTCGACGCCTCTTCCACAAACGACGCGGTCGCGTTGTTGCGCAAGTCGGGCTACTTTCCCACCAGCGTGACGGCGGCGGGAAAAGGGGGAGGAGGCGCTGCCGTGGCTGCCGTGGCGGTGAAGGCTACGGGCGGTGCCACTGCGGTGGCTGCCGCGGTTCCCAAAGGTAAGGCCAAGGCGAAGGGAGGCGAGATCAAGTTGTTTGCGAAGACCACCGTGGACGGCAAGGTCCTGATGATCTTCACCCGCCAGTTGGCGACCCTCATTGATGCGGGGCTGCCGCTGCTTCGGAGTCTGGACGTTTTGGGCAAACAAGAAAAAGATCCCGTTCTCAAAAAAATCATCTCTTCCATCTCGGAAGGGGTGCAGGGCGGGAGCACGTTTTCGGAAACACTCGGAGGCCATCCGAAGGTATTTAACCGGCTTTACATCAACATGGTAAAGGCGGGCGAGCTGGGGGGGGTGCTGGAAATTGTGCTCAACCGCCTGGCGGAGTTTCAGGAAAAAGCGCAGAAACTTCGTAACAAGGTGAAGTCGGCGATGACCTACCCTGTCATTGTGCTCTCGATCGCGATGCTCATTTTGGTGTTTCTTCTGGCCTTCATCGTGCCGAAGTTTAAGGAGATTTTCAGCGATCTTCTGGGGCCAAACAAACCCTTGCCCGCACTCACGGAGGTGATCATGAATCTGAGCGCGAACATTGTCGCAAACTGGTACATCGTCATCTCGGTAATTATCGCCCTCGTGATTGGCTGGAAGGCTTTTTCCAGCTCGCCCAAGGGCCAGGTTATTTTGGACAAACTCGCTCTGAAACTGCCGCTTTTTGGTGATCTCACCAGCAAAAGCTCTATTTCCCGCTTCAGTCGCACTCTGGGCACGCTGGTAACGAGCGGGGTGCCTATCCTCCAGGCTCTCTTGATCACGCGTGAAACCGCCGGTAACTCGGTGATTGCCGACGCCGTCACCAAGGTGCACGACGCCGTCAAGGAAGGGGAATCCATCGTGACTCCGCTGGAGGCCTGTGGGGTCTTCCCACCGATGGTGATCTCCATGGTGGACGTGGGCGAGGAAACCGGTCAGTTGCCGGACATGTTGCTCAAGGTGGCAGACGTCTTTGATGACGAGGTGGACAACACGGTGGACGCGCTGACCTCTCTGCTCGAACCCCTCATGATTGTGTTCCTCGCCGTCGTGGTCGGCACAATCGTCATCGCCCTCTTTCTTCCGATGGTGGATCTGCTCAAAAACATGGGCAACCAGACCGCCGGTTAATCGGAGTAACGACCCCTTCCAATTCTTTGAAATATGCGCATTAATTCCGGTGGGTCGCGGGCCGCTTTCACCTTGGTGGAGCTGATGGTGGTCATCGCCATCTTGTGCTCTTTGATGACGATGGTTCTGGGCGTCCAGCGTTACGCCCAGTCCAAGTCCAGGCGCAGCAGAACGGAAGCTCAAATAGCCGCCTTCAGCGCCGCGGCCGAGGCCTACAAGGCAGACAACGGCAGCTACCCGCGAGGAGAGGAGACGGACGCAATTGCCTCAGTCGGAGAGGCGGCCGGAGCGACGACATCCTCAGCCTTTACAGACTCAAATCTCGCTTTGTACGTGCTGCTGACGGGGGATATGGACCTCAATGGCAAACCGGATTCCACCGAACCCGGCACGGCACAAACGGCGGCCCCCACTTATATCACATTTGCGCCCTCTCAGTTGGCCAAACCCGGCGACAAAGTGCTGTTTATGCGGGATCCATGGGGAAAGGCCTTCGGGTACAGCACCAAGCGGGCCAAGGCGATTCAGGCCGGCGCGGACGATGCGACGTTCGGGCACAACGTCACCTTTGACCTCTGGAGCACCGCGAACATGGATGACAAAGAAAAAGCGTGGATCACCAACTGGTAGCAGCGGAAGTGCAGTGGCAGGGCGGCCCTGTTTCCGAAGCTTGATTTAGGCGCGCCTGAAAAAAGCGTCAACCGCCGCGTTTGTGTGGGCGGCAAGCTCCTCTACCGATTCACCGCGCAAGTTCGCGATGCACTCCGCGGTGAGGCGCGTGTGGGCAGGTTCGCACCGTTTTCCACGGTGGGGGATGGGGGCGAGGAAGGGGCAGTCGGTTTCCAAAAAGAAAGAGCCGGCGGGAAGTTTGGCGGCCGTTTCCTGAACGGTGGCTGCGTTTTTAAAAGTGACAATGCCGGTGAAGGACACGCAAAAGCCGAGGTCTAAAAGCGAGTGGGCCTGCGCAAGGTTTCCTCCGAAACAATGGAAGACGGCTTTGAGCCGGCCGCTGTAGGGGCGTAGGATGGCGAGGGTGTCGTCCCAGGAATCGCGCTGGTGCACGACGACGTTGAGGCGGGTTTCGAGGGCGAGTTGGAGCTGTTGCTCAAAAAACAGAGCCTGCCTTTTTCGGTTCGCCTGCCAACCAGCGAGGGCGACGGCTTCCTCAGGGGCGGTGGCGCTTCGGTGATAGTCGAGCCCTGTTTCGCCGATGGCGACCACTGCGGGATGCCGCGCGAGCGCTCGCAGGGGGGCGATAATGTCGGAGGGTGAATCGTCCACGTAACAGGGATGGACTCCCACGGCCGCCCGGATTTGAGGGTGCGCCTCCGCCAGCGCGACGGCGCGCGCACTTCCTTCCACGGAAGTGCTGATGGTGATGATTCGTGAGATTCCCGCGGCCTGCGCCCGTTCTAAAACAGCGTCCAAATCCGCCGCGTAGTCGGGAAAATCGAGGTGGGCGTGGGTATCGGTGAACATGGTTCGCCGGAAATTACCACTCGATGAGGGAGCCGGCCCAGGTGAGCCCTCCGCCAAAGACGACCAGCAGCACGTGTTCGCCGCGTTTCATGCGTCCGGTGCGGTTGGCTTCGTCGAGGGCGATGGCCACGGCGGCGGCGCTGGTGTTACCGAAGCGGTCCAGATTGACCAGAAACCGTTCCATCGGGAGCTTCATGCGGTCCGCGATGGCTTCGATGATGCGGACGTTTGCCTGGTGTGGGATGACGCAGGCGATGTCCGTCGCCTTGAGGTCGCAGGCAGCCAGCACGCGATTGCCGGCATCCATCATGGCGGTGACGGCCTGCTTGTAGGTTTCCTTCCCGTTCATGCGGATCGTGTTCAGCTTTTGTTCCGCGTTCTCCGCGGTCACCGGGTTGAGGCTTGCGCCTCCCGGGATTTGAAGGATCTCTGCGTAGCCGCCGTCGCTGCCCATGTGGGTGCGCCGGATCCCGAGTGAACCCGGGCGATGGCTCACAACGGCCGCTCCTGCGCCGTCCCCGAAGAGAACGCAGGTGTTGCGGTCGCTCCAGTTGACGATGGTGGAAAGTTTTTCGGCCCCGATGACGAGCACGTTTTTCTGGGTTCCCGTGGAGATGAACTGGCGGGCGATTTCCAGAGCGTAAAGGAAGCCTGAACAGGCGGCGCTCACGTCGAAGCAGACTGCGTTTTTGGCCCCGATCTTTGTCTGCACAAAGCAGGCGGTGGAGGGGAAAAACATGTCTGGAGTCACCGTGGCGACAATGATCATGCCCACGTCCTCGGGAGAAATCCCCGCGTTGAGGAGCGCCGCTTTGGCGGCTTCCGCGGCCATGTCGCTTGTAGACTGGTCCTGGGCGGCGATGCGCCTCTCGCGGATGCCGGTGCGCGAGACGATCCACTCGTCGTTGGTTTCCACCAGTTTCTCCAGTTCGGCGTTGGAGAGAATTTTCTCTGGCAGATACGAGCCTGTTCCAATGATCGATGCGCTAAGCAGTGACACGCGGGGAGGAGGTTGGAGGGGCGCACAGGGTCGAATAGTTGTGCACCTCTTGGATGATGTGAGGGTTGACTTGGGTGCGGATGGACTCCGCGCCCTGGCGAATGGCGTTTTTGACTGCGATGGGCGAACTGCCGCCGTGTGCGATGATGCAGATCCCGTTAATTCCCAGAAGCGGCATCCCGCCGTATTCGTCCGGGTTGCTCTTTTTCTTGATCGCACGGAAAGCGTCTCGCGCCAGCCAGGCTCCCGCCATGCGGATCTTGGTGCGCATGAGTTCGCTCTTGAGCCAGTGCAAGACGGCGGTGGCGGTGGCCTCGATCGTTTTGAGCATGACGTTGCCGACGAAGCCGTCGCAAACGACGACCTCCACCGGGTTTTCAAAGATATCGTGCCCCTCCACGTTGCCCCGGAAGTTGAGCTTGGAGGCCTTCATCAGTTCGAAGACCTCTTTGGTAAAGTCGTTGCCCTTGCTGTCCTCCGTGCCGATGGACATCAGCCCGATGGAGGGGTTGGCATATCCGAGGACGTGTTTGGAATAAGCCGCCCCCATGATCGCATTTTGGACCATCTGCAGCGGTGTGGGCGACGTGTTGGCGCCTGCATCGATGAGGATAAAGTAGTTGGTCTCCGTCGGCATCACCGCCGCAATGGCGGGGCGGTCGATGCCGGGCAGCGTCCGCAGTTTGATGTGGGCCGCAGCCACGGCGGCGCCTGTATGCCCCGCGCTGACGATCGCCTCAGCCTCGCCCGACTTTACAAGGTCGACAGCCCGGCTGATAGAAGAGTCGCGCTTGCTGCGCACCGAATTGGTGGCGCCATCACTCATGTCCACCACCTGGGTGGAATGGACGATCTGGATGCGAGGATCCGAGAACCGAAGGCGGGCTAGTTCCTGCGTGATGCGGGCTTCGTCTCCGACGAGGAACAGTTTGGAGAGTTCGGCGTACTCGCGCAGGGCAAGTACGGCGCCTTCCACAAGGTGGCCTGGAGCGTAATCACCGCCCATGGCGTCGAGTGCGATTCTCATGAAAGCGTGAGGCTGCGGCGGGTGAAAAAAGGGTGAGGCAGGAGAAAAGAGTTCACCCTGCGAGAATAGAGTATGGCGCGCGCTTGTGGCGCCAAAAAAATTCAGCCGCCCGCGCACGAAGACGGGGGCGGCTGGAAAGGGAAAGAGGCGTGAGCCTAGACTCCAGCGACGGTGAGCACCTGGCGGCCGCGGTAGTACCCGCAGGAGGCGCAAACGCGGTGCGAGCGCGAAGCGGCTCCGCAGTTGTTGCAGCGGCTGAGTTGGCCGGCGTGCCAGCGGTTAGCGGCCTTGCGAGTACGCAGGCGCATTTTGGACATTTTTCTTTTTGGAACTCCCATAAAACGAAATCGAGGCGGCTAAGGTTAAAGCTTGAGGCGGTCCAGCGCATTCCACACTGGTCTAGGTTGTTCGATTTGAACGGGTTCCTCGGGTGGCAATTGCAATCCAGAGCAAACTTTCAAACCGGTCCAATCGCAGTGCGGGTGGGCAGGAAGGGCGAGGACAATGTCTTCCCTGAGCGACTCTGTCAAGTCTGCCTCTTCCGAAGTTCCTAATTCTATTTGGCACGCAAAATTGGGAATCTCCACCTTGTAGTCAAAACTTTCCAGACAACCCACGCACTGCAAACGGAAAGCGCTCCCGATGCGGCCCGTGGCAAACAATCCGCCCTCACTCAGGCCCACGTCCAAGGCGTAGGAAAGGGGGGCGATGGGAACGACCATGGAGTCCTGCAGGTCCAGAACCTCCAGCGGGTCTGTCCCCTCAACGTGTTTTCCTTCTGGAGGGATTTGAAGGGTGTGGATTTTCATGGTGTCATTTGCTTTGAGTAAGGGATGCCTGCGAGGGTGCCTGCTTGAAGGCTTAAGCGTGCCCGGATGGCTGGGTACCCGCACCGAAGCGCTGGTGTAAGGCGGCCTCCACGCACTCTGGCACAAAGCGGCTCACTGTGCCACCGAGCCGCGCAACTTCTTTCACCATGCGTGAGGAAATATAGCTGTATTCTTCACACGGCATTAAAAAAAGCGCCTCCAAATTCGGTTCCAGGCTGCGGTTCATCAGAGCCATCTGGAATTCAAACTCAAAATCCGAGACCGCTCTGAGTCCTCGAATCACCGCTTTCGCCTTCTGGGCCCGCGCGAAATCCACAAGAAGCCCCTGAAAACTGGTGACTTTAACGTTCGGGAGGTGCGCCGTCGAAGTCTCCAGCATTTGCACCCGCTCCTGCGTGCTAAAAAGAGCCTGCTTGGAGTCGTTGTGTGCCACGGCGACAATGACTTCCTCAAAAAGTCGCGCGGCCCGCGCCAGGACATCCAGGTGGCCGTTTGTGATGGGATCGAAAGAACCGGGATAGAGAGCACGAAGCATAATTTAAAGGAGGGCGGTAAGATGGGGGGAAGAAAAGGAGACTCTGAAACGACAGGACTACGCCACGGCCGCCACGGTCCCGAAAAACAAAACCGCCAAAAAAAACGCAATCAAGGGGGGAATTAAAACGGCCGCGACCGTGCGAAACAGGGAAACGCCGTGCGCCCGGGCCAGCGCTTGAAGCACAAGGCAGATAGACCACGCCCCAATGGAGCCTGCGGCCAACAAAAAGGCGTTTAACGCGGCGGAGGGTTCCCCGGCGGCGGCGGCGATGGATACGGCGGTGAGCGGAATGCCCCATAACAAGCTGCCCGCACCCGAGGCGTAACACAGAGCGCGGAAGGTGGTGGAAAACGGGTGCTCGGAGCGGCACAGCAGTTTCATGGCAGCGTGCAAAATCGCCGCCCTGACCACAATGGCCAGGGGAAGCATGAAGGCGGTCGTGGCCACGGAGTAAACAAACACCGTCGAATCCAGGTTTCCGAGCTGCAAAGCCTGTCTCAGGAGGGCCACGGCAGGCGATGTTGACAAGGGCAATTGCCTTACGGCCAGAATCATCAGAACGTTTCCTATCACCTCTGCGATCAGCAAAAACACGAGGGGAAGTCCCCAGTTGCCACTCCGGTTGAGCTTCCTGAACGTCGTGCCGGGATCCAGCAAAATTTCGCCCACACTGTGGGTAAATGCACTGAAAGGCCCCACTTCCCGAACCCGCTCCCATTCCGGCAGAATCAGTTCCGCCCCCGCCAAGGTTTCGTTGTCCCCGGCCTGGGCCTCGAGCTCTTGGGATTCTTGGTCGCCCCGCCGTTCGCTCCCACCCTCTGCAACAGGGTGTTCTGCCTCGGAGGCGCTTTTTCCGGCGCGCTCCAAACGGGGTAGCACTGTGGCTGTTCGGATTGTTTTTTCGGGTCCGGAGGAAAATTCATCCTGGGTTTCCATGGGGGCCCAGTCCTGCATTCCCCTGCGCCAGATCAGCGCGTTACCCATGATTTTCCCCTCTTCCTTGAGTTGCCTCAGTTCTGTCTCTTGGATCGGGCCGTGAGGCTGACCGTTGGATTCATAATACCATTTCATAGGAGTGCGCTGGACTGATCATACATTTATCGGGCGCTTGTGCAGCAAACTCAATCCCGTTGCCTTGACTTGCCTGGGATTGCGGCCCGATTACTGGAGGCAACGTGTCCTCCCAGAGCCCAGTCCATCAATTCATCATTCCTCCAGAATTTTCGGGCGGCCGTCTGGATCAATTTCTTTGCAGCGTCTTTCCTGAACGCTCCCGCTCCCAGTTGCAGGAATGGGTGCGGGTGGGGGCCGTTTTGGTCGATGGCGTGGTTCCCGCCAAAGCCGGGCTCAAAGTGCGCGGGGGGGCGGCGCTTCGTATTGAGGAGCCACCCATCCCTCAGCAGGATGCCATCGCCGAAGACCTCCCTCTGGAGGTGCTCTACGAAGACGCGGACCTTCTGGTGATCAACAAGGCCCCTGGAATGGTGGTGCACCCTGCCGTAGGCCATTGGACGGGAACGGTGGTGAACGCCCTGTTGCACCACTGCGAAGATCTTTCCGTGGAGGGAGGCGAGGAGCGTCCGGGGATCGTCCACCGCCTGGACAAGGAGACCTCGGGCTGCCTTGTCGTGGCCAAAAACGACGTCTCGCACCGGGGGCTTTCCGCACAGTTTGCGGGGAGAGAGGTGCGGAAAATCTATTTAGCTGTGGCTCTGGGGCGTTTTAAAGCGGGCAAAGGCTCCGTGCAGGTGCCCATCGGCCGCCACCCCGTGCATCGGCAGAAAATGGCCGTGGTTCCCGCGGGCAAGGGCCGCGAGGCGCGCACCGATTGGCAGGTTCTCGGAGAACTGGACGTGCGCGACCAGCGTCTCACCGTGGTTCAATGCCGGCTTTTCACCGGACGCACCCACCAGATCCGGGTGCACCTCGCCCACGAGGGGCACGGTCTGCTTGGAGACGCTGTTTACGGGCGCAAGCTATTTGTGGAAAGGCATATGCTGCACGCCTGGCAGCTCGGCTTCGCCCACCCCAGAACGGCCGCCCCCATGCTTTTCACAAGCCCGGTGCCCGCTGATTTTCGGGAGCTCGGGGTGAAGGTGGAAACTCCCAAGGAATAAAGAGCGCCGCTTTAAACCGGGCGGCAAAAAAAGAAACCCTACTTGTTCCGGTTCAAGATCCCCCGAACCTCTTCCACCGAAAGGATGTGCCCCGTGCTAACTCCGCCTTTTGGGGCGTTTTGAGGGGTGTACTTTTGCTTCATCTTTTCCGATTCCGGCCCGAGATAAGCACGGGAGCCGTCCGCGGCGGCCGCTGGCAGGGAGGAGGCCTTGTCGCTGCCGGAAAAAGAGCGGGTTTCGGGAGCCGTTTTATCAGAGTAAAAAGGCTTGCTCATGGTGCCTGCAGGCCCTGTCGATGCCGACTTGGTCGAGAACGACTTCATGGCGAAACCTGCCGCCGGTGTGGACAGAAATTCAGGCGTGTAAAACGAAGCCGTCGTCAGGTTGTTCTTCGAGACGAATGAGCGTGTTGCAAAGTTCGATACAGGCACTGATTTGGACCCCGTGGAGGGCCCTCCGCCGAAGGAGGACTTGCTGGGGACAAATTTGCGGGTGGTATCCCACTCCATCAACCGCCGTTCACCCTCGGTTTGCGGGTCGGAGTTTTTCACCGATTCGGCACGAACGCGGCCGCCCGGAAGAAACGCCAGGAAAAGAGAAGCTGCAACCAAATGGGAAGAGGATGCCCGCATGACTGTGCGAGAATGGGTTGCATTCCGTCATCTGACAAGCTTTCAGTCCCAGAATGAGAAACGGTTGCGGAGCCCGTGGCGAAGCGTTTCACGGAGCCCTCTTCCCACGGCGTTTTATTCGCCCAGCGGGATGACGCTCAGATGCACTTGGGTGCTCACCACCTCTCTGGAATAGGCATCGGTGGCGACCACGTAGTAGTCCCCCGCATTTGCCGCGGCGACCGGGCTGAGCGTGAAAAACGG
>CANJZW010000117.1 GCA_947479475.1 Chthoniobacteraceae bacterium
CCCTCAGCGCCCCAATCAGCGGCACCGGTTCCATCACCAAATCAGGCGCAGGCACCGTGACCCTGGCCAGCACAAGCACCGGCTCCAGCCCCATCACCGTCACCGCAGGCACCCTCAAAATCGCCACGGGTGTCTCGCTTGGAACCGGCTCCATCAAAGTCTCCCCAGGCGCGGCGCTCGCCTTTGATCTCACCGCGGACAAAACCATCTCCAACGTCATCACCGGCACGGTCACTTCCACCAACCCAGCCTACCGCATCACCTGGAATGGCGGCGCCGTCGGCGGCCCCGTGCCCGTCGTCACAAGCCCGGCAACGGCAACCCTCACCCTCGGCTCCTTGCTCGACTACACACTGACGGCCTCCAACGCCCCCGTCACCCTGGGCACGCTGGCCACCACCGGGCTTCCCTCCGGCGTAAGCTTTAATGCCAACACGGGTGTGCTCTCCGGCAAACCCACCGTCGCCGGCACCTTTACCCTCTCCTTCAAGCTGAGCAACCCGGGCGGCTCCATCACCTTCCCCCTCACGCTCACGGTCAATTACGCGCCCAGCGCCCCGGTGATCACCACCCAACCGGCTTCCATCACCATTCCCGCAGGCACTACCGGAACCTTGTCGGCCCTCATCCTCAGCCGCACCACGATGGTCTACCAATGGAAAAAGAACGGCGTCTATGTGGGCGCAGCCGTCACCGTGCCTGGGAGCAATACCCCGACCAACGTTACGCTTGCCATTGGAAACGCCTCCCTCGGCACCGAGGGCCTCTTCACCGTGGCCGCCACCAACCCGCAAGGCGGCCCGATAGAAAGCGCCCCAGCAATTGTCCGCGTGGATCTCGGAACTCCAAAACTCACCATCGCCCGCCTGGTCCGCAAGGGGACGATCTACGACTTGTCCAAGGCCATCTCCGGCAGCCTCGTCGATCTGGGCTCTAAAATTTACACCAACGAAATTTTCCAAATCAACCCCTCCTCCGATCCCACGACCACCTATACCTGGTCCTGGGCGCCGCTCACACCCGGCACCTTCAAAACCATCGTCAGCCAAACCACTTCCAGGCTCGACTTTAGTGCAGCCGACGTGCCAAAGCTCCCGGGTTACTTCAATTTCCTGATCAAAAACAAAAACGGCTCCTTCGCCCTGCGCTTCCGCGTCCTGAGCTTCTCGGGCATCGGCCCCGAGCCGGTGAAGCCTGCAGCCATGGCCATCACCACCCAACCCTTCCCCGTCACCATCGGCGCAGGCGGTGCCGCCAATTTTGGCGTTGTGGTGACCGGTTCGCCAGTGTCCTACGCGTGGTTCAAGGAAACAGGCGCCTTGGATGTGAAGATGAACACGAGCACCTCGCCGTTTTTCACGCTCAGCCCCGTCGCCGCGGCGAATGCAGGGTACTACTATCTTGTCGCCACCGATGCCTATTCCAGAGAGGTGGTGAGCACACAAGTGCTTCTGACCGTCATCCCGCTGGGCGAATAACGCGCCCCCGGAGTCAAAGGGAACGGCGTTTAGACACTTTTTTCTGCCCGGCACCGGAGGCCGGACGGCTTTGAGGATCTCTGCAACCCGCCTGCAGAGAGGCTTCGCAGACGGCGCGCTTTTTCAGCGGGGGCGCCCGTGCAAAACGCATTCAGCCGAAAGGATTTTTGCGTTTGCGGATTTGGTAATCTAATCGCTAATATTAGGTTCATTCTGCGTCTGATCATTTGCTCATTCCAGAGGGCCGCCCTCGAGGAGCTAGAAAGAAACGCACCCGTCCACCCCGCTGAGTTCTTTTGCCGAAGCTTCTCATTCTTGAGAACACGCCTCTCATTCCTGCATTTCCCGCAAGCCCCCCATGCCTCCGCCGCAAATGTTCCGCCTCTTCCCCTGGTTGACCCGCCTGGTCACCCTCTGGACGCTGCTGGCCTTTCTGAGCGCCGGGTGTCCGCTGTGGGCTGCGAATTTGGCGGTTTCCGGGGAAACCACACAGACCGAACCCTTCGGAACCACCGCCTCCTGGAACCAACTGACCGGCACGGGCAACCTTCTGGAAACGGGCGAAGGTGAAATCCGCCTCACAGGCACAGGCGTCAGCCCCTTTTCGGGCGGGATCACAATCAACGGCGGCGCCCTAGTCGTGAGCGGCAGCGGCCAACTCGGCGCCGCCACCAACACCGTCGGAGTGACAGGCACCTCCAGCACCGGCTTCAATGGCGGGATGCTCGTTGTCGACGGCGGCACCTCGGGAATGACCATCCAGCAGGAGCTAAGCGTGTCCGGGCGCGGCCCCACAGCTATGGCAGCAAATGTGGCGCTGCTATCCATTGGAAACAACACCTTCAGCGGCGCGCTTGAGTTTGGGAACGGCGCCTCGAGTTCGTACATTGGAGCGGCCTACGGAAACACAACGTTCAGCGGCGCGGTGAATGGCGGCGCCAGTACGAACTATTTCACAGGCAGCGGGAACTTCATTATCAGCGGCTCAATGAGCAGCACCGCCGCAACTACTTGGTCCAAATCCTCAACGACCCTTAACAACAGCATCTGGCTCCAAAACGTAAACAACAGCTTCACCGGGCAATTCTGGGCTTGGCCAGGAAACTTACGGATCTCTGACGGCCGCACGCTAGGAAAAAATCCGTCCCCAATTTCCTGGGGCTCGCTTGAATTACGCGCGGACGCTGACACTTCGGCCTCTTTTTCCGCTGTAAAACTAAGCCCATCCTCAAACAGTACTAATCTCTTCCTCGACCGCGCATTGAATGGCATCGGCCTTGCGCAGAACATCGCTTTTGGAGGACTCACTTACGCAAGTAACATTAGCCTTTCCGTAAACGGTCGTAACGGCTACGGAGCAAGCTTTGGCACTTTAGGCGGGTCCCTGGGGGTATTGAGTTCCGCCAATTCAGGGCAGACAAGTTTTTCCAACAGCGCCAACGCTACAAGCACCCTCAATGGCAATCTCACGATGGGAGTCACCTCGCCCAATTACAATGGATCCAACACAAACAACTGCTGGATAACCCTCTCCGGAAACGGGGACACCGTCTGGAATGGCAACATCCTCGCCCAGGGTTCCATCGGCACTGGCTTTCTCGACAGCCTTGTCAAATCGGGCGCGGGGCTGGTGCAACTCAATGGGACCGCTTCCACCTACTACGGCACAACCTCCATCAGCGACGGCATCCTGCAGGTCGGCAGTCTGGGAGCCGTCAGCAATTCCGGCACGGTCAAAGGTTCCATCGCTCTCGGTGGCGGCGGGTTCAGCTTTGTGGGAACCAACGCTGAAACCACCACCAAACTCGTCAATTTGTCAGGCACAACGAACGTGAACGGCCTTCTCCTCGCCAACGGTTCCGGCTCCGCAAGCGTGACGTTTACCGGCGGCGTCACCTCCGGCGGTACAGGTGTCAAGTCGCTGGTGCTGGGCGGAACCAACAGGGCCGCCAACACCCTCTCGGAAATGATCTCCAATGGCACCAATGGCGCCGTGGTTTCGCTTTTCAAAACAGACACGGGCACCTGGGTCTACGCCCCCTCTTCCACCAGCACCGTCCCTCCCCCCTCGGCCATCACGGGATCAGGCACCTACAGCGCCGGCACCCTTCAGGTGAGCTCCAGCGCCGGCGTTGCGGTGGGAATGTCTGTCAGCGCCAGCGGCCTTGCCTCCGCCACGGTGGTCACAGCCGTCAGCGGAAACACCCTTTGGTTATCCGGCAATTTAACGTCCACATTGAGCGGGACTCTGACTCTCCTCACCTTCGGCTCCCTCACGGCGTTTACCGGGGCAACCTCCATTTCTGGAGGCACCCTGCAATTCAAAAACACCCAGTCCGGCACCGTCGACGTCATCTCGGACCAAAGCACGGTCAGCTTTATTGCCGACAACGTCGCCCCCGGCTTGGGCCGCCAGACTGCGGGTGGCCGTTTTGAATACTCCGGTTTCAGTGGCTCCATCGAAAACGTCGGTACCCTCAGCGCGACGGCCGGCCAGGGCGTGGTTTCCATCAATAAGTGGGGCGGCCCCTCTTACCCTGTGCTTGCGTTCGCCAGCCTTGGCGCGCGTTCCGCAGGGGCCACGGTCGATTTTTCCCCCGTCAACGGCACCATCAACATTCTAAGCGGCGGCACCAACGTTAACGGCCTCCTCGGCGCCGGCACCACCAGTTGGGTCGCCACCTATAACGGGGTGGATTTTGCAAGCCTCTCCGGCCAGTCGGTATACATCCCTAACTACACCACCTTTGGCGGGACCGCCATGGCAGGCACCCTCAACTACCTTCTGAGCTCTGGATCCAGCACCAGCGGCCCCCAAACTCTCAACTCCCTGAAACTCACGGGCGCCGGCACACTCAGCCTGGGCGGCACGCTCTCCCTCAACTCGGGAGCCATCCTTTTTGACAACTCCACCGGCGCAAAAACAATCGCTAACAATGGCACGCTCACCAACACGCTGGGGGCCGCCAACAAGGAGTTGATCGTCATCACCAACGGGACCGCTCCCACAAACGCGCTCACCCTCTCCGCGCGCCTTGGCTCGGGCGCCGCCTCCCTTACAAAGGCTGGAAACGGCCTGTTGATTCTCGGCGGCTCCAACACCTATACCGGAGACACGGTGATCAACGGAGGCACTTTGCGTCTGAGCGGAGGCAGCGCAAGCCTCGGCGTCCCTGGCGCCAGCAACTCCCTCACCGTCCGGCAGGACGCCACCTTTGATGTCAACGGGGCCGGGCTCTTGTCCTCCCTTTACACAGGAGGTACGCTGGCGCTGAGCGGCACCGTGGGAATCCTGATCGGTGCCGGCATTATCGACAACAGCGCGACGGGTTCCTCGGCCCTCTCCATTGGAGGCGCGAGCACGAGCGCCACAGGCGTCTTTACCGGGGTGATTTCAAATTCCAGCGGCACCCTAACTATCGTACGCAACGGCGCCTCCGGCACCCAATACCTCACCGGCCTCAACACCTACACGGGCGCCACCGTCCTGAGCGGCGGGGCCACGCTGGCCGTCACCAGCCTTGCAAACGGAGGCAGCGCCAGCGGCATCGGCGCCTCGTCCAATGCGGCCTCCAACCTTGTTTTTAACGGCGGCATCCTCCAGTACACAGGCTCCAACACGTATTTCACCCAGTTCACGCAGACCCCCACCGTCGCAACCAACCGCCTCTTCACCCTTGCAGGCAACGGCACCCTGGATTCTTCCGGCAACTACGGAAACAACGACCTCACATCCGCCGCCCAAAACAACGCCACCCTCGTCTTCGCCAACAGCGGCAGCATCGCCTTCGGCGGCACCGGAGCGCGCAACCTCACGCTGCAGGGCAACTCCACTGGAGACAACGAAATCGCTCTTACACTCGTCAACAACGGCACCTCCGCCCTCTCCGTGACAAAAGCGGGTACCGGCCAGTGGTTATTGACTGGTACAAACACCTACTCGGGCACAACCACCGTGAGCGCTGGGCCCCTGCAGGCACAGGATGGCGTCGGCCTGCCCGTCACCAGCAACCTGACCCTCAATGGCGGGGTCTTTCAAAGCAGCGGCGTGTTTACGCGCACTCCCGGCACCGGCGCAGGCCAGGTGCAGTTCGGGAGCTCGGGCGGGGGATTCGCCGCTTCAGGCACGGGCCTCAAAGTCAACCTCGGCGGCACACTCAACCTGGGAACGGTGCCGGCAGCAGGCAGCACCCTTATTTTGAATTCGCCACAAGCCACAGGGGATGTGGATTTCCAAAGCAACATCGCCCTTGGCTCCGGTAACCGCACCCTGCAGGTCGACGACAACACCAACACCACTTTTGATTTCGCCACGGTCAGCGGCGTCATCAGCGGCGGCAGCACCGGTTTCACCCTGAGCAAAACAGGAAGCGGCAACCTGATCCTCAGTGGTTCAAACACCTACGCTGCAAATACGGCACTAACCACAGGGGCTTTAATTGTGCGTTCCATCGGCGCGGCGGGCGCAACCTCCAGCAACCTCGGTACGAATGTCGGCGGCGGTTCCCTGCTCCTCGGCAATGGCTCAACGGGCGTTAATCTTCTTTACGTCGGTCCCGGTGAAACCGTAACGCGCCCGATTAGCCTCACCGGCACCACTGGAGCTGTCGCTCTCGATTCCTCCGGCTCAGGGCCGCTTTCCATAGGCACTTTGCTCAACACCGTGGCGGGCGCCAAAACCCTCACCCTGCGCGGGATGAACATGGACATGAACGTGATCACCGGCACCCTAACGGATGCTGGCAGCTCCGCGCTGAGCGTCACCAAATCCGATGGCGGCGTCTGGGTGCTTGCACCCGGCACGCAGAACACGTTTTCCGGAGCACTGACGGTCGGCTCGGGGCTGCTCGGTCTTACCTCAAAGGCGGTCGGAACTGGAGAGGTGGTGGGAGCAGGCGGTGGGATTTTTGCTTATGGTGGTTCTTTTGCGACCGCTGCGACCCTCAAAATCAACTACAACTCTGGCTCTGGAATTGTTTTTGCAGGTTCCAGTTCCGTCAGCTTCAATGGAAATACGACTTTCACGACTAACAGTGGCGGGGGGGGAGTGAGCCACTACATCACCAACTCCCTGGGGAGCGGGGCGATACTCACGCTAAAATCTTTGTTGAGTCAGGAGAGTTTTACTACTACGCATCAGGTCTACATCAACGGCACCGGCCCCACGTTAATTACAGGCGCCATCTCCAACGGCTCGCTCTCCGCCACGGGCCTCGACATCCGCATCGCCAACAACGCCTCGCTCACCCTGAGCGGCACCAGCGCTTTCACGGGCGGCGTTGCGCTTTACCAAGGGCAGCTCATTCTCAACAACCCGTCCGTCTCCACCGGCTCCAGCGCCCTCGGGGCGTCCTCCGGCGCGCTGAACCTCGGAGGCGGCGAACTCCGCTCCAACTTTGCCATGACCGGGTCCAGCGCCCTGCTCAATCCGGTGACGCTGAACGGCGATCCCGCGGTGATCTCTGGAACCAGCAGCATTCAATTCGCCGGAACGCTCACAACCGCGGGCAAGGTCTTGCAAAACGACATCGCCAACGGCGGCTCCCTCATTCTTTCCGGCTCTGTCAACAGCACGTCCACCTTCACGATTCAAGGCGGCGCAACCACTCTCATCACCGGTTCGGTGAGCAACTCAGGCGGCCTCACCTACTCCGGCACCAGCACGCTCGCCCTTACGGGCGTCAACACCATGACCGGCGCACTCACGATCAACAGGGGGACCCTCCTCCTAAACGGCGTCTCCGGCGGAACCCTCCAAAACGCAAGCAGCATCACGATCAACGCCGGTGCACTGCTCCGACTGGACGACTCCGGCGGCCTCAATACCGCAGGCCGTTTGGGAAGCACCACCCCGCTCACGCTCGCCGGGGGAAGCCTCGAACTCGTGGGGAACTCCTCCTCCGTAACCCTCGGCATCCTTACCCCGAGCGGTCCCGCCTCCCTCAAAATTTCAGGCAGTGGCACCAATTCCCTCACGTTCACCGACATTGCCGTCCCCTCCTCCAATGCAGCGCTGGATCTCACCGGCGTCTCGAGTTTGGGTGCGACAAACAAGGTCTTGCTCTCCGGCACCACGGGACTTTCCATGGCCAATGGAATGGTCGCCCGTGTGGTGTTGGGCAGCGATTTCGCGACCTACGATGGCAGTTGGGGCACTAATACCGGGTTCCGGACTTTCACCGCCTATTCCAACGCAGACATCAACGCGATGACCGCCACCGCCACAGGCAGTCTGACCACCAGCGCCACGCTCTCTGCATCGCGCAGCATCAATGCACTCAAGCTGACCAACACAATGGTCTCAGGCCCCGGCCAAACTCTGACGCTTTCCGGCGGGGCGTTGCTGGCCACTGGGGGGACGAATACGTTGGAGATGGCACAGCTTGTTTCGAGTGGCACACATTTACTCATTCAGGTGACGGCGGGAAGCACTCTGAACGTCAGTACCGCGATTAATACCGGCATTTATGGAATGTCAAAAATGCAGCAAGGCGCGATGATTCTCAACACCCCTTCCTACATTGGCAGCACCACAAACGTTCAATCCGGAAGTTTGGTGCTTCAAGGGGGATTGAACACGCTCGTGCCGGGCCAATCGCTCCAGCTCTTTGTCGGAGCCACCCTTGACCTTGCTGGAAACGCGCAAAGCATCGGAGGGCTCTACTCAGGCTCAAGCGTCCCCGGCCTTGGCGGCACGGTGGTTTCAAGCGGAGGCGCCGGCCTGCTAGTGAGCGCGCCCGTGGCAACCGCGACCTTCGGGGGCCAAATCAACGGGGCCAACACCAGTTTTGCCACCATAGGCAACCAACAAGTCACCCTCGAATCCGCGCAAGGTTACGGCGGACGCACCGTCCGCTCCGGAAGCACCTTGCTGCTGCAGGACGACGCGTCGATCCTCAACACCAACGCCATTGAACTCAACTCCACCACGCTCAGTTTAAGCAACAGCACCGGGCTCCAAACCCAGAACAACAACCGCATCAGCGACACCGCCCCTGTGACGCTGCGCTCGAGCTGGATTACATTGACCGGGCGGGCCAAGGCGGCGGCCACCGAAACGATGGGGGCGCTCACCTCCGCCATGGGAGCAAACTCACTCACGGCAACCCCAACGGCCGGCACCACCGGCTCCTACTATTCGGCCGACCTCACCTTTGCCAGCCTGACCCGAGCGAACGGCACAACCGTCAACTTCACCGGCACTTCGCTTGGCCAACAAGGCAACACGGGGCACCTCTATTTTACGACCGACCTGACAACCGTTCCCTCAGCGCCAGGCCTTCTCGGAGCCTGGGCCATTGCCAACTCCACCGACTACGCCGCCTACAACCCCTTCAATGGAGTGGCCCCCGTTGGCAGCGGCGGCTGGATTCCTCAATACGACGGGCTCTTTGGCACCGGCAAAATCACAAACCTAGTCGCGGTTCAGGCGGGCACCAACACCCTGTCCGCCGGAACCACCTCGACCGCGATGCTGCGTTTTGCAGGCGCTTACCAAAACGACCTGGCCTTTGCGGGCGCCTCCGACGTACTCAACCTGGAACTGGGCGGCCTGCTCCGTTCAAACGACGCAAGCGCCACCACCGTCGGCACGGCAAGCACCCGGGGCATCCTCACCGCCGGCGGCACAATCACGAGCGGCACCCAGGAACTGGTGCTTTATAACGCGCAAAACACGGTCACCATCCACTCCGTCCTCAAAGACTTGTCCCAGACAGGTAGTGCGGGCACTGCAACCCTTGCGCTCGTTAAATCAGGCGCTGGCAACCTTTCCCTCACCGCCGCAAACACCTACACCGGAGGCAGCACCGTGATTGCGGGCGTGCTTCTCCTGAACGGCACCGCAGGCACCGTAGTCATCCCCGGCACCGGCGGCCTGACCATCACTAGCGCCCTCGTGCAAATGAACACTAACTCCGGTCAGATCGGGACGACCGCGGCAGTCACCCTCAACAACTACGGGCGCCTCACTCTGACTGGAGACAACACCCTGCAAAGCCTCACTTTCTACAACTACGGAAGCAGCGGCACCGCCGCCGTGACCACAGGCGGCACCCTCAGCCTGACCAGCAACACTCCAATCACGGTCGCGCTCAACCAGGACGCCGTCAACGTCCCCACCGTTTCAGGCACCCTGGCCCTGCTTGTGGGCTCCAACACCCTCTCCGTAGCCCCCATCCAAATCGAAGCACGCACCTACACAGAAACAAACCCCTCCCTCATCCTCCGCTCCAAACTGACAGGTTCAGGCGCCTCTCTTCTGAAAACGGGCAATGGCGTGCTGCAACTCAGCAGCGCCTCGAGCACCTTTACGGGCGGGGTCAACGTCAGCGCCGGCGGACTGCTGCTGGACGCAAATTCAGACCTCACCGCGCCCGGTTCCACCGTAAACTCCGGGCCCCTGGGAACGGGCACCTTGACCCTCGCCCACGGGGCCTCCCTGCTTTTTTCCAATGGAACCGTCGCCGTGGCCAATTCCGTGAGCACCCAAGGCGACGTCAAATTTTCCGGTTTTAGCAACGGGACACTCAACGGCACGGTCAACGCCTCCACCGGGACTTTTTCGATTATCTCCCCCAACGTGACCCTCAGTCTGGGCGGAACGCTCAAAGGGACGGGAATCACCCTCACCAAAGCAGGCCTGGGCAGCCTCACCCTCACTGGCGCCAACACGTTCACCGGCACGATGGCTGTCACCGGCGGGAGTCTGATGCTCTCTGGAGGAACCGCTCTCACAAGCGGAGTGGCGCTCACCGTGGGCTCAGCGGGCTCTGTGCTCTTAAACACAAGCGGCACCGTCTCGTCCTTGGGAGGGAGCGGCGTTGTATTGCTAGGCACAAACGCCCTCACCCTCGGTGGCACGGGAAGCGCCACCTTCAGCGGTTCCCTCAGCGGTTCGGGCAGCCTCGCCAAAACAGGGACCGGCACACAGACCCTCACCTCGCCAAACGGCTTCACCGGCGGCGTCAGCCTCTCGGCAGGCTCGCTCCAAATCGGCAACAATTCCGCCCTGGGGACAGGCACCCTGACGCTCTCCGGCGGCCGCCTCTCCAGCGATTCCAACACCGCGCGCTCCCTCGCGAACTCACTCTCTCTCTCCGGCACCGTAGGGCTCGGAGACGGCTCCAACACCGGCACCCTCACCCTGAGCGGTTCCGCACAACTCTTGGCCAATACCACCCTCAACGTCACAAGCGCCGGCTCTCTCACCGGGATCTGGACCGGTGCGTTTAACCTCATCAAAGCCGGAGCCGCCGAACTGACCCTCACCGCCCTAAACACCTTTGGCGGCACGACCCAGATTACAGCGGGCACACTCACCCTTTCCAACACCCGGGCCCTGCCGCCCACCATGGACGTCACCCTCTCGGGCGGCACTCTGAAACTCGCCGCTTCCGGCACCCTGAGCTCTCTTGGAGGCTCCGGCAGCGTGAACCTCCAGGCCAATACGCTGGCACTTTCCGGCACCACAAACGCCACCTTAAGCGGCTTGATCGGCGGCGCAGGGGCCGTTCTCAAAAACGGAGTCGCAACCCAAGGCCTGGGCGGCGCCAACACCTTTTCCGGCGGATTAACCCTCAGCAACGGCACTCTTCAAATCGGGGATAACGCCGCCCTGGGGACAGGCACCTTCACCTTCACCGCAGGCCAACTCTCCAGCGACTCCACCACCGCCCGGACCCTCGCCAACACCGCTCTTTTTTCAGGCCCCCTTCTCACCTTCGGCGACGCCACCAACACGGGCACGCTTACTTTCCTGGGCGCTGCCACCCTCACCGCCAGCGGCACCTTTCACACCATCAGCCCAGTCGTCCTCTCCAGCGCCCTCGCAGGGACAGGCACTTCGCTCACCAAAGACGGCGCCTCGGAACTCACCCTTGGCGGCACCAACTCTTTCAGCGGCACTACCTCGGTCAACGCCGGCACGCTCACTCTCTCGGGAGGCTCCGCACTCATCGACTCCATGGCGCTCACCCTTGGCTCGGCGGGCCGCCTCAAACTGGCCGCCTCCGAAACCATCGGCTCCCTCGCGGGCGCGGGCACGGTCCTCCTCCAAAGCAACTCCCTGACGCTTGCGGGCACCTCCGGCACCACAGTTTTTAGCGGCGAGTTGAGCGGTAACGGAGCTCTGGTAAAAAGCGGATCCAGCACCCTGACCTTGAGCGGCACCAATGCAGCCTTTAGCGGCGGAGTGTTCCTGAGCGCCGGTAAAATCCAAGTCGGCACGGCCACCGCCCTTGGCAGCGGTTCCCTCACCTTCTCGGGCGGCGCACTCTCGAGCGAAAGCACCGGCGCGCGGACTTTATCCAACCCCCTGCTTCTCTCGGGAGCGCTGAACATAGGCGATTCGACCAATTCGGGCACCCTGCTCTTTTCCGGAGCCGCAACGCTCAAAAGCTCACTCAGCCTCAATGTCTCGAGCACGACCATTTTCAGTGGAAACATCGGCGGGGCGTATGGACTCAACAAGTCCGGGGGAAGCAACTCGGAGCTGACTCTCGCGGGGACTAACACGTTCACGGGGAATGCCAGCGTTTACTGGGGAACCCTCACTCTTTCCGGCGGCAACGCCTTGCCCGATACGGCGGCGGTCGGCGTCTGGGCGGGAGCCAACAACGGGACCCTCAAGCTGGCCTCCTCCGAAACCATCGGTTCCCTCACCGGTTCGGGAACGGTCAACCTGCAGTCCAACACCCTCACCCTCACTGGAGTCTCAAGCGGCACCTTTACGGGCGTGATCAACGGCTCCGGGGGAATCGTCTACAACGGGACCGCCTCCAGCTTCACGCTTTCTGGCACCAACACCTATTCGGGGGCGACCACGGTAAGTGCAGGAACCCTGCGCCTCGGCGCCTCCAACGTCCTGTCTGACGCGACCGATCTCACCGTGAATACCGGCACGCTGGCCCTTGGAAGCTTCAACGACACGGTGAGCTCCGTTTCCTTGCTCAACAACGGACAAATCACAGGCCCGGGCACCCTGAGCACCACTGCAGGAATCACGATTTCCTCGGGCACTGTTTCCTCCAATCTGGGCGGATCCGGCGGGCTGACCAAAATCACTAGCGGCGCAGCGACCCTTTCGGGCGTCAACACGTACTCGGGCACAACGACCCTGAGCGCCGGCACCCTCAATTTAGCCGCGACCGGCGCCCTTTCGTCCCTCTCGAACCTCATCATAAACTCCGGAGAACTGGCCCTCGGAGTCACTGAGCAAAACGCGCTCTCAGTCACGCTCAATGATGGCATCCTCTCCGGCGGTTCGCTCACGGGCACGGAGTATCTTGCGAGAAACGGTCTCCTCAGCGCCGCCCTCCAAGGGACAGGCACTTTCACCAAGTCCACCACGGGGACAGTCACTTTGAGCGGCGCCAACAGCCTGAGCGGCGCCATGGACATTACGGCGGGGACAGTCACTTTGGCAGGCGCTGGCAAACTGACCTCCGGCAGCCTGCTCCTCGAAAACGCCGCCACCATCCTCGACCTCGGGGCGAGCGAGCAAACCA
>CANJZW010000118.1 GCA_947479475.1 Chthoniobacteraceae bacterium
CTAACAGCAGAGAGAAGACCGGCACTTCAACCAAACCAAACAAAACCACAATGGCCGCCTCTCGTGTAGCGTAATTAAACCGCTCGTGAAGTCATTGATTCAGAAACGCGCCGTTGCAGTCAAGGCAGAGAGACCGGGCTGGTGAGGGCAGGAGTCGTGAACTGAGGCTCTAGATTCTAGGACCTGCGGGGCTGCTGGCCAAAATCCGGATTTCCGCCTTTTCAGAATCCCAGAGGTGCCGGTGAACTTGAATCAGCAGGACAGCCAAAGTTCTGACTGCGATGTTCTCCAGTCCACGCACTGATCAATGTTCCCGGAATCGTGGAAAACCGGAATTTCGTAAATTCTGAGGGCGCCAGTCAAAGAGTCGCACTCTCGGGCTTACGGTTGAGCTCAAAGGGTCGGTGCCAAATTTGGCACCCTGGCCGAACGCGTTACGCTGCACCGTTGTTATCCCTTCCAGAAAGCTCTGAACGCTTCCGCCTGTACCAAGGGAGTGTCGGGATGCCCACGCCAGCTGCGGACGCCCCGGACGCAATTTCGCAACTCCATCCAGCCCATGGCAAGGCAAAGACCCACATGGCGGGCTCGCTACCCTTCCTTCACTACACTTTATCCCATTAGACTGAAAAATTAGCGTCCGAGACGTCCGAACTTCCCATGCCGGTCTGGATGACCAAGACCGGAAAATGCTTTTCACCCCTCGGCACAAATTCTTCAGCCTGGACGCGGGAGCGTTAAAATTCAGACGCGGGAGGCTTTTATTCGCTCGCAGGTCCAATACCTCGAAGCTTGCTTCGTTCGTCCAAGTGTTCATGTCCGCCAGCAGACTTAGATGTCTCGGGGCTTGCCCCGAGGATCTTTACTTTCTTTGCGTTCCCCTACCACTGATCCCCGTACTCGTCGAGGAATCGGTTTGAAGGCGCCCATTTGGCAGTTTTACCGTGGCGGTAGTTTGCGTATAGTCCCCTTCCATTTGGTGCACGCTCAAGTTGGTAATCAGCGTTTTTCCGTTCACTTTCCAAGTCCCGTCCATGACCGCAATCGTTTTAGTGCCTTGCTTCACATATCCCAAACAAGCTCCCGAATCGTGCATCCATCCGACCGATGTTGCCGTCACACCGGCCACTTTGACAGTGGCGGTCGTATAAAGCCCAGCACTTCCGTAACGGACACTTCTGGAAGATCCAGTTGCAGAAAAGGTCACCCCTTTCACAGACATTGTTTGTTCATGAATCCAGCTCCCAATCATGTCCGATACAATATCGGCCTTTGCCTGTGGTACAAACGCGGCTAGAGCGCCCAAGAGAAAAACGAATTGATGCTTCCTCAGGGGGCCGGATGTCTGAGGAAGACGGGGCAGTGAAGAAAGTGTCAAAGGATAGGCATTTGCTTTTTGCCCCCCGGCACGATTTCTTCAGCCTGGACGCGGGAGCGTTAAAACGCTAATCGGACGCCGTAGCATCCCCCCAACTCAACCCGGCCACCACGTCGAGCGCGCTTACATGCCAAGCGATCTCACCCCGCTAGTCGCGCACATGGCTCAGGTCGAGAGGGGTAGCCAGAATCGTCGGAATGTTCCCAGTCTGTCCGATGCCGAGCAGGTTTCCCTGCATGCTCAGCTCGATGTTTGTTGAAAATCTCCAGCAACGGTAGTTTTGCACCATGCTTCCATCGCGAATGTCCCAAGCCCGCACCGGATGCTCCCCCGAGGAGCAGGTAAAAACCACAGGCTTCGAGGGGTGCCATGAGACCAGGGACACCCTTGAGTCATGCACCTTGTAATCCTTGTGCACCTCCAGTGTCTGCGCCGAGCGAATCCGCAACCGGCCATCGACGCCTCCCTCGGCGATCCAAAGCCCGTCCGGTGAAACTTCAAAAGTGACCGCTCGCGGCTCTTGCAGCTTCAAAAGAAGCTTCCCTGTGTCAGCCTCCCACATGAAATAGGTGTTTCCGAGTAGTTCGTCGGGAGCCTCCTCATTTCTAGCCCTGAGAGCCTGCAATTCAAGCACCCGAGCCTCGTCCAACCACCGGGCGGCGTTGATCCTCATGGAATCTTTGCGTTCATATTTGTGCAGCAACCTGCCGTCTGCCGTGTCGTAAACGGCTTCCCGCGACCAGGCCTTCCCTCCCGAGGGGCTCAGTTGCGGTGTTGAATCACACCTCCATCGTGAAACCTGGCGGATCGCTTTCGGTTCGATCCTAGCGACAATGCATTCGTGCGGGGGCGTGCCGTCCCTGTAGCAAACCAGGTCGCGGTTTCTGTTGAAAAAAACAACCCCAACAATCGAGGCTGAAAAAGCAGCCCCAAGATCCGCCTTGGGTCTTGCGAGGTCGAGGATTTTAAACGTCGTCCTGTTGTTGACTGTGGTCCAAGCGGCCAGCTTCGTCTCTTGAAGAAACCGGAATCCATTGGCCTGAGGCAGCTCTTTAATCGAAGACTCGAGAAAATCGAATTTCAAAAATGCAGCCTGTTTTTCACCCAAGCACAGCAGGTGGACCTCGTCGGAGTGTGCTGCAAAGTTCTCAAACTTTCCCATGAGATAGGAGGTGTCTGTGACAGCCCCGTAGTGGGCGGCGAGAACGTCCACGACAAAACTTTCAGGTGAGGATTGCGCGGCCATGAACAACCGGTTTCCTCCTCCAACCACTGCATTGGAGGGAAGAAAATGAACGAACGGATACTCGAACGCGAGCGAGCCGTCCGAGGTGTTGAACGATTGCAGAAGCGTTCTCTCGCTGTAGTGCGCCGCCGAATACACCTTATCCGCGCCGGCACTCCAGAAACGGACCCGGCCCAGTGATTTCACAAGAGGCCCCTGTTCCTTGCCCGTCCAGCTGTCAAAGCAATAGAACCCCTTGCCCTCTACTGCATACAGGAGCCGGTTTTCGTCCTTAGAGAACTTCGAAGAGCCGGGCTCCTTAGGCCCGCCCTCCCAAAGCATCTCCCCGGTGTGCGCGTTCTGCACTTGCAGCATGACAGGCGCCGGAGCACGCCTGCGCAGACACAGAAGGTTCCCCTGGGCACTGAAATCCAACGCCGTGCAGGGCCGGTTGATCCCCACCTTGTACACGGACATTCCACCAGGAACCTCCAGAACTTCAAGCGAGGCGGGGTAGTTCTTCTCCCCAATTCGGACGGAACGGTTCGTGACCACGGCCAGCCAGGCGCGACCCTTGTCCTCGTAGAATGTAAGTGCCAAATCTTTGACTGGGCCCTCCAGTCGAAACAGCGGGCTCCCGAAACCCTCCACAGGATCCACATAGCGCACATCCCCATTGCGCTGGACGGCCACAAAACACCCGGGAGCCTTGCCCGTTGGAAACACCGCATGAACGGGAGCCTCTGGAATACCAAAACTGATGGAAGGCGGCGCGAGCTTGGCATCCAGATAAGACCAGTGCTGGTCGCGGTACTCGCGGGGAACCCCGTCCAGAATCCGCCGAGCCTCGTGGGGATTTCTGGCCTGAAGCTCGCTTTGCGCAAGGGCGATCTGACCTGCGGCCTGCTCCCGAACAGCCCTCTGCTCGTTGGCACGCGCGGTTCGTTCGCTTGAAACCAATCGGAGCGAAAACACCATGGCCGACACCAGCAGCACCGCGCACAACCCCGAAACCGCCTTGTTCCGCTTCACCAAAAGGATGATCTGACGCGCAAATCCCGCGTGTTCAGCGCTAGTCGCAAAACCGTTCTGGTACGCCTCGATGTCCGCTGCAAACAACTCCACGCTCGCGTAGCGCTTCGTCCGGTCTCTGGCCATCGCCGTGAGCGTCACCGCCTGCAGCGCCTCCGGCACCTCCACCCCCATCACCGATGGCGCGCCGACGACCACGGCTCCCTTGCCGCCACGCTTAGTGACCATCGAGCTGATCTCGCCCTGCTTCACCTTGGTGAGCACCTCGTTCAGCGTTTTCCCGTCAACCGGCGGACGCAGCGTGAGGATCGCGTAGAGAATCCCTCCCAGCGAATAGATGTCCGAACGCGCGTCCAGTTCCGCCACCATCCCCTCGGCCTGTTCGGGCGACATGTACTGCGGCGTCCCCATCACCTCGCCCTCCAGCGTCATCCCGTAATCGCCCGTGTCCTTCGCAGGCGACTTTGCAGTAGCAACATCCTCCCTCCCCCCCAGAACCTCTTTCCCCCCCAGAACCTTGGCCAGGCCCCAGTCCATCACCAGCACCTCGCCGTACTCGCCCACCATGATGTTCTCCGGCTTCAGGTCTCGGTGTAACACACCCTTCGCGTGCGCAAAGGCCATGGCGTCACACACCTTCCGGAAGATAGTCAGCAGGGTGGCCCGCGGGTACTCCTTCACCGCCGCCGCGTCGCCTTTCGTGAGCGCGTTCAGCACCGCCTGGAGCGTGCGCCCCTTCACCAGCTTCATCGCGTAGAACGGACGGCTTTGCGCGTCCACTCCGATGTTGTAGATGGGCACGATGTTTGGATGCGCCAGCTGTGCGAGAACCTTCGCCTCCTTCGAAAAGCGCGGATCCTCGCCCCCCTCGCTGATGCTGCTGACCTTCACCGCCACCTGCCGTTCCAGCTGCGGATCCTCGCCAAAATAAATCTGCCCCATCCCGCCCCGGGCGATTTCCTTTACCAACTGATATTCACCATGATGTGCAGCCACCGAACTTCCTTCGGCTGGCACCACTGCCTGCGGCCCCGGCCTTGTCACGATGGTCGCCTCCGTACTCAGACTGGACGCACTCTTGGATGCCGCTCGCTGGGGAATGGTCACCGCCGAGGAGAGGTTCTCCACAGCCACCTCCACCACCACCGCCACCGCCACCTCCACCACCAGCGTCACCTCCCCCACCTGCACCGACGTCGGATACTCCACCTCCACACGCCCCTCAATCGGTTGCCCGTTCACCAGCGTCCCTCCCGCGAGGTCCTCCACCTGCATGCGCTCGCCCGCGAGCCACACACTAGCGTGACGGAGAGCGATCCCAGCACCTGTAACGGTCAGCACATCCGGCGCCTCCTCCGCACCAAGGACAAACTGCGCCTCCTGCGAGTCGGACCGACTCAGGATACCGCGTGGGCCGTGGAGGGTGAGCGACCAGGACTTCATTCCAGAAATGGTGAATGTTTTCCTTCCATAATCAAACGCTAATCGGGCGCCGCCACATCCTACGTGCCGCCGCCTCCCTGACACATGGCTCCGCCCTCGTCCCCTCGGAGTGGAGACTCACTTCCCTGTCTCAGCCGCAAGCACCAGGGCAAGCTGCATCGGCCAATTCGGATCTTTGATCGCTTCCGGGTCTGTCTGCTTGAGCCGTTTGTGCCTTTCCAAAAACGCCTTGTTCAACTTTGACCCTGAGGTCCCGATGTCAGGAAACAGCTTCAGCACTGCTTTCTCGGCATCCTGAACCTTGCTAAACGGCGCACTCGGCCTGCCGGTGAATTCCTCCACGCCCACCACCGGCGGCGCATTCTTGTCCGCCTCGATTTTCGCCACCAGCTTCGCCACCGCCTGGATGTCCTTCCTTAATTCCTCGTCCTTCCATCCCTTCGCCTCCGTCGCCTTGAGCATGCCCTCCATCGTCTGCTGGGTCTCGCGAATCCGCGGCAGAACCTCTTTTGCCGCACCCCCGTACTTCCCAAGCGCACCGAGGCAGCGGTCCATTTTGCGGCCCCACTGAAATTCATTCATCAAGTCGACGCACAAATCCATCCCTTCGCGAATCCGGTGCTGAGCGAGCAGATCAAGCCCCGCGAATCGGACACCGTAGCGGAACATTTCACCGCTCACCGGAACAGTACGAACCGCCTCCACGATCTCGGGCAGAAGCGCCTTCGTGTCCTCAAGGCTGAGCAAGGGGTAAACGCCAGCAGCCAACCCGCGGATCAATCCATCCTCGTTTCCAATCACCTGCCTGATGGTGCCGTGGAGCAGCCAGCGGTCTACACCGTTCAGGGACTTGGCAAGAATCGGCTCCGGCTCTTTTTTGCCGGGAGTGACTTTGAACAGGGCCTTTGCAACCTCGCCTACAAAGCGTTGCCGCCTGTCTTCGGGATCCTTTAAGAGCGCAGCATGCAGCAACTCTGGAGCGGCCGCCGCACGGACCTCCTCCCCCATTCTGGGTAGGGCCTGTGCCGCCAGCATCCGCATCCACGGATCCTTGTCCTTCAACAGCGCGCGGATCTGTGGCGCAGCCGGGTCCGCTTTAGGGCCGAGATTTGCCAGCGCCTCGCACGCGCCGTAGCGGGTGTTACGATCGGCGCTTGCGAGAAGCTTCAGAATCTGCGGCAGAAAGTTCCCCTCGCGCAGTCCCAGCGCCTGAGCCGAACGACGGCGCACCGCCGGAGACCAACTCGAAAGCCCGCTCATGAGCGCTTCATTAGAGCGCCCAACGTAACATTGCTTCTCATCCGACAACATCACCCAAAAATTAAAATCACGTCCCGCGGCAATCGTCTCGTCCACCTCTTTGGCGCTCAGTACCGGAGCCACCCCAGGCTTGCGTCCTGTCATGTAGAGGCTTTTGAGGGGAAGCGCGTATCCTAGTAGAAACGCCCCGCTGCAATCCCAGCCGCTGTAAGCAGATTTCCCCTTCCCGGGAATTCCCGGATACTCGCAACGGCCGTCCCATCCGCGGGCCAGATCGTAGTACCACGATGTCTCCTTGAAATAGGCGGCCGTGGCCGCCGGACCGCAACGCGACACCCCCGGCAACGCCCAGAGGATGTTGAAAAAGTTTCCGGTGTGCCCCTCCTCCCGCTCCGCGTACGCGGCAGTCCCCATCCTCGAGTAAAACGCTGCGGCTTCCTTGTCTCCGAGAAGATCAAAAAGCACCGCAGCGCTGGAGGTCTTGCCGTTATCGTCGTGCCAGGGCCAGGGCTCGTGGTCCCCGTAGGGAATCGCCCCCTTGTTCACCCACTGGCGCAGGAACACCCGGGACTTGGCGATCGTTTTCTCCAAATCCTGCTCCTTCACACCCGCCTCCCTTGCGAGCACCAGAGCCAGAGTCAGCGGGATCCCGGGCTGGTTCATGCAGCCGTATCCCGCCAGATAAGTCGCCCCCGGCAGCATGAATTTGTGTCCCCAAGTCCCCACGGGGCTCGCGCCGCGGGCGATGTCCAGCGAAAGACGGCGCAACCCCTCCTGCGGGCCGGAGTCCTTGGTCGCCAGAATGTACTCCGCCAAAAAAATGGTCCGGTAGGCGTAGTGCCACGTCTCCCATCCCCCGGGAGTGGAGTCCGCAACGGCCTGCGCGTAACTGGCAAGCAAAGGCCGGTACTCCGCGCGCCCCGAGGCCAGCAATGCCAGCGCGTTCATGTCGTTTTCGATGCAAACGCGGAGGTTCCCCTTGGGGTCTTTGAGTCCCTGCCTGGCGATCGCCTCGCAACCTAGTTCAAAAATGCGCTTCGACTTGGGGCACCCGAAAGGCGCGGTGGCGGCGTATTCGCCCAGCACGGCAAGCTTCAACTGGACATTCTCCACTGCGCCGCCACGCCAGCGCACCACCTTCAACACGCCGCCGGGATCCTTCTCCGCCGCCGTGACCGCCTTAGCGAAAGCAACCCGTGCATCCTCCGTAAAGGGCTGCCCGTTGAGTCCGGTGAGCACATCCTTCGGCTGCAGCACGCCGTCGGCGGGCGACCCCTTGGCGACGGCGGTGATCAGGATCTGACGCGCATCGGTGGTTTGACATTTCCAGCCCCAAACCCATCCGCGAGCACCCGTAGCGCCGAGCGTCCAGTCGTGGGACTGGTCCGGAACGCCGCCCTGGGTGAGATCCGGCACCGGCGGTTTATTGGCGAGCCACGGAGCCTCGGCGGAGGCGCTATAGAAAGATGCGAGCAGACCGAGGGAAAAAAGCAGGGGGAGTGGATTCCTCATAAAGTGTGCTCAATTCTTGTCATCCATGCGTTTGACTTACAACCCACTGCGGCATCCTTTAGCCGCGGGGGGCGCAGTGCCGCTAGTTACGCAAACGGCTCAGATCCATAGAGAAGATTTGCCCGGAGAAAAAATTGCCCACGCCAATCAAATCCTCCCGTCCATTGATAGCTATATTTCGGGGATCACGCACGCAGCGGAAACTCTGCACCATGGAACCATCCCGGGCATCCCACACTTTCACCCAGAAGTCTGGAGAACACGTCACGATCACAGGTTTCGTGGGATGCCATTCCGCCCTGGACACAACTGCATCGTGCACCTTGTATTCCTTTTGAATCTCAAGCGTCTTGGCCGAGCGAATCCGCAGCCGTCCGTCCTCCCCTCCCTCGGCAATCCAGAGTCCGTCTGGAGAAACCCCGAAAGTCCGTGCACGCGGTTCGGACACCTTCAGCAGCACCCTCCCCGTGTCCGCCTCCCAGAGGACGTAGGCGCTCTCGTTAAATTCACCGGACTCACTTTCGTCCCTCCGCTTGACAGGCACTATTTCAAGCACGTGCTTCTCGTCCAACCAACCGGATGCGTGCGTCCAGCCCAAGTCCTTGCGGTCGTATTTTTGGAGCATTTGCCCGGAGGCCGTTTCGTAAAGCCCCCCAGGGGTCCAAGCCCGCTCGCCAGACGGACTCAGCTGAGGAGTGGAAGGCGACTTCCAGCGGGAAACCTGGCGGATGCCCTGTGCATCAACACGGGCGATGACGAATTCGCCCGGGCGTGAATCCTCTTTGTAAGAAAAAAGGTTCCCGGCTTTGTTGGCGAAGATTCCACCCCGCACCCGGACGGAAAACGCCGGGCCCGCTTCACCCTTCGGCTTTGAAAGGTCGAGGATCTTGAGGATTGTGTTGGGTCCGGTGCGGACGGCCAGCTTCGAATTTCCTTCCATGAAGAAGAAGGGGCCGTCAAACCGCGGAAGGCCGGCGACGAGCGATTCCGCAAAATTCCACCGAAGGAAGACGGCCTTCTTGCTGCCGAGGCAGAGAAAATGATTCTCGTCCGAATGCGTGAAGTACTTTTCGTAATCCCCAAGGAGATACGTTTTATGAACCGAAATTCCGGCGCTTGAGTCCAAAAGTTCAACCATCCGTCCCTCAGACGAACGCATCGTTGTCAAAAACAACCAGCGCCCGCCACAGGACAGACGCGGCAACGAGCCGTAAGTCAGCGTGTACTCAAAAGTGGTGGCACCATCCCGGCTATTGAATCCGCGCATATACAGTCTGTCAGCGAAGTTCCAGAAGGCATACAGCTGGTCCGCATTGGGACTCCAGACACCAGACCGGCCCGGCCCATTCTTCAGAGATCCCAGTGGCTCCCCTGTCCAGGGGTCCAGCTCTTGAAAGCCCTTGTTTTCAATCACGCACACGAGGCGCTTTTCGTCTGGAGAAAACTTGCAGGAGACGCGCTCCTTGGGGCCGCCCTCCCACACCATTTCCCCGCTGTATGCGTTCCGCATTTGGATCGTAGCCGGCAGCGGCGGCCGGCTTTCCATACGCAGGAGATTTCCTTGAGGACTGAAGTCCACGTCGACGCAGGGGCGGTCCAGCCCGACCTTGTACACGGACTTTCCAGCGGGGACTTCCAGAACTTCCAGCGACGCCGGGTAATTCTTGTCTCCCAACCGGGTGGAGCGGTTTACAACCACGGCTAGCCAGGCGCGCTCAGCGTCTTCAAAAAAAGTGAATGCCAGGTCCTTCAAGGGACCGGGAACACGAAACAGAGGATTTCCAAAGCCCGTCGCCGGATCCAAGTAGCGCACATCTCCGTTGCGCTGCACGGTCAGAAAACAGCCCGGGGCTTTGTTTGTCGAAAAAGCCGCTTCAACGGGCGCTTCGGGGATGTCAAACGTGAGGGAGGGCGGCGCGAGCTTGGCGTCCAAATAGGACCAGTGCTGGTCGCGGTATTCGCGGGGAACCTCGTCCAAAATCCGCCGCATCACCTGCGGGTTTTGGGCCTGGTCCTCGCTTTGCGCGAGAGCGATCTGGGCCTTTGCGTTGGAAATCTGAGCTGCCGTCTTCTCTCGAGCGGCCCTTTGTTCGTTCGCACGCGCAGTGCGCTCACTCGCAATTAAACGGAGCGAAAACACCATGGCCGACACCAGCAGCACCGCGCACAGGCCGGAGACCGCCTTGTTCCGCTTCACCAACAGGACGATCTGGCGCGCAAAACCCGCATGCTCGGCGCTGGTCGCGAAGCCGTTCTGGTAGGCCTCGATGTCCGCCGCGAACGCCTCCACACTCGGGTAGCGCTGAGCCCGGTCCGTGGCCATCGCCTTTAGTGTCACCGCCTGCAACGCCTCTGGCACCTCTACCCCCATCGCCGCAGGAGTCCCAGCAGTGACATCTCCCTTCACGCTCCGCTTGGTCGCCATCGCACTGATCTCGCCCTTTTTCACCTTGGTGAGCACCTCGTTCAGCGTTTTCCCGTCAACCGGCGGCCGCAGGGTCAAGATCGCATACAGAATCCCGCCCAGCGAATAGATGTCAGAGCGTGCATCCAACTCCGCCACCATCCCCTCCGCCTGTTCGGGCGACATGTACTGCGGCGTCCCCATGACCTCGCCCTCCATCGTCATTCCATAATCGCCCGTATCCCTCGCAGGTGCATTCGTCCCCCCGATTGTCTCCTCCCCCCCCAGAACCTTCGCCAGCCCCCAATCCATCACCAGCACCTCGCCGTATTCCCCCACCATGATATTCTCAGGCTTCAGGTCCCGGTGTAACACACCCTTGCTGTGTGCAAACGCCATCGCATCACACACCTTGCGAAACACTGTCAACAACGCTGCCCGCGTGTATTCCTTCACCGTCGCCTTGTCTCCCTCCCGAATCGCGTTCAGCACCGCCTGGAGCGTCCGCCCCTTCACCAGCTTCATCGAGTAGAACGGACGGCTCTGCGCGTCCACGCCGATGTTGTAGATAGGCACGATGTTCGGATGCGCCAGATGCGCAAGCACCTCCGCCTCCTTCGAGAACCTGGGATCCTCGCCTCCGTAACTCACGCTGCTCACCTTCACCGCCACCTGCCGTTTGAGCTGCGGGTCCTCCCCGAAATAAATCTGCCCCATCCCGCCCCGGGCAATTTCACGCCCAAGGGTGTATCTGCACAAGGTTTCAGCTTCACTCAAATCCTTTGCCTCAACACCGCCCTCTGCCTGCGCTCTTGGCCTCGTCACAATAGTCGCCTCTGTGCTGACGCTGGACGCACTCTTTGATACCGGTCGCTGGGGAATGGTCACCGCCGAAGAGATGTTCACCGCCGCAACCTTCTCCTCCACCACCAGCGTCACCTCCCCCACCTGCACTGACGCGGGATACTCCACCTCCACGCGCCCGTCGATCGCGCACCCGTTCACCAGCGTCCCTCCGGCGAGATCCTCCACCTGCATGCGCGCGTCTGCGAGCCACACACAAGCGTGCCGGGGCGCAATGCCCTCACCCTGAATCATCCACACATCGGCAGCCTCCTCCGAACCGAGGACAAACTGCGCCTCCCCAGACTCCAGAGTGCCAAGTAATCCCCCGGGACCGTGTAGGGACAACGACCAATGCTTCATGCGCACGAATCTTGCAGATGAACGAACACACGGCAATCGTCTTTCTGCAAAGGATAGGCATTTGCTTTTCACCCCCCGGCACGACTTCTTCAGCCTAGACGCGGGAGCGTTAAATCAAAACCCATTCAAATGAAATCGCGCATAGGAATCTCAACCCTTGTAAGGGAACGCCGTTTTCTCCATTTCGCCCCCATCCTGATGGCGTGCATCTGGTCACCCCATGCGTATCCCCAAGGGAGGTCGAAACCGATCGTGGAGCGTGTTGAACCTCAAAGGCGGGAGTCCTCTGATGGAAAACCACGCGCCATCTATCCGGGGGAAATTATTACCCCTGCCACGCAGTTGACCCCTGCTCAAATTCTAGGAAAAGACGCCACTCCCAGCACCCCCCTTTTTAAATTCAAGCCCAAGCCTACTCCCATCACGGTGGAATCACTATTAGGCAGAGATTCGCTCGAGGAGTCGCAACCCACGGAAGCCAGACCAGTCAATCCGCAAGGAGGACCACCGCGCCTCGAAGAAGCCACTCCGAAAACCTTAGACGGGCGATTGGAAACGGTCGAAACAGGCACGCACGATTCCAGCGATAAGGCCAATGAACGTCGCCGGGAAATCGTAAATCCATCTATTTTTCACTACACAGAAACCGCCGCCGCCATCCTCCTGATGTTCGGAATGGTATTTTTCGTCTATCGCTCTGCAAGGCGCCCTCAAAAGACGCTCTGATCCTCCCGGAAGTGGACAGCAGAAGCTTACCCATTGATCAAAGACTTCGTTCAGAAAAGAAGCCCCCAGGCCTAGACTCCTTCCGACGCAAATCGCGTGCGGACAAAAGCCGTCGCCTCCTGTGCAAAAACTTCACCCACGCACCTCCCCATTCTCTCGAGCGGCCTGCCCTCCCGCCAACCACGCTCTTGGCGAGATGCATCTCCGTTCCACTCCGCAGGCGATCTCCAATGTCGCCCGTCCCTCCACCATGGAAGGGCGCGCCGGCGGCTAGTCAGAGTCCCCTCCCTCCGGTGCACTGCGTGTTGGCTAAAGCGACTCGCATCAAACCGCATAGAGAGTCCTCCCGATTCGCCTGGGCTGGGGCCGGACCCCGATTTCGGGAGCTACCCCATAAGTCGGGAGGCGCACCGCAGCAGGCGCTTTTCAATAAAAAGACTTTCTTTGTGTAAAGAACGGTGGAGGGTGGCAGACTCTACTCTGCGCCTGTCTTACCTCCCAGTTTCGCAAAAAGATATCCGTTCAGGAACCCGTAAACAGACTCAGTCCCGTCATGGATGCGAGGGCCGGCGTGAACGTGGATGGATGTCGGCGGTTTGAAAGTGGAGTGAAAAAACGGTATGAAAGTTGTTTCAGGCCGCTGCATCTTTTCCTTGTTACAGAGAAAAAGAAAAA
>CANJZW010000119.1 GCA_947479475.1 Chthoniobacteraceae bacterium
AACGCCGCCGACGCTGGGAGGCTAACAGCAGAGAGAAGACCGGCACTTCAACCAAACCAAACAAAACCACAATGGCCGCCTCTCGTGTAGCGTAATTAAACCGCTCGTGAAGTCATTGATTCAGAAACGCGCCGCTCATGCCGGTTTCACGTTTAAAGTTCGCAAAAAGTCGCGCACGGCTGATGCGGGTTTGCCTTGCGAGGGCGTCCATCGAAACCGGCTCGGCAAGGTGGCGCTCCATGTGGTCCATCACTTGGGCGGCCATGCTAACGTGCGCCGCGGGCCTGGATTGCTCATGAAAGCGCGCGGTCTCAAGAATGATCGACGCCACGGTCACGCGCTGAGCGGCGAGCAGGCCGTCGTCCGTTTTGCCCGCTGCGTGTTGGCGTATGAGGGTATGCAGTGTCTTCGCCAGGTGCCGCGTGCCCGCGTTCATGGGGACGGGGTGCGGGGTGCGTTGCTTGAAGTGGCTGGCGAGCCATTCACACTCGCGTTTGGTGAAAAGGACGTGCCGCGAATGATGCGTTGGATCAAAAATGATGGCGCAAAGCGTGGACGGCTGGCGCACATCCTTCTGCCCCCGATGCGTCGTGCCTGACGGGATGACCATGATCTCACCGCCATGCAACTGCACCTTTCACCCGCTGCGAAACTCGTAGCCAGTGCTGCCGCTGAGCAGCAGGAGGATTTCGTGGCCGTCGTGGGAGTGCCAGCTCATGCGTCCTGCGCTGAAGCGATGATTCGCGGAGATGTAGTCCACCATCGGCAAACCCATTTCCTTGCCTGACACAAGCAAGTCTCTGACGGGGAAGGGATTGATGAACGTGGCTTTCTCGTTCTGGCAGTCTGACATGACAACGTTCAGAAATAGTCTCGGTAAACTAATATGCATACAAAAACCTAAGACAAGCTGTTTGGAAGCACTCAAAATCGAGAACATGCACCCCTCCCAGGTTCGGCTCGCTGACTGACTCCACCGCAAGCTCGTCCTCGCCGCCATGCCGATCGCGCCGCTGCCCTGAGTTCCATCTTTCACATCACTCACGCCTCACCTTCTACCATGAAACCTACCTCATCAGGAGACAACATGAACGAAACCAAACCCAACACGAACCAACAACCACAACCGGGTTCAGCGAACTTCGTTAGCCGCCGTCATTTTCTTCAAAGCGCCGCTGCTTCCGCTATAGCGGCCGCGACTTCCGCCTCACCGACGTGCACGGCGACGTGATCCACAAGATTCTGGCGTGATCATTGCGCATCGGCTCGGGCACCCAGACCTGCGGTCTGCCCCCCTATGATAGGGGTCGTGCTCATTTTGAGCGTGACACTTCCTAAGCATCCTTTGAAAAGTGACTTCAGGCCCATTTAACTCTCTTTTTATCAATTCCCTTGGTCGCATCCGAACTCCTCGGGGCCGCGGGAAGACAGGGGATGCCTTTTAGTAAAAAAGTTCCGTCAACCAGAAATACGTGCTGGAATTCACCCATACTAAACGAGGCGGAACGACTGGGGGATGAACCTCAGCACCTTTCAGCGTCACCTAGAAATAAAACCTCAAGAACAAGTAACCAAGAACGACGCACCATGAACATGCGCCCCACCCTCCCCCTCCTCGCACTGCTGCTCGCGCCGTTGGCCGCGCTGCACGCCAAAGACCAAGTTCCCAGCACCCCAACCCCCGGCGATGCTCGTGACGTGCGCATTATCCGCACCGCCGACCAGGAGCCCCGCGCTTCCTTGCTTGGGCAGCCGAGCATCGCCTTGTGGAAGGAGAAACACCTTGTCGTGGCCTATCAAAAGGGCATCGCTGGCAAGGGAGACATGGGCAGCATCGACGCCGTCGTTTCCACCAACGACGGCGACACGTGGAGCATCCCGAGCGTGATTTTTGACCACGAACAGCGCCATGGCGCATTGCAGTTCGCTTACTGCAATGCGGTTCTATACCATCCGCCGGGGCAGGAGGTGCTGTGGTGCTTTGCCATGCGCTGCCCGTTAAACTACCACGACAGCGAGGACTCGCATCTCGCCGCAGCCTACAGCGGCGATGGTGGCCGCTCTTGGAATCCCGTGGAACTGGCCATGCAATACACTGGGCCGCTCGTCATCCTCGGTGAAATACAGCGCATCATCGAAAACGGCCAACCGGTTTATCTGCTGCCGGCGCATCGCAACACGAAGCGCGCCGATTCACACGGCCAGCGCGAGCAATTTGTGCTGCGGAGCACCAGCCTGCTTGATTGGAGTCTTGGCGGTTATGTTCCGCAGCCAGAGCCGGGGAAAATCTTCCTGCACGAAGGCCAGATCGCCGTGCTTAACGAGGAGCATCACCTTAAGATGGTCATGCGGACCGCCGAGGGACGAAAGGAGGGCGGCGCGCTCAATCCTCCGCGGGCCTGGTCTAGCACCAGCGCCGATGGTGGCAAGACTTGGAGCATTGCCCAAGAGGAACCGGAGCTCTGGAACACCGTATCGGAAGCATGGTTCGGCCAGTCGCGCACCGGCACTCAGTTCTACGTTTACAATGACGGTCCCGCATGGAGCCGCATGGCGCTGCGCTACAAAATAAAGCCCCCGAGCGGCGCGTGGAGTGACGAGCGCACGTTCTTCGACGCTGGCATTCACAACTCCTATCCCACCGTTATTGAAACAGTGCCCGGTGAATTCCGCGCGGTTTGGGACAGCGGTGATGAGAAGCGTCATCGGCGCTCAATTAGCTTTGGGAAGCTGACTCTCAAAAAGTAACAATGATAACTTTTCTCGCCGTTGCCAGAATCGTTTGGAAACCTGAGGTTGCGGACCGAAAGCGCCGACGCTAGGATTTTTTCGTGTTGAACACCGAACTTCTTGAACCGTTGAAAAAACGTGTGGGTGGGAGTCTCTCCAGACTTTCGCCTTTGCGCCGGCTTGAGATGCTCCGCCGCAACGCCCTCATACTGCGGGGCGGCAAGTGGACGCCTCCCAAAGAAGATGGAACCCTCATTCGAAAAATTGTTGGGATTGCTCGCTGAGAGCGGCGTTCGGTTTGTGGTTGTCGGCGGTGTTGCAGTGACTCTGCATGGCTATGTCCGATTGACTGAAGACGTTGATTTGTTGGTTTCCGCTGAAGCGCGTAATTTGGAGTGTTTGTTGGCCGCTCTGAAGCACTTTGGCGAAGGCTATGCTTCGGAGCTCCAGCCATCGGATTTTGACGACTCGGAGGGAGCCATTCGCATTGTGGAAGAGACTGAAAGCTGCCACGTCGACTTGTTTACGCGCATGACAGGAAGACGTTACGAGGATGTTGTCGGGGACGCCGAGATCTTCAAACTCAACGGACGGGAAGTCCGATACGCGTCGAAGGACGCGCTGATCGCGTGGAAAGAAAATTCTGTACGCGATAAAGACCGGCTCGACGCCCTGGCGCTGAGGAGGCTGCAGGCGGACCCTCGCGCCTTTGATTGAGGATTTGGCGAGAGTCCAGCGCTCTGCCGGGGCTTGAGAGGCCGGCGAACCTCGGACAGTGAGTCCCTCCGCCCTCTTTGTGTATTAAGCTTTCGAAAGCCATCCCGGGGGGGTGTGACCTCTGGCTCTTGCCGCGTATGACGAAGCCTTACCGCGCCGTCTGTATCTGCGCGCTGTGAGTTCACTTTGGCAGTGTGTGCGCCGCGGAGCTGCACGGAACGGAAACAAATCGGAGGCAGCACTTCGTAAGTGATGTTTACAAAGTGCGGAGGGCCCTGTAAAGCTTGTCCCATTCTTGGCATCGTTTGATTCCAGCCGGGTAGTTTTTTAAAGCCATAAGCAATACTAATACAATAACATGAGCCGAATTCTTATAGCGGTTGCCGCGCTCCTTTTTGCGCCTACAGTCCCGGTGCAGGCGGGTGACGCGACTCCGCCGCCCATAAAGACCCTCGTCGAAGAAAACTGTTTTGAATGCCACGACTCTGGGTCCAAAAAAGGCAAACTCGATCTCACAGCGCTAAAATTTGACCTCACCGATTCCGCACTGATTGAACGCTGGATTCAGATTTTTGACCGCGTGGAGAAAGGAGAAATGCCACCGAAAGCGGGTGCAATTTCACGAGATGATCGTACCGCGCTGCTTGGCGCACTAGGCGGAGCCTTGCATGCAGCTGACTCGTCAGCCAAGGCCGCAGGCGGGCGGGGAGCGATGCGGCGGCTCAATCGTATCGAGTTTGAGCAAAACTTGCGCGACTTGCTCGCGCTGCCGCATCTGGATATTCGCGACATGTTGCCTGCGGATCGTGAGTCGCATCACTTCGACAAGGTGGCGTCCACGCTGGACATATCGCATGTGCAGCTCACGGGATACCTGGATGCGGTGGAGACGGCCTTGCGTCAGGCCGTGGTGACGTCACCTGCTCCGCCTGAGTCGAAAAAGACGCGCGTGGTCGGCAGGAAACTCGGGCCCCGTGGCAGCGTTGGCGGCGCACAGTCGATGTTTTATGCGAGGGACGGCAAGGGACTCGCCGAGTTGAATGCGGAAGAACAGCAAAGCGCTATGGCCACGGACGATCCGAGCCTTGAGATGACTCTTTTTCGCTCCCCGGGGTGGCCTTATGCGGTGTTCCCGGCAAAGACCCTTGCGACCGCTACGGGCGAGTATCGCGTGCGATTCTCCGCGCGGTCGGTGCTGCAGGGGGATGGCTTTGTCTTTAAGAAGGGCACGCATCCCGTGCCCATGAACTTCCGCTCGCGCAAGCCGACGAGCCACGACATTGCTGAGGATGTGCGCCTGACTGGCGGCATCATCGACGTGAAGCCCGAGGGCGGTGTGTATGAAACGACGGTCTATCTGCTCGCAGGCCAGACCATCGAGTATGGCATGCTCGGCCTGCCGGTGCCGCAGATCGATGCGCAGGGCAGGACGGGCTACTATCGTTATCCGCCTCTCCCGGAGGGCGGGCAGCCGGGCATTGCGTTTCAGTGGCTGGAGATGGAAGGCCCTATCGCGCCGGCATCCTGGCCGCCCGCGTCGCATCGCGTGCTGTTTGATGATCTCAGCGCTGACGTCAAATCAGCAAAGCCCGCCGAGGATGCGAAACGCCTTCTGCGACGTTTCATCGGTCTCGCCGCACGCGAACCTGTGTCAGAGGAAGCGATCCCGCCGTTTGAAACCCTTGTGCTCAATGCTTTGCAAAACGGTGCGCCACTCGCCGAGGCCTTGCTGGAAGGCTATCAGGCGTTCCTTTGCTCCGATCTTTTTTTGTATCTGCGCGAGCCTATCGCCGCGGACGATCACTTTGCCATCGCAAACCGGCTCTCGCATTTCCTCACTGACTCACGACCAGATGCGGCGATGTCGACTCTCGCGATGGAAAAGAAGCTACGTGATTCAGCAACGTTGCGCGCAGAAACGGACCGGCTTATCTCGAGCGCGGGCTTCGAGCGCTTTGTAAATCACTTTACTGACTGCTGGCTGAATCTTCGCGAACTCCGCCGCGATGATCCCGACATCCGGCTCTACCCTGAGTATCGGCTCGATGATTATCTTGTGGAATCGATGGGCATGGAGACGCGCGCATTTTTCACCGCGATGCTTCGCGACAACCTGCCTGCCGCTTCTCTGATAGAGAGCGACTTCGCGATCGTGAATGAACGTCTCGCTCGGCACTACGACCTGCCTGAGGTGACAGGCTCCAAGGTTCGTCGGATCGATCTGCCGAAGGACAGTCCGTATGGCGGGCTCATCACTCAGGGCTCCATTTTGAAAGTGTCCGCGAACGGCACCAGCACCTCCCCAGTGCTGCGCGGCGTGTGGATCATGGATCGTCTTATCGGCCAGCCGTCGCCACCACCCCCCCCTGGTATTCCTGCCGTAGAGCCGGACATTCGTGGCGCAAAGACCATCCGCGAGCTCATCGCCCAGCACACGAAATCAAAAAGCTGCGCCACGTGCCACGCGAGGTTTGATCCCGTCGGTCTAGCTCTGGAGAACTTCGACATCTTCGGTGCCTGGCGCACTCGCTATCGCGGCACCAGCGATGGCGAGCGCATCACCGGCATCGACCGCGCCGGTCACGACTTTGCCTTCACCCTCGCTGGCAAAGTCGATGCCAGCGGTCGACTCGCTGACGGTCGTCTGTTCGCCGACATCCACGACCTGAAAGCCCTCTTCGCTGCCAACCCACGCCAGCTGGCACGGAATCTTCTGCACCAGTTCTCTCTGTATGCCACCGGCACCCCCGTGCAGTTCTCCGACCGCCGCGACATCGAAGCGATGCTCGATACCTGCGCGCAGGACGGCTACCGCGTGCGGGATCTCGTGCATGCGCTGGTGCAGAGTGCTGTGTTTTTGGGAAGGGGAGGTTGAGAGAGGGAGATTATTAGGTTATGAAATCCCAATACGATAACAAGTTACGAAAGTCAAAGATGGTTAGGCACACGGATTTGGAGGTCTATCAGCGTGCTTTCGCTTCGGCGATGGACGTTTTCCGTTTGAGCAAGACATTCCCAGCCGCGGAAAAGTATTCTCTGACCGACCAAGGACGCCGATCCTCTCGATCCGTGGCCGCCAATATCGCCGAAGGTTGGCGCAAGCGACGTTACGCGGCTTCTTTTGTGAGTAAGCTCAACGATGCCGAATGGGAAGCCGCCGAAACCCAAACGTGGCTCCAATTCACCGGCGCGTGCGACTACGCAAACGCCGAAGCCTCCAGAGACATCTACGCCGAATACGACGAACTCATCGCCATGCTCGTCCACATGCAGAACCAGCCCGAGAACTGGTCACTAACCAAACGCTAAGCCCCCCGCGATCTCCCCATCTCCCCATCTCCCCATCTCCCCATCTTCCCATCTTCCCATCTTCCCATCTTCCCATCTTCCCATCTCCCTGTCTCCCTGTCTCCCTGTCTCCCTGTCTCCCTGTCTCCATGAACATCTCAACCGCCTCCTTCCACATGCCCCGCCGCACTTTCCTGCGCGGCCTAGGCATCACGCTCGGGCTTCCTATGCTCGAATGTATGACACCCGCGTTTGCGAGAGATGTGCAAAGGGCAACGCCAATGCGCATGCTGGTCATCGCGAATAATCTCGGCGTGCTGCCGAAGAACTTTTTTCCGGCAACTGCTGGCCGCGACTACGCTCTCTCGCCTTACCTTGAGGTGCTCGCCGAGGTGCGGAATGAATTCAGCGTGTTCAGCGGTCTTTCGCATCCTGGCGTGACCGGCGGACACAGCACGGACAACTGCTTTCTCACATCAGCACGCGGCGCATTCAAAGCCGGATTCCGCAACAGTATCTCGCTGGATCAATACGCCGCAGAGAAGCTCGGCCAGGTGACGCGCTTCCCGACGCTGAACCTCGGCGTGAACATCGAGAAGGCGAACCGCAGTCTCTCCTGGACGCGCGATGGCGTGCTGTTGCCCGCCGAAGATAGCGCCACCGCCTTGTTTAAAAGGATGTTCGTTCAAGGCAGCCCCGATGAGGTAAAAAAACAACTCCTCCGGCTCAAGCAGCGCGGCAGCATTCTCGATACTCTCAACGCCGAGGCCGGGCGATTTGGCCGCACACTCGGCAGCACCGATAAAGCCCGCCTTGACCAATACCTCACCTCAGTGCGCGAAGTGGAGCAACGCCTTCAAGTCGCCAGTGCGTGGGAGCAACGTCCCAAGCCCGTCGCCCTGCAGCCCGCGCCAACCGACATCAACGACAGCAAACTCTTATTTGAGAAGTTCGACCTCATGCTCAGCATCGCGCAGCTCGCTTTTGAATCCGACAGCACGCGCATTGTCACGCTGATGGTCGATGCCTTCAAAACGCCCGTGTTCTCACTGCCCGGACAAAAAGCCACCACCGAAACCTATCACAGCCTCAGCCACCACGGGCAGAAGGAGGAAAAGGTAAAACAACTCGAAGCCGCCGACCGCCAGCATATGACCCTGCTGCGCAAACTAGTCGGCAACCTCGCCGCCAAGCTCGAAGGAGGGCAGCGCCTGCTCGACCGGACCATGGTCCTGTACGGCAGCAACCTCGGCGACGCCAACATCCACGACAATACCAACCTCCCTATCCTCCTTGCCGGCGGCGGCCTCCAACATGGCCAGCACCTCGCCTTCAAGCCTGATAACAACAAGCCGCTCAGCAACCTCTTCGTCACCATGCTGCAAAACATGGGCGTCGAGACAGACACCTTTGGAAGCAATGCCGGAACCTTGAATGAACTAAAAGCATGAAAACCTAAATGACGGATGCATGCCGCTTTTTGACATCAAATTGGCAGCCTGCCTTGCGGCTCTCGGCCCTCACCTCCCTGCGGCTCGCTCCGTTGACTGCGCTAGAGGCCGCTGAGCCTGTCAGCCTTTCCGCCGATCACGCCGCCACCGTCAATCGCCCGCGGCGCATTTTTTCCAATATGATCCAGCCGCCAACATCCAGCGCAAAGGAGGATTCGGCTCGGACATGGATGCCGTGATGAGCTACGTATTCGAGGCCGTGAGTCAGTACGGTAGCCAGCTTGATGCGGTCTGCATCGACGTCTCCAACGAGGGCGTAGCGCATTACCGCAGCAAGATTTTTCCCCCGATCCAGCATCCGGGCCTGATGCGATGGCGCGAAAAGGGCCTCGATTATTTCGACGAACTGAGCAAACAGGGACGCGCCGCTGCCCATCGAACTGCGGAACGACGAGGCGCCCTCCACTCTCATGCTGACCATCTGGGAGCCGTTAGGATTCGGCACCGCCGCCCGCCTGCGACTGGTGCTCTTCCAACACTTCGAGAGCGATGAAGTCACCGTGCAACTCAACGGCACCGCCTTAAAGCAAGACGTCGTCGATCCGCAGTAGAAAGATCCACGCATCTTTTCCCCAGATCCTCAGCCTACGACGGTCACGCCCGGCGCGCTCGTCAGGAACCTCGCGGCCCAGAAGCTCACCCGCCTGGAGTTCATCGTCCCCAGCGAGGTCCTGAAACGTGGCGACAACCGCATCGTCCTCTCCGTGGATCGCAAAGGCCCGTTCCCGCCCTCCAAGTATGTGAAGCTGGAAAAGGTCGAGCTGCATCTCAAATAATGATACTAAAATGTCCAAATGAAATCCGTCCCCATGACAATGATTTTAAAACACTGCACCCAACTTCTATTGGCTGCCGGCTTTGTTAGCAGTGCGTTCGCCCAAACTCCCTCGACGAACGGCGTCGTACCCGTGGCAACGCTTGAGGCCGCTACGCCTATCACCATCGACCTCTCCAAGCGCACATGGCAGGGCATTCCCGGACTCGAACGCACCGCAAAGGGACGCGTGTTTGCCACCTGGTTCACCGGCGGACTAAAAGAACCGTCTCCTGACAACACTGTCGTTCTTTCACACAGCGACGACGGTGGAAAGACCTTCACTCCACCCGAGGCCATGGGTCTGCCGCTAAGCGATGGAACGCGCACCTTTGATCCCACACTGTGGATCGATCCAAAAGGGCGCCTTTGGTATATCTTCAATCGTGGCAACAAGGAGATTGCGAAACACGACGTCTGGGCGCGAATTTGCAACGACCCCGATGCCACGCCGCCAGTATTCGGCGCCGAGTTTCGCGTTGGGTACGACGTGCCGTTCGCATTCCGGATGAACAAGGTCACCGTGCTGTCCAGTGGCGAGTGGCTTATGCCCGTGACGTTGGCGGAAAAGCCGGTCCGAGACTGGTGTACAGGCTACAATGACCAGCAGACTCCAACATTGCATGGGGTGGGCATCTCGACGGATGAAGGCCGGAACTGGCAGCTCCACGGTGCAGTGAAATCACGGCCGTGGGCTCTGGAAAACATGATCACCGAGCTCAAGGATGGGCGCCTCTGGATGCTCATCCGCACGAGCAGTGGCGTACTTTGGGAAAGTCACTCGAGCGACAAGGGACGTACTTGGAGCGAAGGATCGGCGAGTACCATTAAAAGCCCGGGCTCGCGTTTCTTCATCCGCCGCCTCGCTTCCGGAAATCTTCTACTGGTGAACCACCACAAGTTTACAGGGCGGAGCCACCTCACCGCGCAGTTGTCTACTGACGATGGTGTGACGTGGACAGATGGCCTACTGCTCGATGAACGCAGCAACGTTTCGTATCCCGACGGCGTGCAGGATAAAGACGGGCTGGTCTGGATTACCTACGACAGAGACCGCAATGGCACAGGCGACATCCTGCTCGCGAAGTTTCGCGAAGAAGACGTGCTCGCAGGCAAGAACATCTCCGGTTCCGTGACGCTGCAGCAAGTCATTAACAAGCTCGATAAGTCCCATCCTGTTCACGCCGCAGCACCCTCCCTGCAACCGCCGCAGCATCTTGGGCTACCGCGTGCAGATCAGGCGGTGACGAACCGTGCCTTCACGGGTATCCCAAGCATGGCGGCCGCGCCCAAAGGTCGCCTTTGGGCTGCTTGGTATGCGGGCGTCACACCTGCAGAGGATCTAAACAACTACGTTGTTCTTAGCACCAGCGGCGACAATGGCACGACGTGGCAGGAAGTCCTCACCATCGATCCTGACGCTGGCGGCCCCGTGCGCAGCTTTGATCCTGAGCTTTGGGTATCTCCTGATGGCCGACTGTTTTTCTTTTGGGCACAAATGGAAAAAGGACGGCGTGACACCGAACTCGGCGTGTGGTGCATCGAGACAAACGAACCCGATGCGACAAACCCAACGTGGTCTGGGCCGCGACGCATCGGCGATGGCGTAATGATGTGCAAGCCGCTCACGCTTTCCTCCGGCGAATGGGTGCTGCCGATTTCCAAATGGAAGGGGCACGACAACAGTGCGCAGATGATTGTTTCGAACGACCAGGGTAAGAATTGGTCTCTACGCGGCGGTTGCAACGTGCCGGGGGAAGTACGCCAATTCGACGAGCACATGTTTGTCGAGCGCAAGGACGGCTCACTCTGGCTACTCGTGCGCACCACCTACGGCATCGGCGAAAGCGTGAGCACGGACGGTGGCAAGACGTGGCCCGAGCTGAAACCCTCTGGCATTCTTCACACACCGTCCCGCTTCTTCATCCGTCGGCTTGCATCGCAAAATTTGTTGCTGGTGAAACACGGGCCTCTCGACACGCGCACCAGCCGCTCGCATCTCACGGCTTACATTTCCAAAGACGACGGCCACACCTGGATCGGCGGTCTCATGCTGGATGAACGCCTCGGCGTATCCTATCCCGACGGCCAGCAGACTGCCGATGGCCTCATCCGCATCATCTACGACTACAACCGTGTTTCCGACCGGAACGTCCTCATGGCTGCGTTCCGCGAGGAGGATGTGGCCGCGGGTAAAGACGTGAGCGACGCGGTGAAATTGCGTCAGATCGTGAGCAAGGCCACGGGTGGCCAGGAGAAGCTGCAGACCTCTACCGCCCCTGTCCACACCAATGCGGACGGCAAGGCACTGCGCACCACTCAACACGGCACGCTCACTAGCGAACGGGTCACACCGCAAGCGCTCGTTCCCGGCGCAAAACTCTTTACAGACCGCGCCTACCTCTCTGCCGAACTTCCCGCCGCGCTTAAGAACGCGCACTTTCTTCCCATCCCGATGAACGGCCAGAAGTCGGTCAAGTGCGAACGCGCTGGCACCGTCTTTTTCCTCACCCCAGTACTTGAACGCAACCGGGACAACGCCGCGCAGGCGCTGATGGACCAAGGCTTCGAGAAAGTCGCGCTACCCGAAATCCCGCTCTTCAATCCAGCCTCGAGCAACAACTTCAGCACGCTCTTCCAAAAAGACTGCGTCTTAGGCGAAACGATTCTCATCGGCAAATGGGCTGTTCCCGTGTTTTTTCCATGAAGCTCGCCCTTACCCTTCTCACCGCTCCGCTCCTCGAGCTACTTGCCTCCACAACTGCAGCGGCGGATGAAAGGCCCTGCGGACACCCTCGCTGAAGCTCAACGGGATTTCATTCGAGGTGACCGTGCCAGAATGATTTACGACGGGCGCTGTGTACGTTCCGGCGGTGGATGCGGTAGTCTTTCCCAGCGTTCAACTCATCACGCCCGTTTTGGACTTTTGGGACGCCATGGGGACTCCCTCCTTCCCCAGAGGTGGTGCATTTTGAATCGCCTACTAGCTGTATGCGGGACCCGATGTCGCCCCCTTTTTATGTAAACCTCATCAACCACCGGCTTTGATGTCTCCGGCATGTGATCGCCTATTGCCGTCTTTAGGATTAGTTCTGAAGAATCGCCTTCGGCTGACTCGCGTCAAACAAGGACGAGGATAATAACACCACCGGTTGGTCGCCCTTATTTTCTCCAAAATGTACCATCCCAGCAGTTTCCACCAAAGAATCACCCGGTTTTAATTCCGCAGTCTTTCCCGCCTCCAACAAAAGCTCCGAGCCGTCCGCACACGTCACCTGGGCTTCTCCGCTGACAACCGTGTAAGTCAGCACTCCGGCCATGACCCTTTCAATCTGCATTCCAGGATGGCTGTGAATGGGAAGCTTTGTCTCGGGCGAGATCGTGTACTGCGTTAATAGAGTAGGGAGACAAGGATGGTTTGCGGCCACTACCACTCCGTGTCCTCATCTCCCCCTCATCGAACCGGACGGGCGGATTTCCCGCATCCGGCTCTCGGAGGCTGTTCGCCGGTTTGCTTCATGATTTTCCGTAGGCAGCAT
>CANJZW010000120.1 GCA_947479475.1 Chthoniobacteraceae bacterium
AAACCACCCGTTCCCACTGTGCTGAACTTCACCACAGGTGCCGTGCCCGCAGGAAATGCTCCAGCGCCCCCTTTTCTTAGCGTGAAGCCGCACCAAAAACGGCTCCTAGAAAAGTTCGCCGATCACGGATGTAAACGGCGACCGAATAGTGCCGCTCGTGTGGGCCTAAACGAGTACTCCTGAGGCTTACATTTGTGCTCAAAGCGAAGGTGCCAAAGTTGCCCCCCCCCCCGAGCGAAAGCGTAACGCTGCAGCTATCAGATCCCTTCCAAAAAGCCCTGACCGCTTCCGCCTCCACCAAGAAAACTCCTGACTCCAGTTGGGATAATGGCTAAAATTCCGGTTTGCCGGAGGTCGGGCTTTTTCCATTACGCAGCCGCCTATTGCGGGGCCTCCTTCAGGTGAGAGACAAAGGAATGGCCTCTTTGATTTCCTTCCTGGCCCGCCCCGAGTTTGGCGAAGACGCGAGAAACCTCTTCAACCGGCTTACCGGCATCGGCCACTTCCGCCGAAAAACTCTCCCGCGCAACTGGATCCACCGTCATGTGACGGAATGAGATGTTATCACGAAACCAAGAGGTAGCCATCGATGGCACAAATAATGAGAATGGGTCTCAATCTCATCTTGACCTCCCCGCAGGGGTTTGCTCACCATTGCCCCCCTTATGAAACCCCAATGCCTCTCGCTCCTTGCCCTCGCGTTGCCTCTACTCCTTTCCGTTACTTCAGCCTCCGCTTCGGAGCGCCGGTTCGCCTACACCTATCCCACCCTCACCGCGCCAGTCGGAGAAATCGAACTTGAGAACCGGATCACCTACAAGTCGCGCCCAGAGGTCCTTCGCACGTTTGAGGTCCGTCATGAGCTCGAATTCGGTCTAAGCAAACGCACGCAACTCGGCATCTCCCTGGCAAATTGGCAGCACGATGCGCGGGCCCACGAAAGCAGCTACGCCCATTCGGCAATCGAGGTCATCCACAACCTAAGTCACCCCGTCACCGACCCGGTCGGTTCGGCAATTTACGCTGAACTAACAATGGGCGAGCGCCACGCCTCTCTCGAAGGAAAACTCCTTCTAGAAAAGCGGGTGGGCAAATGGGTGCTCGGCTGGAACGGCATTCTTGAATCCGCGTGGTCGGGAGCGCGTTTTGGCGATTTCCAAGAAGCCGCCGGCGAACTCGGCCAGACTATGGGTCTCGCTTATGACCTGACGGAGCATCTTTCGTTGGGCGCGGAGCTCGTCCACAAATTGCCCCTGGGCAGCTGGCGCGCCCCTGCTGATGCGGAAGTTTATGCGGGACCGAACATCACCTTTCGAAAAGGACGTTTTTTCGTGGGAGCGACAGCTCTTTTCCAAACCACTGACAAGTCAACACAGGCGGCGGTGCAAATGCGCGCCATCCTGGGTGTCGAGTTTTAGCGGCATCCCACGAGGCGCGGAGCCCCGACACAAATGTATCACGCCAGCGGCTCAAAAACGGCGGGCCCTGCGGGCCCCCGACAGAGAGTGCGACCATGTTTTTCTCTCTGCGATAGTCGTTCTAGAAAGACAACGTTATCAATGCATACGCTCCCGAAGACGGCTGCAGCACGAGTAAACCAGACAGCCACGGTAGCCGCACTGGCCACGCAACACCCGAAGACGTTCTGCCGATTCGAAGCGGACTTCGGCAGGCGCTTCTACCACTAGGCAGGCCCATCTGCGAAAATCACCGCCTGTGGGATGCTTTGCGAATTTTTCCCAGAGTACAAGCGTCACCTCCTGCATGACATCGTTAGAATCTGCAATGTTCGGAATAGGCGACCTGACAAAAGCACGCACCGCCTGTTCACTCGCCATAAAAAGTCGGAGGAACTGCTGGTGCCGCAAATCAGGGGCGGAAGTCATCGCGGTTATATTCCGAAAACCGGCTCCATTTGCCGATAAACTTTTGTCTCAACCAAACAGCCGCACATGGGGAGGAAACCACCCGTTCCCACTGTGCTGAACTTCACCACAGGTGCCGTGCCCGCAGGAAATGCTCCAGCGCCCCCTTTTCTTAGCGTGAAGCCGCACCAAAAACGGCTCCTAGAAAAGTTCGCCGATCACGGAGCCCTCGGTGAGCGGCATCGGCCGTCCATCGTTTGATTGGTACCAGATGTTTTTAGGGTCATAGCCCAAGGCCGCGTACATTGAAGCATGGATGTCGGCTGGCGAAACAGGCCGCTCGGCAGGCAATGCCCCAATGGAATCCGAGGCGCCAATCACCTGCCCTCCCCGCACTCCGCCGCCCGCCAACAAGACGCTGTAACACCCCGGCCAGTGGTCGCGCCCAGCGTCCGCATTGATTTTCGGCGTACGCCCAAATTCACCCATCCAAACCACCAGGGTTGTCTCCAAAAGACCCCTCTCCTCAAGATCGTCCAAGAGTGCGGCATACGCCTGCTCCATCGGCGGGACAAGCCGGTTCTGAAGCGCGTTGAAGTTATCCTTGTGTGTGTCCCATGTAATGCTGGGTCCGTTCACGGTGGTGACGTACCGCGTGCCCGCTTCCACGAGCCTGCGCGCCAGAAGATGGGACTGTCCCCAGCTGTGCCGGCCATACTTCTCACGGACGGAGTCTGGCTCTTTCGATAAATCAAATGCGGCTGCAGCGCGTCCCGATTGCAGGATGCCGGCGGCCTGCTTCCTGGATTCCTCAAATTCGAGGGACTGCTCCGAAATGAAAGGAGGGGAGACCTGCGAAAACTCCTTCAACAAATCCAGCCTCTCCTGGAAACGGCCTGAAGAAATTGCTTCATTCATCGCCATTCCACGCACCTTGAAATCCGCCGCATTGGGGTCGTCATCCAGTACAAACGGCGCGAACTTCGCCCCAAGACATGCCCCGTCCTGGCCGGGGGTGATGTAAAGTTTGCTGTCACAAGTTGGAAACGGGGTGATCACGTAAGGCGGAATGCCAGGGCTGAATCCATCGCGTTGCGCCAGCCAGCCCACGAGCGTGCCCACCCCGGGCAAATCGGTGCGCGACGGATTGATCAAAGTGCTATCCACGCGGTATGGACGCCCCACGTTCGCCCAATGCATTCCCCCGTTGTGACTGCTGTGCTGATGGTGCACGGAGCGCACAAGAGCAACCTTGTCCATTCGCCGGGCCATGCGCGGCAGCAATTCGGTAACCTGAATGCCTGCCACGTTTGTCCCTATCGGTTTGAAAATGCCACGCATCTCCGAGGGAGCGGAAGGTTTCGGATCCCAAAGATCAATGTGACTGGGCGCGCCACCGTTAAAAATTAAAATAACCGCCTTCGCCTTCCCAGCGCGGGCATTACTCGCGGCGGCCTGTGGCAGCCATGAGAGCGGGCCCAGCACCCCGCCGAGCAATCCGGCCAGGCCGCTCTGCAAGAAAGGGCGACGATGGATCAACTGGCGCTGAAGGTTGCCGGCAAACATCACAAAACAATAGGGGGGGAGATAAACAGAAAACCGGAAGTGGATTTCTCTGCGGGGGAATATAATACGCAATAGATCCCACGATAAAACAATCCTTAAATCAATAGTAATTACGCGCCCAACCCAATTCCCCATACAGGATCTGGGCCGCCCGGCCAAGAGGTCCGCATCCGATCTTGCATCCGCCGCCCCCCTTGCCGGGCCTTTAAGAATCGCTCCAAATCCCGCCACCAAAAGCCGCTCCTCAAAGCCGCAGGAGAATCCCCAAAGGAGCAAAAAACACGGCGACTCATTGCACCGAGGCTTTTTGCGCTTCGCACTTCACGACATAGGCAAGCGCCGGAAACACACGCCTCAAATCACGCACAAGCGCCGAGGGATGCTTTCCAAACTGCACGGCCACAGATTCCAGCCAAACCAGGGTGTCTTCGACGGAATCCATGCGCCGGCTCTTCCAGAGAACATACTGGTCGAGAGCGCCGGGGCGCACCTCATCCTTGCTCCATGCATCCATCGACACCGCTCTGCCCTCGCTCATCCACAAACTCAATTCCAGGACTTTGGACAGGTAGTTCACCCACTCCTTTTTCTGCGCGTTAAAACGCACCAAGGGCAACTTCGAACCCGTCAACATTTTCTCCGGCCACTGCACCAGTGGAAACTGGTCCAGCAGCAAAAAGCCCTCGCCCGGATTCACCGCTTCATATGCGTAAAACGTCTGCAGACAAAAAAACTCGGGAATCGCCAATCCCCCAAGTTGAAACCGGTTTCGAACCACCTTTTCCAAAACCCTCACCCTGCCTGCCGTAAGCCCCTTGGAGCCAGCCACAAATAAACTCGGCTTGCCCGATAACCAGCCCTCTGCAAACTCCATGCTTTCCGTCTCGCCCAAAAGTCGAAACTGAAACTCGACGACCTCCTGCCCCAAGAGAGCCGCCACAGGCTCCTGTAATTTCTCGGCACTCAAAAACGCCTGCAGCCAAAGCCGGTCCTCCTCGGAATTGTGCCCCGGCGACTGCAGCATTTTTCTCACCCAGGCGGCCAGCGCCGGTCGCAGCTCGGGAGTCGATGCATCCGCCTCCAGCAGAGCTAGTACCCGCCGCCCATGGATGACTCTGTCGCCCGCAAGCCAGTCCGCCAACTTTTCCCTGGAATTCTCGGCTGAAACCTTCTGCTTAATCGCTTTCACGCATAGTTCCATAACCCCGGAGCCAAACTCCCCCCCAGATTCAGTCTGCCCCATCGCTCCGCCCACGCCTGCCACCGGCCTGAACAACTCCGGATGTTCGGCGATTCGGACGGCGAGCCTATAAGGCCAGCTAGGATCCCCGAGGGACTGGGGACTTTTCTCCTTCAGCAAGGCCGCTTTCTCCAAAAACAAGCGGTTGAAGGGCGAATCCTGAACCCCAAGTTCGGGAAACTCCAGGACCGCTTTCGCCTCCCACTCTTGAATCAAACCCTGAGCCGCCACCTCACTGCCCGAAGGCCCCAAGCCCAGGCCAAGGCATCCAGCGGCCAAAACGCCGACCCTCAACGACCAAATACAATGGGATATCGACTTCAAAATACACATATTAGGACCTCGTGACTTGATTCACCGGCCTTGGTTCACATCCGAGGAACCCGCCGGTTCACTTCCTAATTCGCAGCCCCTGTGCGAGCCGGATGGGTAATTCGCTGACCTTTAACAGAGCCCAACCACTAGCCCCCCCTCGGCATCGCCTCATTCACAAGCGGCTCTACCCCCCAAAACACTCCAATAACCACACCCCTGCGCCACTCTCAGACCAACCCTCTGCTCCTTTCTAAAAATCACGCGTCCCTGACTGCACCCGCACTTAGGGACTCCATGGCGGCGAGCGCAGACCGCTCCGCTTGTTGCAGATGGCTTTTCATCGCCTCGCTGGCGCCCAAGGCATCCCCTTGCCCGAGGCACTCGATGATCTCGAGGTGCTCCCTGATTGAGGCGGATTGGATCCCGGTCAGAACCTTCCCCGCCGCTTCCCTCATCGTTTGAACCAGGAGCGTGTAACGACTGATTTCCTCCGCCAAACGCCTGTTGCCAGATTGCGTGGCAATCGTGGTGTGCAGAAGTTGGTCCAGCTTCCAACCCTCGTCCGGGCGTTTTTCGTTTCGCAACCGCTCAAAGTCCAGCCGCAGCGCGTCCACCAAACTCGCGGGAATACGCGCGGCGGCAAGGCGGGCGGCCTCGACTTCAAGCAGTGTCCGAACGGAGTAAATCTCTGAAAGTTGCGCCGGCCCAAAAGGCTGCAGAACCGCTCCGCAGTTACGGCGCAGCTGGACCATGCCCATGGCTGCCAACTCCAGCAAACCCTCCCGAACCGGCGTGCGGCTAACCGCAAAAGTCTGCGCGACGGCCTCCTCCGTCAAACGCTCCCCTCCCCGCCAGCGGCCCTGAAGCAGGCCGTGAATGACGCCGGAAACGACATTCGCTTTGCCAGCGGGCTGCGGAAAGGGAGTGGGTTCGGGTTTCACGGCTAAGAAATCGAGTCTGGTAAGGGTTGTGCTTCATGGAATCAGGATTGTATACAATATCAAGCCCCATGCCTCTCCCCTCCCCAACCGCCCTCCGCCGTCTGTTCTCCGCCCTCGCTGCCCTCCTGGCGCTCCCCCTCGCGCAGGCGCAAAACCCGGACCTGAACTTCTACCAGAAGAGCGTCCGCCCCATCCTTGAGGAACATTGCTTCGACTGCCACGGGCCGGACAAGCAGAAGAACAAGCTCCGCCTGGACACCACGCTCGGCATCCTCAAGGGGGGCGAGTCGGGCGAACCCCTTTTGCTCGCGGGCCACAGCGCTGAGAGCTATCTGCTCAAGCGGGTCACTTCCAAGAACCCAAAGGAGATGATGCCACCCAAAGGGGCGCGTCTGGGAGAGGCGCAGGTGCAGATCCTCCGCCAGTGGATTGACTCGGGCGGGCAGTTGCCCGGTGCGCAGGAAGCCGCCGGAGAGTTGCGGATCAAAACCACCCACTGGTCTTTTCAACCGGTGCAGCGGCCCACTCCCCCGGCACTCGAAGCCTCCTTTGGAAACAACGCGATTGACCGGTTTGTGCTCGAAAAACTCCGTCAGGAAGGGCTCCAACCCTCTCCCAGAGCGGAGCCACGGACGCTGATCCGCCGGCTTTACCTTGTCATGCACGGGATGCCCCCGACTCCAGCGGAGGTTGAAGAATACATCGCAGACAAAGACCCGGATGCCTGGGAACGGCTCGTGGACCGCGTCCTGGCCAGCCCTCGTTACGGAGAGCGCTGGGCCCGACACTGGATGGACGTCGTGAGGTACGCCGACACGGACGGGTTTGAGCGCAATGCGGAGCGCAAGTCCGCCTATCCCTACCGCGACTATCTCATTGAATCCTTCAACGCAGACAAACCCTACCCCCAGTTCATTAAAGAACAGCTCGCCGGCGACATGCTCGGGACCGATCGGGCCACTGGCTTTCTTGTGGCGGGCCCCTACGACAGCGTCAAAAGCGGCGACCCCAATCTGACGCTCATGCAGCGCCAGGAGGAGCTCGCCGACATGGTCAACACGACGGGCACCGCTTTTCTCGGGCTGACAATGGGATGTGCGCGGTGCCACAACCACAAGTTTGACCCGATTTTACAGAAGGATTATTACGCGATGCAGGCCGTCTTCGCGGGCGTCCAAATGGGCGAGCGCCCGCTGCGCGAAATGCTGGACGCGCCAAAGAGGGAGGCCGTTGTGGCGCTCAAGGCACAGGAGCAGCGGCAGAAATCGGAACTGGAGGTCCTTAAAAGAAAGGCGGCCTCGGTTCCCGAGCCGGTAGCCGCAGGGAAAGGGAACGAACGGCCGGCCGTGAGCGCCGCACGCAACGAGGACGCGTTCGAACCCCGGGAGGCATCCGCCATCCGCTTCACCATTCTCGCAACCAACGGGGCGGAGGCGTGCCTTGACGAGCTTGAAGTCTTTGATGCCGAGGGCCGGAATGTGGCTCTGGCAGCCAACGGCGGCAAGGCTAGCGCCTCAGGAACGCTCCCAGGCTATGCCATCCACCAGTTGGCGCACCTTAACGATGGCAAATTCGGAAATGCGCACAGCTGGATCGCCAACAGCAAAGGCACAGGCTGGGTGCAGATCGATTTTCCCGCAAAAGTCCGCGTTGCCAAAGTAGTCTGGGGTCGCGACCGGAACGCTCTCCTTTCTGACAGGCTGGTGACGCAGTACAAAATCGAGGCTTCTTCCGAACCGGGCCAATGGCAGCAGGTGGGTTCCTCCGAGGGGCGGCGCGCTGGGATTAATCCCAGCGGCGCGAATGCTTTTCTCGCAAAACTTTCACCTCAAGATGGCGCAGCCGCCCGCAAATTGCAGGCAGACATTCTAACGATTCAGGAGCAAATTACGGCGGCGGAACACTCCGCTTGGGTGGGCAAGTTTGCCGCCAACCCCGTCCGCACGCACCGGCTCTACCGCGGTGAGCCTTTGCAACAGCGCGAGGCCGTCGCTCCCGATGCCCTCTCCGTCCTCGGGACGCTCGGGCTGGATGTGGACGCCCCGGACGCGCAGCGCCGCATGAAGTTCGCCGAATGGGTCGCTTCCGCAGACAATCCACTGACCTCCAGAGTGTTAGTGAACCGGCTTTGGCACTATGTTTTTGGAAACGGGCTGGTGGATACGCCGAGCGATCTCGGCCTCAATGGCAGCCGGCCCACCCATCCCGAACTGCTGGATTGGCTCGCCGATGAATTTGTCCAGCGCGGATGGTCCATCAAACAGATGCAGCGCCTGCTGCTCCTTTCCGCCACCTTTCAGCAGGGCTCCGCTCCCCGCCCCGACGCTCAAAAACGCGATGCGGACGGGCGTCTTCTCTGGCGCTACACGCCCCGGCGGCTCGAGGCGGAAGCCATTCGCGACAGCATGCTGGCCGTTTCGGGGGCCTTGGATCTGAAAATGGGGGGCGCCGGTTTTTACCTTCTGGACGTGGTGCGCGAAAATGTCCGTCACTATTTTCCGAAGGAAAAATACACACCCGAGGAATACCGCCGCATGGTTTACCTCTTCCGGGTCCGCGCGGCCCAGGACGGTGTTTTTGGCGCCTTCGACTGCCCGGACGGCGGCTCTGTGATGGCCAAACGCAGCCGTTCCAACACACCGCTTCAGGCGCTGAATCTTTTCAACAGCACTTTCGTCGGCGGCCAGGGGGAGATCCTCCTCCAGCGCCTTCAGGCGGAGGCCGGAGCGCAGTCCGAAGAGCAGGTGCAACTTGCTTTCCGTCTGTTTTACGCGCGACCGCCGGATGCCTACGAACTGGAGCGCTCCCAAGCCCTCATCCAGGAGCACGGGCTCCTGTCGTTTGTGCGCGCCCTCTACAATACCAGCGAGTTTCTGTTTGTTTTCTAAGCTTAGGAGATCACTCATGCACCCATTTTTAAACCGGCGGAATTTTCTCGGACACACGGCCACGGGCCTCGGCGGCATCGCCCTCGCCCACTTGCTGGGGCGCGAGCAGGCCTCCGCCAAGACCCCCATCCGGCCCAACATCCAGCCTGCAAACCCCAACGCCCCGCGCCTCCCCCACTTCGAGGCCCGTGCCAAGCGCGTGTTGATGATCTTCTGCTCCGGAGCGGTCAGCCAGATCGACACGTTTGACTACAAGCCCGAACTCATCAAACGCCACGGCCAGCCCATGCCCGGCGCCGAGGGCCTCGTCACCTTTCAAGGCCAGCAGGGTAACCTGACCAAAAGCCCCTGGGAATTTCGCCCAAAAGGCCAGTCCGGCAAGATGGTCTCCGATCTGGTGCCTCACCTGGGAGCACTCGCCGACGAGATGTGTTTCATTCATTCCCTAACGGGAAAAACCAACACGCACGGCCCGGGCGAAAACTTCATGGCCACCGGGTTCACTCTCGACGGCTTTCCCAGCATGGGAGCTTGGGCGACCTACGCGCTAGGCAGCGAGAACGATGAACTCCCCGCTTATGTCGCCGTACCCGACCCTCGGGGCGCCCCCCAATCGGCCGGCAATTTTTGGGGCCCGGGCTTTTTGCCAGCGGCCTTTCAAGGGACCGACTTCAATGCCACCCAACCGCTGCGAAACCTCTCGCGACCCTCCGCTTTTTCGCCAGCCACGGACCGCGCGACGCGCGAGTTTCTCGCCACCCTAAACAGGCATCATTTGGAAAAGTTTCCTGGGGATTCCGAGCTGGCAGCCCGCATCTCCAGCTACGAACTGGCGGCGAGGATGCAGCTTTCCGTCCCCGAAGTGGCGGACCTTTCCTCCGAACCCAAACACATTTTGAAAATGTACGGGGCGGATGCGGCGGGCAACCCCGTCCAGGATTTGAAGGCGGCCTATGCGCGCAATTGCATCCTGGCTAGACGGCTCGTGGAAAAAGGGGTCCGCTTTGTGCAGGTCTTCAACGGGGCCTACCAGACGGGCGGGGAAGGCGTCAGCAACTGGGACGGCCATAAGGCGCTCGAAGAGCAGTACGTCAAGCACGGCATCGTGATGGACCAGCCGACCGCAGCCCTGCTCACCGACCTCAAACAGCGTGGGCTCTTGGCGGACACCCTGGTGGTCTGGTGCACGGAGTTCGGCCGCATGCCGACGTTCCAAAAGGGGGCCAGCGGCCGAGACCACAACCCAAGCGGCTTTACCGCGTGGCTGGCTGGAGCCGGGGTGAAAAAGGGCTTCAGCTACGGAGCAACCGACGAGTTTGGCTACAAAGCCGTTGAAAACGTGGCCACCGTGTACGACTTCCACGCCACGATCTTGGACGTGCTCGGTCTCAATCACGAACAGCTTTCCTTCTACCACAACGGCATTGAGCGGCGCCTGACCGACGTCCATGGCAAGGTCATCCGCGAGATGCTCCTCTAGGGACCGGCTCATGGGAAGCCGCAGAGACGGCCTCCCGCACCTCAACCCCGGAAACGCCCCCACTTGCCAGTGCCGCCTCAAATTCCACAGCCCCGCCCCAGGCCGACCGCTCATTGGGAGTCCGCCGCCGCCTCAAACAGTGGCTGGCAACTCCTCTTTCTGAGTCGCAGGCGCGCGGAACAGGACCAAAAACACCAGCAGCACCAGAACCGATCCCGCGGCTGGCCAAAGCCAGGTGGGCGCCCAATGCACCACCCCGTCCTTGGTGTAGGCGTCGATTACAAAGCCCTGACTGATCGAACCAACCAGCATCCCCGCCCCGTAGGTGAGAAATGCAATAAAACACTGCGCCGCCGCCCGCATCCGCTCCGGGGCGCGCTGGTCCACGTAGATCTGGCCCGTGACAAAGAAAAAGTCAAAACAGGGGCCGTGCAGGATAATCCCTGCCAAAAGCAGCCCCATGCCGAATGGGGACTGGGCGTCTCCCTGGGCGAAACACACGTACCGGGCGGCCCAGCAGGCCATGCCCAAGAGCAACATCCGCTTCACACCCAGACGCGAAAACATCAGAGGAAACACCAGCATGAAAAGCACTTCGCTCATTTGCCCGTAAGTCATTTTCGCGGGCGCCTCCGCCATCCCGATCTGCGTCAAAAACCGCTCCGTACCCGAATAATAAAACGCCAGCGGAATGCAGATCAAAAAGGAGCCCAACGCAAAAACGCTAAAAGACCGGTCGCGCATCAACTCCAAGGCGTCCAAGCCCAGTACCGAGCGAATACTGGCCGGTGTCCCCTTCGATTTGGGCGGCACTTCCGGCAGCACAAACAGACAGTACAAGCCCAGAACCACCGAAACTCCTGCTCCAAGGACAAACTGGGTCGAGCTAGTGCCCAGATTCAACTTTCCCACCAACATCCCAGCCGCAATCCACCCAAAGGTGCCGATCACGCGTATCCCAGCAAAACTCTGGGCCGCATCTTTCATTTGAGAAAAAGCCACGGTATTGGCCAGCGCCAGCGTCGGCATATAGCAAAGGGTGTGCCCCAAAAGCAGGGGGTAAAACACGGAAAACGTCGTCGCCCGAGAGGCCGCAAAAAGGATCAGGCCGCCCGCAATATGAAGGACGCCCAGAACGCGTTGTGCCGGGAAAAACCGGTCGGCCACCATCCCCACGAGAAAGGGGGAGATCATGGCCGCAATGGACGTCGCGCCAAAAGCGGTGCCGATCTGCGGGTTGCTAAAACCCAAGCCGTTCATCCACGTACCCATGGAAACGCCCCAAGCACCCCAGGTGAAAAACTGGAAAAAGAATAGAAGGGAAACTTTGAGACGGGAGTTGGGTTTCATGGAAAAACGGTTCGAAAGGCTAAATTAAAAACAGTGGAACGCACAAGTGCACCTTAAAAAAGATATTCAAAACGCATCCCTCAAGGCACTAAGACCGCACCAAGGTTAAGTAAAAAGACAAGTTGCATTATGCTAGCACTCAAACTTATACACAATACATTCAGACGTATTTTTTTAAGAAATTTGACACTTCCGCTTGCCATGAAATCTGAACCGAATACTTTGCGGGAATGCATCGTTTCAGGTCATCACTCACGGCGTTACTCAAAGAACAGAACTGGACTCAGCAAGAGTTCGCAAATCGGTTCGGCACTGACCCAGCAAATGTCTCCCGCTGGTTGAGCGGCAAGTCCGCGCCAGACTCCTCCACGGTGGGACGGATTCTGGAATCCCTTCCGGAAGAATACCAAAGCGATCTGCTAACCGCATACCTCAAGGATCAAGTTCCCCCGCGTTTTGACACGGTGGTGAACATCAACGCCGTGGCGGGTGGAAAACTCAAGCCACTGGGTTCAGATCCTGAGCTTCCCGAGGCGCTCAGCCCGGAGCTCAAAAAACAGGTCGTTTATTTCGCCAAACTGGCGCTCCGCTGGCCTGAAGTGCGGAAAATCGTAGAACTCTTTTACGCCGTTGCCCATCGTAACAAATCCGGCCGCTGGGACCACCGCCGCGACAGCGTCGAACAACACTAAACCGTCGCCACATCAATCGTGGGGAGGCAACAGGCATGCATAGCCTCAGGGCTTTTTGTTTTGAAGTCAGATTTTCTGGTTGATGAGCTGTTTTGCCAGCATCGGATAAGCGCAAAGCCCCTCACGCCGTGCGGGTAGATAGCCGTCTATAGATCCCATGCGCGAGTACATCAACAGACAGACGCTACGCAGTAATGCCATGTTCGCCAAAAGCCTGGCATG
>CANJZW010000121.1 GCA_947479475.1 Chthoniobacteraceae bacterium
GGGCAACACCGCCTTCGGAAGTAGCGCCACCATCACCGCGCAAAGCATCTCTGCCGGCACGGTGTCGGTACAGGGTGTTTTGAATGCCGCAATCAGCGGTGGATCCGTGCGCGCAGCCTCCCTGAGCTCGCAAAGCGTGAGCGGCGGTTTCGTGGATGTGAGCGGCAACGCCAGTGTGGTTGCGCTTTCGGGCGGCACGCTCACCGTGGGCCAGACTGCGACGCTGGGAGCGGTGAGCAACGACTCTGTGGTGCTCACCTTGAACGGGGCGACATCCAGCATCGGAACTTTGACCGGCGGGGCGATAACGCTGGGTGGAAGCAGTGCTTCTTCGAATATCTTAAGGGTGTCCTCCGGGAACAGCGCAGGGCTGATTGCCGGGACAGGCACGTTTGTGAAGAGTGGCTCGGAGGAGCTCTTGCTGAGCACGCCGCTGGGTTCTGGGCTGGCCCTCACAGTGGAAGGTGGAACACTCAGTTCGGTTAATTTGTTAACCAACACCCGGAGCGTCACGGTCGGCGCCGGGGGTACTTTGAAGCTGACCTTGGACGCTGGAACCACGGCATACAGTGGCATTATACAGCCCAGCCTTGGGAGTATTTTCCTCACGGCCACGGGGGCTGGATCGACGTTGCAAGTCGGAACGGCCGCCGCCTTGGACGGTAAATTTACGCTGGGCGAAAAAGTGACGCTGGATCTTTCCAGACCGACCGACAACATCTTTGGAGACAATGCCACGGTGGCGCTTTCTGGCGGTGCCACCTTGGCCGTGGGTGGGGCTCAGCAGGAGATGTGGATTCAGGAGATCAGCACGCTTGGCACAGGCACATTCACCTTCAGCGGCACTGGAAAAATTCTTTTTGACACGCGGCCTGACTTTTTGGACGAAGGCAACAATCTACGGCTGGATCTGCCTGCCGGGGTCACCATTCAGCTTGGAAGCGTCACGTTCGACTACCTGACCAAGGGCGGGCCCGTTGAGGGGTTGCCTGGCACTTATGAATTCACCGCAGGCACGGTCAGAGACACTGGAACCGGCTCCAGTAATCTGGTGAATGGGATTTTTACAGGAACCGTGTTGAGGTTGGCACCCGAGTTTGCCAAGACCACGATCTACATTAAGAAGCAGGCTGTAAGCTTCAGCCAGGAAATCGTTGCCGGCGGCAGCCAAGGCACCATTTCAATTGGAACTTACGCATTCACGCCTTTGCTGACAATCAAGTCTGGGGTCACCGTGATCTTGGACACGCCGGGTCATTTGCAGGCGGGTACGGCCGCGGGATCCGGGGCGAGCAGAATTGTGGACTCCGGCACCTTGGTGATCGTGGGGGCATCCGGCACCAAGGAGGTGGCCAATGCGATTTCCGGGGGTGGTGTCTTGACAAAAACGGGCGTTGGAACCGTTAGTTTCTCAGGGGATAACTCCCAGTTTAACGGGACGACGAATTTCAATGGCGGCGTGTTCCTTGCGGCTTCTGCGACGGCCTTGGGCTCCAGTTCGCTGAATTTTTCGGGAGGGTCACTCCAATTCGGCAGCAGTTTGGGCAATCTCTTGCTCCCAGGCGGGGTGGCTGTCCAAGCGGCGGCCGGTGTGCCAGTGAATACGGCGGACAACACGGTCACATTCGGAGGGGATCTCTCTGGAGCCGATGCGCTGTACAAGAACGGCACCGGCACCCTGGTACTCGCCGGCGGCAACACGGCGTTCACTGGATCGATCAACGTGGGTGAGGGAACGGTGCAGGTGGGTGACTATGCCCAGGGCGGTGCGCTTTCGGGATCTAGCCGCATTGTCGTCAACCGGAATGCCATCATGCGTCTGGCGCGCTCGGCGAACACGACCCTGACCCAGACGGTCAGCGGCGAAGGGACTTTGGAGCAGGCAGGTTCCGGGACGACCGTTGTCTCCAGCAATAACGCCGCCTTCACAGGAAACGTCATCCTCAAGGCCGGGGTTTTGAACTTGGGAGACGGAACCGCCCTCGGAGGGACTTCTTCCGTAGGCACGATCTCCTTCAGCGGGGGCGTTCTCCAGTATGGAGACGGAATCACGACGGATTACTCCCAGCGTTTTTCGACGGCAAACGGGCAGCAGTTTAAAGTCGATACCAATGGAAATGCGGTGACCTTCGAGAGCACCCTCACGGGCACAAACACGTCGCTTTGGAAAGGCGGCGCAGGGGAGCTGGTGTTGTCTGGAGCGAATAATTCCTACGGTGGGGCCACCACGGTAGCCGCAGGCACGCTGCGTCTCGTGGGCGAGCAGTCCGGTCACAGCGCCATTGCGGTGGACGGAGGACGTTTGGTTTACCAAATTTCGAGCGGCACCGCTTCTGGGAACGTGGTGATGGCGGCTAACACGAGCACCGTATTCGAAGTGGCCTCTGGGGCTGCCCTGTTTACTGGGGGACTGAGCGGTGCCGGACGGGTCTTTAAAGAAGGCGCCGGGTTGTTGAATGTGACTCAGAAGCTGGCGCAGACCGGAGGGTTCACGCTCAATGGGGGTACCTTCCAGCTCTCCACGCCAAACGGAGCAGCCTCCAAAATCTCCATGGGCGGGGCCCTGGTGTTGAACGCCGGGGTTCTGGACATTTCAGGCGGGCTTCTGACTCTGGGCTCCACCATCTCGGGTGGCTCCCTCTCGACGTTGCGTCTGGGTGAATCGACTGTGTTTGTGGGGAGCGTTTCCCTGGACGGGTTGAACATTCAAATCCCCGACGGGATCTCGAGCGTAACCGTCTTTACGAATGTGGATCCTGCGCTCACGTCCTCCCACCGGATGGTCGGGGCTGGGACCGTTCAGTTTAAGCGTTTTGATGCTGCGACATTGCAGGCCTCTGACTTGAACGGAGAAGTAGAAAACCCGGGGACTCTGGCTACGCTGGACTTTGGGGCGACCAGCAATGTGGTTTTCCGAAACTCGCTTTCCATGACCGGTGACCTTAAGACGGTTTCAGGCACAAAACTCGCTTTTAATAACAACCTTACGATTGCCGGAGGGATGCAGTTGTCCGGCGGCACCGTGGCCTTCTTGAAGGACATCACGGTTGGGGGAGCGGTGCAGTTGTCCGGCGTCAACGTGGCCGTGACTGGGGGCGTTTTTCGGGCAACCAACGCGCCGGTGGAGATTGGTAAGGGCGGAAGTCCGGCGACTCTGACTCTCTCGGGAGCCAAGACAGCCGTGGTGGCGTCGGCGGTTCAGTTGAGTGCGGGTTCCATCACCGTTTCCAACGAGGCAACCCAAACAGCGCTGCAAGGCGTGACGACTCTGGAAGTGGGAACCAGCAATGGAAGTTCCTCTGCGGCGCAGTTGGTTTTGGGCGGCGGGACCGGGTCCATGACACTCGGCGCGGCGCAAACCCTTAAGGGTAGCGGAACGATCCGGGGGAATATCAGTCTGGGTGATGCTTCGACGACGTTGAGCCCCGGGAATTCGCCCGGTAAATTGACGATCGTCGGTAGTGTCAACCTCCAGAACGGAACCTTGCAGATTGAAGTTGGCAAAACGCAGCAGGACCAGATCCTCGCGGGCGGACAGACACTCACGATCGGCTCGTTGGCTACTCTATTGATTGTGGATTACGAAAATGGGGCTCTTTCGGCAGGCTCAAAGCTGGCTCCGATTTTCCTGGGCGGGACGGTGAATGGAAGCTTTGCCGAAGATCGGATCGTCTTCATGCGCAACGTGGGAACCACGAGCGTGTATTCGGCCATGTACACCGCGATAGGCAATGTGAATGCGCTGGAAATCAAGCGCAGGCTCTTTGCCGCGACCCCCGGACTATCTTCCAATGCGAGGGGATTTGCCACCGCGCTTGATACGCGGATCATCACGAAGGGTGCCAGCGACGAGCGTCTTTTGGAGCTGGGCACCGGCTCCAGCATCGCGGAGGCCCGGGCGCGTGTGTCGCTCCAGCTGGCTGGCGGCAATCCAGCCGCTTATGCGGAAATCGCTGGGTTGAGCAAACAGCGCACCCTCACCTTGAACCAGGGGCTGGCGAACCACTTTGGATCTCTGCGTGCGGGCCTCATCGAGGCTGCCGAAGGAGAGTACAACCTCTGGACCACAGGGTACGGGACTTGGCACAAGCAAAACGCCGAAGCGACGGTGGGCAGCGCAGGCTTTTCAGGGAACACCTGGGGCGATCTGTTCGGGGTTGAAAAACGGCTTGGCAACCTGGTGGTGGGCGTTCTCGGTGCTGCGGGAAGTACGAGCGCTAATTTCAGCGCACTCGCAGGGCGCGTGACCACGGACACCTGGCATGGCGGGGCTTATGCCACGGCGGCTTTGGGAACCTACACGATCGAGTCCGGCCTCTTGTTCGGCAGCACGGATTCTTCCGCCCGCCGTACGATCAGCGCACCCGGGATGGCTACGCAGGAGGGCAAGATCAAGATGGGCGGTTCCGAATGGCTGCTGCACGTCGGACTCGCCAGGCCGGTGATTTCCACGGGGTCGTTTACCGTGACCCCTTCGGTGCGGTTGATCGCACAGGGTAATACGCAGGAAAGCGCCTCTGAAAACAACATGGGCGGCTTGGAAGTCACCACGCAGACTCAGCGGACGTATTCCGTCCTGCACGAGGTCGGTCTGGAGGCTCGCCAGAGTTTCAAGCTGGCTTCGAAACCGGCATCTGCCTCACTGCAAATGGACTGGATTCACGATTACAGGAGCAAGGGCCGGGCTCTGGACATGGATCTGGCAGGGGATTCGGCCTCGCGCTTCGGCTACACGGGCTCGGCCAGTGGGGCGGAGGCTCTTCGTGTGGGGGCGGCCTTCGAAGCCGGCCTGACGCGCCGGACAACACTCCGTCTAGCGGTGGATTACCAGGCACAGAGCAAGGCGGCGATGACGCACGGCTCCGTTTCGTTGGGATACACCTTCTAGTAGGCCCAAACACACACAAAGCCGGACGCCCCCTCTGTGGCGTTACGGCTTACAGGGCTCTCTGGCGATTTTACGGAGCGGCGCCTGCCCTGTGGGCGGCTTGAGCCCTCAAGGGGGCGGCAATGTTTCCCTATCTTGCCCTTCTTGCCCTCTTCCCACCCGATCTCGGATCGCGTATAATCCGCCCCTATGTCCAAGACCGAAAAACACGAGTTTCAGGCTGAAATCGCCCAACTTCTCGAAATCGTCATCCATTCGCTCTATACAGAGAAAGAAATTTTCGTCCGGGAGCTCATCTCCAACGCGGCGGACGCCAACGAGAAGCTGCAATTCCTCCAGCAAACCGCCGGCACCGATATTTTCGAAGCCGACCGGGCGCTTTCCATTCAGATCTCCACGGACGACACGGCGAAAACCATCACCGTGGTCGACACCGGAATCGGGATGACTCAGTCAGAGTTGGTTGAAAATCTAGGCACCATCGCCCACTCAGGCTCCAAAGCGTTTCTCGAGCAGATCAAACAGTCCAAGGGGGATGCCCGCCTCATCGGCCAGTTTGGAGTCGGGTTCTATGCCGCGTTTATGGTGGCCGACAGCGTGACCGTATACACGCGTTCCTACCAGTCCGACGCCCAGGGTTACGTCTGGACTAGCGATGGAAAAACCGGCTACGAAATCGCCCCTGCAGACGACCTGGAGCGCGGCACCAAAATCGTCCTTCACTTGCGGGACACCGAATTTGCCTCGGCCTATCGCATTGAAGAAGTCATCAAGAAGTACTCTAACTTCGTGTCGTTTCCCATCGAGCTGAACGGAAAGCCGGTCAATACGATCCAGCCGCTTTGGACCAAAAACCGCTCGGAAATCAGCGACGAAGATTACACGGAATTTTACAAGTATATCGGCCACGACGTAGACAGCCCCTTGTACCGGCTGCATTTCAACGCGGACGCGCCGCTTTCGATCAAGGCGATCCTGTTTGTGCCGGAACGCAACACCGAACTGCTCACCATGAACCGGCAGGAGGGGGAGGTGCACCTGTATTGCAAGCGCGTGCTGATCACCGCCAAGGCCAAAGGCCTTTTCCCCGAATGGTTGCGCTTCTTGAAGGGGGTTGTGGACAGCGAAGATCTGCCTCTCAACATTTCCCGCGAAACCATGCAGGATAGCGCGCTTCTGCGCAAAATCAACGAGGTGCTCACCAAGCGCGTCCTCAAATGGCTGGAGGAGGAGTCCAAGGATACGGACAAGTACGCCAAGTTTTTCGCTCAGCACGGGCATTGCTTGAAGGAGGGGGTCGCGACCGACTGGTCCCACAAGGAGGCGATTGCAAAGTTGCTCCGCTTCAAGAGCTCCCACACGGAGGGGGAGGCCACCACCTCGCTGTCGGATTACATCTCGCGCATGCCGGAGGGGCACAAGGATATTTATTTCCTGCATGCCCCCGACCGGGAAGCCGCCGAGGCAAGCCCGGATTTTGAGGCCTTCCGGGCCAAGGGCTGGGAAGTGATCTTCCTCGAGGATCCCCGCGACGAGTTTGTCTTGGAGCATCTGCACAGTTTTGAGGGCAAAACCCTGGTCCCTGCCGCAAAGGCGGAAATCACCATCGACCGGCCGGAAGACCGGACCCGGAGCCTGAGCGATGCGCAGGTGGAGGGGTTGGTTGGGTTCTTGAAGGAGACTTTTGGCGAAAGGGTGTCGGAGGTGCGGGCGAGCCAGCGGCTCGTGGGAAGCCCGGCCTCGGTGCGCGAGGCGGACGGGGCGATGAACGCGAGCATGCGGCGGATGATGAAAATGATGGGCAAGGACGACTCCCTGGGCCTGACGCCCAAGCCCGAGTTTGAGCTAAACCCCGACCACGGAATCATGGCGGGATTGGAGGCTTTGCGGCATTCAGACGAAGCGCTGGCGAAACAGGTGGCCGGGCAGCTTCTCGATAATGCCATGGTTTCCGCGGGAATGATCGAGGATCCGAGGGTTGTTTTTGGGCGGCTGAATCTTTTATTAGAAAAATTATTACCGGCTAAACCTTAAGCTGGTGTGAGGGATTTGTAGAGGCGGCCGTGTTCGGAGGCGTTCAGGGGAACTTTGGGCGGCGGCCTGGAGGGGCGCCGTTTTGCAGCCAAGTTTCTAAGAGGAAGCGTTTTAGGTGGAGGGGCGTCCGCCGGTCCAGGGCGGTCGCTCTGGGGCGGCGGAGAGGGCATTTTGTAAAGAAGGTTTTCTCGTGCAACCGCGTCCCTTCTCTGGGAAGCTGGAAGTGTTAGATAGCCCGTTTTTGCGGCACACGTTGTGCTTTGCTAATGAACCACTCCCTATGAACCTCTGGCCGCTTTTCCGCGCTTCTCGGCGCACCGCTTTGTGGACGACATTGAGAGCCCTCCTGCTGATGGGGGTGGCGCTCCAGGGTTCGGCTTTCGCGCAGAGCGCTACCGCGGCCAGACCGAAATACATCTACTCACCTCCAGCTTCCAAGGTGGTGAACGATCAAACGCCTTATACAGTCACGGTCTCTTTCGCTTTAGGCAGGGTCGAACCTGCTTCCGTAGATTACCCCGTGGTGTACTGGTATTTAAATGGCAATTATGTAGGCCAAAAGACAAGTACTGTGCAGAGGAAAACTGTCGATACTGGAGGGTTAAATCATTACAATTGGTATGACCCATACGGCGATGAAGGGAATGGACGCCTTTACCCAAACTTTTACGTTTCTGGCGTCGCAAACACTGGGGAGATCCTTTGGGACAACTCCTGGCCAGCCGTCGCAGGTGGTTCTACCGCTCTGTACACGGCCTATATTGTTGATTTGAGTACGTTCACGCCGCCCGCACAGATCGTGGTGGCTCCGGCCCAACCTCCGGGAGGCTCGAGGCCTGTCTTGCAAATCGTCAGGTCGCCCAGCGGCCTTTCTCAAAAAATCGGCGGGCAAGCCAAGTTCTTTGGGGACGCCCAGAGCCATGTGAATGGGTTGATGCAAAATCCGTTTGGCGTTGCCGTGGACGCTCAGGGCATGGTTTACGTGGCCGACACCCTCAACCACACGATTCGGCAGATCACGCCGGGCGGAAGAGGGAAGACAATAGCGGGTTTGGATGGGGTCATTCTGGGTTCGGTAGAGCACCCTGAAGACACCACCGCTTTGGGTAAGACGAGCAAATTTGTAAACAAACTGGGGTCCCTTGAGGTTGCTGTGGTGAGAGGATATTTAAACCCCAGCACATTGAAAGTCGTCAAAAATTCCGGGGTGTCTCTGGCCGCAAACAGCCGCCTCGTTTACACTGGGAACCCTTTGGCTCTTGTCCAACACTCCGGGGATCCGGCCGTCTACAGCCCCGGTTCGACCAGCGAATTGATTGTGACAAGTCTCGGCACCGATGGGGTGACCCTTTATGTGTCGGGTGCCTTGAAGGCGGATCCGGAGTCTGGAAACAATTCCGGACTCACTGCCGGTGCTGGGACGTTGACCTTTGATGTGTACGACCCCTACCCGGCGCACGGCATTTACAAGGAGCGAGCGGCCCAGAGCGGCCCTGCACTCACCATGGACGTTAATGTACCCGCAAACCAAAAGACGCCCGCGGATTTGGTCACGGACCAGACCGTGTTGAGCACCACGTCCTACCGGAAACAGGATGAGGCGGCGTACGCGAAGCGGGCCACGACAGGCCAGCTTCCAGAGCCGCTTTTTAATTCTCCAGAATCCCTAGCCACCGCAGACGACGGCTCTATTTATGTTGCCGACACAGCAAACAAGGCGATTCGCCGGATCTATTCGGACGTAGGAGACACACGTGTGCGGACTCTCATTGCGGGTTCGTTGCTCTTTTCACAAGACCTGGACCTCGGCGGAGGTTTGTGGGTAAAGGGCACTTATTTGAATGCGGCGACGCTGCCCTCCGGGACGGTCGATTTTAGCCAGCCTAGGGGGATTGTATTCGATACCACGACCAGTGCGTTGGATACCACAGGAGCGAAAGCACCGGCCTTTTATGTTTTGGATTTTAATAGCATCAAAAGAATCACGTTGAACAGCGGGACGATTGTTGCCGGCGTTTTGGTGCCCGGCGGTTCCTATGTGACCTCAGTCTCCTATATTGGGAATGTATCGCAGACCACTGGTTCTAGTGGTAACGGCGTGGCCCGGCTGTACTCGCCCCGTGGAATGGTTTTAACGAGTGAGGACGAAGGCAGAACTCCGGTCATCTACGTGGCCGACACCGTGAGCCATGTCATTCGAAAATTGTACCTGCCGGCAAGTAAGCTAAAGACTCCGGATACGGCCGCTCCTGCGGACTGGGTTTCGGAGGTTGTCGCAGGTCTGGTGGGCGCAAGGGCGACCGCCACGGGAACCAACGCGGACGGGAACACCGGATATTATCCTAGGGTCCTGATCTCGGGCTGTTCGACGAACGGCACTGACAGAATTACCGTGCCTTCGACCGTGGGGATCCAGGCGGGGGACTTTATCACTTTGGCGGGCGACCCTTCCTTGGTGACGCCAGCCGAAGTGGCGGAAGTATTGAGCCCTGGGACCCTCAGGCTGAAGACGGCGACTGCAAGCACGACGATATCCGGGACGCTGGGGACGCTGCAGAGCAAGGCGGTGCCAAAGGCAAATCTTGCGCGTCTTTCATACCCTTCGGGTCTAGCCATTGATAAATACCGGAACCTTTATTTCACCGAAATGGGGAGCCATGAAATACGGAGGGTTATCATTGATTCTAACAACCCCGGCGTCAGCGCCCGGGTGCAGACGGTGTCTGGAAAAGGAAGCCCCGGACCGTTGGATGGCTCCACAGGCGAGGGAATAGGCACTTCCGCCTCGTTTTTTTACCCTGCCGGGATCGTTTACGATTCGACGGGCACGACCCCCAGTTTGCTCGTGGCCGACAGCGCCAACCACTCTATCCGCCGTGTAGCGATCACCACCACCACGCTGCCGTCCATTCAGGGAAACGCGTCGAAGGGGAGCTTTGTAGTTGCCGTGAATAGCACTTCCGGGCTGCAAAAACTCATGCCTGTATCGGGTGTGAATGTCTCGCCCGGCTCCGTCATTACCAACATTAATCTCGCCTCAAAGACAATCACTTTGAATCTGCCGGTAACCGGAACTTTGGCGAATGGGCCCCTCACGGTGACTCAGGACACGTTTGTTTCGACCACGGCTCTCGGGTACCCTGGAGTGAAGGGAAATCGGGATTTTATTTACGAGTGTTCAGAATACACTTATCAGTGGCGAAAAGATGGGAGAGCGCTCCCAAACATCAACACGGGGTCTGATGGTGACGTTATCATTTCAGGGGCAGATTCCCCTTCGCTGACGTTGAGTAACTTGAGTGAAAGAGATTCGGGGCCGTACGAATTATTGATCACTAACCCATTTTCTGTCGGGGGAGCAACGGCCCAGGCCGCGCTGTACGTCACTCCCGCGCCCCCAGACAATGATCCCTTAGCGGAAGATCCCAAATTTTTGGCCCCCGGTTACGCGCAACTTTCCTTGCTGGACGGCCTTGAATTGACTCAACTGCGACCCGATTTGAACGGCGGAGTGATCGACTTTGCACTCCAAGCTTTTGTGACGCCCGCAGATGCAGTTTCCTACCAGTGGCAGGTGTACACGGGAACGATCAGTGGCGGCACTGCGGCGGGTGCCGAGTCAGAGTGGGTTAACTTGGGGGACACGGCGAATTATCAGAATACGAAAGCCGCCTCCGTTTTGGGCATTGATGGGTCTGGCGGGCTAAGTTTAGTGGGGACGAATACCGCGTATCTCAAAATCGGGGGGTTTCAAAAATCATTCATTGATTATAACGCATTCAACACGCCCACGCCCAAGCTCAAGTTGCCGCAGGCCCTCTTTAGGGTCATCTGTTTTCCGCAGGATGGCCGGCAAGGAGCCGAACCGGTGAAGAGGGACCAACTTGGTAGCGACCAGAACCCGTTTTTGGTGCAAGCCTCCTACGCTCCCATTGTCGAAAACAATGGGACGGCCTCCTTAATCCAGTGGTTAGACCTGAGTGATCCGACTGGGAATAACGGACAGAGCCAACAGGCAACCCTTGCCCCCGGCGGCCATACCCTTTCTCTTACGGCCCCTGCGCAGGTCAGCGCTTATCCAAAGGCCCCCAATGATGACCCCTATAATCCTTTGGTGAGGACTCAGTACCAGTGGATGGTTTCGGAAAAAGATCCCACCGACATGGCGAGTATCCCAGTCCCGGTCAGCGGAGCGAGCGGCGATTGCTTCGTTCCAAGTCCCGTACCAGGGGATCCTCCGATTGCAAATCTTCCGACAACCAATATTGATTTTTTTGGAGATGCCAATACGCCCCCCAAATTCTATTTCGTGCGTTACTGGACTGGAAGGGGAGGGTACGCAGATGGGTCAACGCGCATTGGTGAGTTTGTGGACGGGAGTTACATCAAAATCACCGTCAGTGTGCCCGCGTCGGTCGGGAGTATCGGGTATTTCGAGGGGGAAATAACTCCCCCGGATGCGCCGGTGAAAGTGGTGTACGTCAACGCTCCAACAGAAAGTTTTCAGCTGAACGCGATTGTGGCGTCAGCCTCGAGCAAGCCCACATTCAGTTGGCAATTCCTGCCGTGGGGATCCAACGGCGTGGATCCAGGCAATTGGAAGACGCTTTATGTCGGCACCCTCTCCTCCGGGGCGTTGAGCAATGGAACAATCAATGGGACCACGCTCGCGTCGGGGACCATCAGCGCAGGAGACCCCTTGACTGAGGGGAGTTCTTTGGGAATCGGATCCATCAGTGAGACGTTGACCAGGACGTCGCTTTCCTTCACCTCGATCAGTAAAGAGGGGGCTTCAGGTTTGAACAAAGACATTTCCGGATTGTACCGTTTAACGGCCACGGTGGGTGATTCATTTCAAATCAAGGACTGGGTGGTCGCGGTGCGGCAGAAGCCCTATCCGGAGGCTGGCCCGGATACTTACTCGCTGACCAGTGTTCCAGGACCCGTCTCTTCCGGGAGTTTGGTAATCCTGGATACGGCAAGCAGGCCCAGCGTGACGATCCAGGCGAAGGTGGTGTTTCCCAGGCCGGACACCATTCCCCTGAGTCAAGCGTTCGACAGCGTCTATAACGTCCCAACCAACGACGATTACATTTGGTATCGTGAGACTCCGTTTGTCGACCAATTCGCCACCGAGCCGAAGTACCGTTGGATGAAAGGTACGGTCAGGGTTCTTTCAGGGACGTTAGACGGCACCACCTACACGATAAACGGGGGGACATTACAATTAACAAACATCTCTGGCACCCGGGTCTTTGGAACTTACAGCCTGACTGCGAACAACGCTTGTGGGATCGTCCCGAACTTGGGGCCGGACCAGGCTTCTGGAGGACAACGGGGATGGACGTTGCTCAGCAATGGCTTGCCCGATTTGAGCCAGTCAGCGGCCCTGGTCAAAAGCACGGCGGGCGAAACACTTTTCACAACCAGCGGTGGGACCCTCTTTCAAAGGGTGGCCGAAGGCCAGACTGTGGCCTTGGAAATCCCCGTGGCTTCCAGCTA
>CANJZW010000122.1 GCA_947479475.1 Chthoniobacteraceae bacterium
AGCGGTACGCCGCGCATGGCGCCTTCCAGAGCGCCTCCTCGAGAGCAAACGGAACATCGTAGTTCGCCCGATGACATGAGCGACCCGATGCCGGACTACGAAAACGTCTACACGGACTGAGCCCACCGCCGGAGCATTGGCGATAAAACTGTGGCTAGGAACTGGTGCGCAAGTTGAACGATACGAGCTTTGAACCAAGCCGGTCTTTTACCGGAAACCAAAGCCAAAGTCGCACATAATGGCCGAATTTCGCTGGACGCCACGCGAGGAATCGGGCAAAAGTAATTCTCCCTTAATGCTCCCGCGTCCAGGCTTAAGAAATCGTGCCGGGGGGTGAAAAGCAATTTCCTGCTATCGTTACTTGCAGTGCGGGCACAAGGCTTGCTGCAAAATTGGACAGCCTCCGAACGCCCCATACGACCCTCTGTGTCTTTCAATGCCCATCTATGAATCCGATCCGCAATCTATTATTGGCTATGGTTTTCGTGTCCTGCGGGATCTTCACAGCCTTGGGAGCCCCTGACACGCCAGCGCCTCTGATTCTAGCCGGACAATCGATCGGAGTTGATTCAACAGACTTCGGAGATGCGGTCGCTTTGGGAGAAAACTACATCTTAGTGCATCAAAGGACGCAAAACGGCACGGTGTACGTCTACGCCAAAAACGACGGGGCATACTTGGGAGCCATTCAAGCCCCGGACCGCTCTTACGACACGCCGGCGTTCGGATGGTCCATTGGCGAGACAGGAAAATATATTTTTGTCGGATCTCCGTTCACCTTCCGAGTCGGGGCCCATGACGGTACGGGATACATCTTCAAGCGCGGTCAAAGCGGCGCATTTGAAATGACGAATTTCTGGTCAGAAAACCCCTCCCAGTGGGCAGCTTACTTCGGAATTACAGGCGGGTTGTTTGGAGATTTGCTGATTTCGGCACAAGGATCCAACACTGGGTGGAACTCCAAGGGGATGCTGTTTTTCTATGCTTTTGACGCCAAGACCGGTGCGAAATCGTTGATCAAATCCGTTGTCGAAAATATTTCAGGAATCGCGCCCTACAGGGTTGCAGAGGGGGGCGGCAAGGTGGCTTGTTTTTATGGGGCGTCTCCGAAAGGAGAGGTTCGGTTGTTCAACATAGTCCGGGACGCCAATGGAGTTCCGAGTGGAATTGATTTGTCGCAAACCATTCCTGCAGAATCTGGTGCGGGAGTCGTTGCGGTCAGCGAAAAGTATCTGGCAGTGGGCTCTATGGACCAGACGCTGGAGGTTGGAGGGGTGGCATATGCGAACTCCGGCCAGGTCAACGTTTACCGGAATCAAGGTGGCACGTACGTCTTGATGGGAACCCTCAGGATTCCGAATCCCTCCCCGGAGGCTCGCTTCGGTTGTTCTCTGGCGTTGCTGGGTGACAGATTGTTTGTCGGAGCGCGGGGGGTGGAGCCAACAGAGCAGTACGCTCGTGGCGCAGTTTTTACCTATGATTTGAATGCGTTGGGCGATCCGGTTGCGGTGCAGCGCGCTGACAAAACCCCCGGCAACGGTGGTGAGTTGTTTGGCAGCTCTTTGGCCGTGAGAGGAGGCAAGATGGTGGTAGGCACAACTGGCTCTCTTGATCAAAGCACGCAAGGCTCTGTTTACGTGTTCAGCGGGCCGGCCTATGAGGAGTCGACCCCCTTCAACCCGCTGAGCGACTCAAGTTTGCTCGCGTACTATCCCTTCGCGGGGGACTTCAAAGATAAAACATTGAAGGCTCCCGACGCCATCGCCCGAAACAATGTCGTCTTTGAGACCGACGAAAAATTCGCGCAGGTCACGAAAGTTGTGGGTGCGGGATGGGGAGGATCACAGGGCGGTCACATTGAAATTCCCAAACCTCAACTGAAGACAGAAAACCTGTTCACAGCATCTTTCTGGCTGCGGGAAGATGCCATGAGTGACAGTGCGGGAGAAAGTTATCTTGCCGCCGGAGCCGGTCGTGGCAACCGGATGTTGGTGGGCCACTTGTGGGGCACGGGTTACAATACTGAAGGCGGATCCAAGACTGTACCTCCCGACAGCATCACTGGGAAATGGCATCACTACACCTATGTGAGTTCCGTGCAGTCGGGAACTCTCTATGTCGATGGTGAAACGTGCCTTTCGGTCCCCCTTACTGGAACTCCTGATGGGAATTGGTTCATTGGTCGACACTGGTGGAATAACGGATACGAGGATTCTACTCGTTTGATTGGTGCGGTTTCCAAATTTCGCATCTACGACCGTGCTCTTTCCTCGGAGGAAGTGGCGCTCCTTTACCGAGCCGACTTGCCTTCTGGCGCCGTGATGGTCTCACCCAACATTACAACCCAACCGCAGGCTGTCTCGGTCAGCGTCGGAGCGGCAGCCAGTTTTGGTGTCAATGTCACGGGCACAAACCCACTCACCTACCAGTGGCGCAAAGATGGGCTGAATATTCTCGGGGGCACGAGCGCAACTTTTTCGCTGCTGTCCGCTCAACTGACCGACGCAGGAAGTTATAGCGTCTTGGTGAGCAATGCCGCCGGCAGTGTCACCAGCGACAGGGCTAAGTTAATCGTGAACTCTGGGAGTTCAAACCTCGCCGTTCTGAATCAAATGAGCGTTCGAGCCGATATTGATATCCAGTCGGTTCTCCAAATCTCTCCACTGGGGGTTCGATGGGAGAATCAAAGTTGGGGAAACAGGCCGGGCACTCTGGATGGAAGCGGCTACGTCCCTACCACCATTAACGGCTCGGATTGGTACACTGTTTGGCCCGATAACAACACGAGGTCGGTTGGTTATTCCTCCTACGCCGACTTCAAGTTCGGATTTTTTAACACTCCCGTGACCGTTCAGGTGCTGGATTCTCGCATGGGAAATTCGTTTGCCACGATTGAGCAGCAGCCCTCTCTGCTAAATAATTACACATTAAGGGTTTCCTTATTGGATGACCGATTTGGCGGATCTGCCTGGGGAAGCATCAGAATTAACAGTGTCGCTCCAGTTGATCCGGTTTCCATCACCGGCCAGCCGACACCCATGACAGTGACCGCGGGGTCGTTGGTCAGCTTCAGCGTGTCTGCAACAGGCGGGGGATCGTTGAGCTACCAGTGGCGCAAGGACGGTGCCAACATTCAGGGGGGAACCAGTGCGACGTACTCCATCCCTTCTGCACAGCCCGCTGATGGAGGGATCTATTCTGTGTTGGTAAAAAATGAGGCCGGCAGTCTCACAAGCCTGGACGCGAAATTGACGGTCTTGAGCCCGATTAAAATGACCTGGAATGACTTCGCAGGCACCTATGAGGGCCTCTTGGAAGATATCTCCGGCTCCCCAGCGGAGGATGGGGCCGCTTACAGGGGTGCGTTCACGTTCACTCTCACCAAGACAGGAGCGGTCTCTGGACGTCTATCCTACAACGAGGCCATCGAGTTGGGAGGGCCTCAGCGCCGGGTGTACTCGCCCGTGACAAGATCCTTCTCCGGATTTCTGAGCACAAGTGTTGAGTCACCGCTCGAGTACCGAAAAGTGATCAAATTCGGGTCGGGGTCGGGGCGGCAAACCCTGACTGTGAGTGTTTCCTTCGACCCTTGGCGACCTCTGGTAACCGTATCCGTGAAGGATTTTGTCTCGCCGGGTGACGGCGGGGACGCATGGGAGAGTCAGGCACTTGCTTGCGAGAGAATTGTTTCAAAGTTGCCGGCGGCAAACGGCACCGACGATGGAGGGCTTGATTTCTCGAGAGTGGCAGGAAACTACACCCTTTTCACAAGACCGGCGGATTCCTTCGCTGAAGAGGCTTCGAGCGCCTACTTCCTGCTGAGAGTCACCCAGGCCGGGAAGGTACTCTGGATGAGTCGAATCAAAGGGAGCGTCGGCAGTGGGAGTGCCGGCTTGCGGATGACTCTCTCCGGCATGGAGGCGGCATTCTATGAGGGCCATGCGGCCTCTTTCTCAAAATCTCTGAAGACACTGAGTCTGATTGGGAACCTGAACTTTATCTGGGATGCTGCAACCAGCAGTTGGGGAGCCAGATTTGGGTCACCCATCTTACCGGATAAACTGGAGAAACAGTTCAGCTGCGTCTCCCGTATCGGTGGAAAGCTCGTGTTCACCGAAAATGACCCCTCAAACGCCTCCGGCGTGTCGCTTCTGGATTACTCCAGAGAGGAGGGAATCCGTTGGGAAGCAGCTGCTACCCTTCTGAAAGAACAAGGCTTCCTGAGGAAAAGCTCTGGACCGCTCGTGTTGCGGATCAGTGCGGCTGTGCCCTCCATCGCGGGAGACAGCAATTTGACGCATTACGACTGGACCGTTTCTGTTTCTGCAACGGGCAAGGTTTCAACAACACCGCAGGTCAATGGCGACGGACTCCTCTCTCCCAAGTTGTCCCTCGCTTTGGACAAGCAGCGCGGGGAACTAACCGGCTCTTTTGTCACAAACTCCGCGGATAAAGCCATCAGGTGCAACTTATACGGCTGTTTCGTTACCTCGAAGGAGTCAGACAGTTTGCGGGCTAGCGGGTGGCTCGAGCTAGGCGGCTTCTCAACGTTGCCGCCCGGCGAATGGGAGATAAATACCGACCAGTGAGGCCCCAGAGATGCGGCGCTCGGCAAGCGGCTCTGCTTCCATTCACGGCGACTGTGCAAAACCTCCTCGGACCTCAGGCGAGGACGTCTTGAATCACATCCCAAAAACATCGGTGAGCCGGTAGTCGCGGCCTTGTTGGCGCCAGGTCAGCTGTTCGTGGTGCAGGCCGAATAGATGCAGAATCGTGGCGTTGAGATCGTGCATGTGCACCGGATGCTCCACCGCCCGAAATCCAAAGTCATCCGTGGCCCCGTACGTCGTGCCGCCTTTCACCCCGCCGCCTGCCAGCCAAACCGAGTAGGCGTATTAACGCTCCCGCGTCCAGGCTGAAGAAAACGTGCCGGGGGAAAAGCGCATAGTGTTCTCTTTGGACAACATCATAACTGGTGTCCGTGTTTGGCGTTTGCAGGTGGAAGCGTTCAGAGCTTTCTGGAATGGATAACAACGGTGCAGCGTAACGCGTTTGGTCAGGTGCCAAATTTGGCACCGACCCTTTAACACAACGATAAGCCCGAGAGTGCTACTCTTTGACTGGCACCCTCAGAATTTACATTTTCCGGAATTCCCGTTTTCCACGATTCCTGGGACATTGATCATCGCATGGACCTGAAAATATCGCAGGCACAGGGTTGATCATCTCGCTGTTTGAATTCCACCGCCGGAAAGCCGGAAAACGCGAATTTCGGCTACTATTTCAGCCGGAGTCCGACGTTGGCATTGTCATCGCTTTTGCTATGGCTGGATCTCTCGCAAGGAGACAACCTCACGGCATCTATCTCTTTTTAAGATCCCGGATTCGCGGGCCGCTCGACACTCATATAAAAAAACCGGAAAGATATCCGGCGCCCGAAAATTAAAAACTCAACCCTGTTCTCTAACGGGAACGTACGAGCCGTCCCAGCAGGCGACGTCATCCACAAACCAGACGCTCCCAGAAACTTAAATTAGCCCCCCCCAATGAAACAGTTTCTCATCGCCGCACTTCTTCTGGTTCCAATGGCGTTGGCTCACGCCGCCGATAGGACCAGACCCAATGTTCTTATTATGGTTGCCGACGATCTTGGATACGGCGACGTAAGCTGCCTTTCCCACGGTGCAGTTAAAACTCCGAACCTCGATCGGTTGGCAAAAAGTGGCATCAAATTCACCGCAGGTTATGTCACAGCTCCTCTTTGTGCGCCCTCCCGCGCCGGGTTCTTTACGGGGCTCTACCAGCAACGCTTCGGATTCTTGGACAACGAAGGCGCCATTCCAACCAATCTCCCGCTTCTTCCGGGTGTCCTCCGAAATGCCGGCTATCACACCGGCTTGATGGGAAAATGGCACAGCGAAGGTCCCGCGCCTCATGAACGGCAGTGCTTTGATGAAACGCTCTGTTCCGCACGGCCCGGCCCATTCCTGGACTATTTTGACCCCAAACTTTCCCGGAATGGGAAAATCGAGACCCACCACGGCTACATCAGCGACGTACTCGCCGAGGAGGCCGAGGACTTTATCGAACGAAACAAAACAAAACGCTTTTCCCTCACTGTCACATTTAACGCCCCGCACATCGCCAAAGTCGTAAAGCCATTCCATCTGATTCGTAAAGAATACGACGACGCTCTTGCAGAGGGTAAGACTTTCGACGTTCCAAAGATTCCTACCGCCCGGCACGGTGAAGCCCAAAAACACTCTGCCCAATTCCCAGGAGACACCGCTCGAGCGGACACCGTAGCGACCATCACCGCACTAGACGACGCTGTCGGACGCATCCTGGATAAACTCCACCAGACTGGGTTAGCCAAAAATACGATCGTTTTCTTTTTTGCCGACAATGGAGCTCATCCCGAAAATCGTTCTGAAAATGGAACCTTACGGGACTACAAATGGAGCCACTTCGAAGGGGGCATTCGCGTGCCTTTTCTGGCAGCGTATCCTGGTGTTTTCCCAGCAGGACTCGAATATACCAAGCCTGTAAGCACCCTCGATATCTTCCCAACGGTGGCATCGCTCACGGGCACCACCCCACCGTCCAATCTGGATGGCGTGAACCTGACGCCCTTCCTCAACGGGGAGAAAAATGGATCCCCACATGAAACGCTCTTTTTTAATACGACAAAACACGGTGCGATTCGCCAGGGCCAATGGAAGCTAGTACTGGCGCCTAACGGCCCTTCTGCGTTGTTCGATTTGGAAAAAGACACGGAGGAAAAACACAACCTCGCATCCTTCGAACCCGCTCGAGTCAAATCACTTGAGGAAACATGGCAGACTTGGAGAGCCAAGATGCCGACGCCTCCATTGAAGTCAAAGTAAACGATCAGGGGCCGTTTAACACCTCCCCGCCCATGCTTAGAAGCGAAACGCGAATTCTTACCCTTTTACCAATATAATTTCTGCTAATGAGTCGCCAATATCGGCGGTCTTATACGCATGGCAGATACCCCGCCCCCCTCCGACCACCTCCTTCAGGTGCAGCGACTCTTCGTCCAGCACCAGCAGGTGGTTTTGTATTATATCCTTACCATTGAACCGAACCTCGGCGATGCACAGGATATCGTTCAGGACACCTTCCTCGCCGTGAGCCACAAGGCAGAGACGTACGCGCTCGGCACAAATTTTCCAGCCTGGGCCTGTACCGTGGCCCGCTACCAGGCCCTCCAGTTTCAACGCTCCCGCCAGCGCCGAACGGAGCGGCTTGATGAGGATGTCATGGACCTGCTTTACGGTGGGGAGACCGTTGAGCCCGAACTTCTCGCACATCGCACCCGCGCCCTGAAACACTGCCTGGCCAGCCTCGCACCAAAAGCCTTGGAACTCATACGCCAGCGCTATTATTTAGGACAGATGCCCGAAGCGATCGCGCCAGCAATCGGATGGACACCCAATTCCGTGCGCGTCGCCCTGAGTCGGGCCCGCCAAATCCTACGCACTTGCGTTGCCCGCTCGCTCGGGAGCGCCGAACTTTCATGAAACACGACCCTCTGGAGGCACTCTTTGAAGCGTGGTCAGAATCGCGCCTTACGTCATCGGAGGCGTCCGAACTCAGCGCCCATCTGCGCGCTGACGCCAAGACGCGAGCCCGTTTTCAAGAAGCCGCAGCCTTCCACGGCCTGTTGCACGCCGCCATCAATGCACTCAGTCTTGAGCAAGCTTTGTCGCCAGCCAGGACCACGAGTTTCACCCACCGCTCCCGGGCACTCGGCATGGCCGCGGCTCTCCTTGTTGTTGGGCTCACCGCAATGTCTTTGGGATGGTTGCTCGCATCTCCCGAGGAGATCCCCCGAGTGCGCCCCGTTGGCATCCAAGACGGTCAATTCGAGCAGCGCCGCGGCGCGACTCCTACCGGCTTCCCGAGGGCGAATTTCACTTGGGGGGGCGACCCCAGTGAATTAACGACCACCCCCGACAAGGCCCACCCGCACGCCCTCCGCTTCCTGGAGGCCGCCGGCGAACCGAACGTACCCAACAGCCCGCAACAGTCCTGCGATATTTTTCAGATTATAGACCTAAAATCCTGCCAAACAGAACTCCTTAACTCACGCGAGGCGTTCGTCGAACTCAGTGCCAGCTTCCTCGACGCTCGCACACAAAAGGGAGCCCCGATTCGCTTCATGTGCAAAGTCTACGTCTTTGAGGGTGCACCGACCGGTGTCGCCGAATCCTGGCCCCCAGCGGCGGATCAAACCATCGGGAGCGGCGCCCAATTTTACGTTAGCAAACAACAGGCAAACTCCGGTTGGAAAACAGTCAGCACTCGGTGCGTGCTGCCGCCCTCCGCGGGCTTTCTCGTTGTACAGATCAGCGCCGGCAGTGCTGGGCGCTCAGAACAACACGCTCCGCAACTAGGCGAGCAATTTGCAACCAACATCCGGCTCACGCTTCACACTCGTCCCTCCCATGCTGAAACTACCGCCCGCTAAGTTTTTTGGCGTTTTCATGGTCTTTTTTTCCTTGCAGTGTCCTCTAGCGGAGGCACAACCGCGCGCCTTTTTGGAAAAGTACTGCTCCGAGTGCCATGACGAGGACACCAAAAAAGGCGGCTTTAATCTGACGGCGCTCGGTTCCGAACAACAGGAATTGGATCGTTGGATCCGGATTCACGACATGGTTGCAGGCGGGGAGATGCCGCCCGCCAAGATAAAGGTCCGCCCGCAAGTTGAAGAGCAAACGCTTTTCCTCTCTGAACTGGATGCACGCCTAAACCAAGCCGCCTCAAACGCCCGGCCCATCCGCACCCAACTGCGGCGCCTCACCCGAAAAGAATTCCAGAATACCCTGCAGGACCTTCTTGCTTTGCCCCGCCTCGAAATCACCCCCCTTCTTCCAGCAGACGGGCGTGTGGCTGGATACGACAAAATAGCGGGTGGTCTTGACCTCTCGCCCGGCCATCTCGCGGCCTACCAGGAGGCCATTGAGAAGGCCCTAGATGCGGCTATCGCCACCCGGAGCACGCCTCCACCCGTCTACCAAAAACGGATCTATCCCGCGGGGCTCTTCAAGTTTGGCCCCAATCTTGCGCACGGCCAGTACGTCCTCCTAAAAGACAAGGCGCCGGACCCCACACTGCCCGTGCGAGGGGGGGAGGAAGATAAGCAAGGCCATGTAGGATTCGATGGCGCGGACCTTCCGGAACGCACCCAGCTGGTCAAGGAACTCAAGGTTAGCCAGAACCAGAGCGCAGTTGGCCTGCTCAATCCTAATCTTGGGGGCTACGAAGCAGGCATGAACGTCTCGCCTATCTACTCTGGAATGTACCGGTTGAAGGTGTCCCTCTGGGGGTTCCAATGGAAGGACGCTCGCCCCAATCCTTGTGCTGCATCTCAGGCCGCCGTGCTACGCGCTCATGAAGAGGGTAAACAGCAGGAGGGCGGCCGCGTGCTTTCAACATTCACCGCCCCTTCGATGCAATCCCAAGAAGGCGAAATCCTCACCTGGCTAGAGGCCCTCGAGTCCATCGTTTTCGACCCAGTGTCTGTCCCTTGGAACGGACTGCGTATCGGCCAGATTGCGGGCCGGGCCCAGAAACACGTTGGGCCGGGGGTGGCGCTCGATTGGTTTGAGATCGAAGGCCCGCTGAACGCGCACTGGCCCCCCTCCAGTCACCAGCGCGTCTTTGCAGACCTGCCCATCAAGCCCTTTTCAGCCAAAGCCGGTGTCACCCCGCCCCGGCGCGAAAAAATCAGGAGTCTCGGCGGCTATCTTCCCAATTACTCAACAGACCTTCCCCCAAAAGACAGAACCCCTCCGCTGGAGACGGTTGATTCAGACGACCCCGTCAAGGATGCGAGCCGTTTGCTTGCCAGTTTCCTGCCACGTGCCTTCCGCCGGGATGTCATGGAGGCAGAGCTCGAACCGTATCTCGAATTGCTCCAGAGACGTCTTCGGGACGGCGATTGTTTTGAGGACGCCATGCGCCGGGTTTATGGTGCGGCACTCACCTCGCCGGAATTTCTTTTTCTCGCAGGCGATGCAAAAGACGAAACAACTTTTTTTTCTAACAACGAAAACTTCGCCCTCGCTTCCCGCCTCTCTTACTGGCTCTGGAACGGGCCGCCAGACGAAGCACTCCTTGCCGAGGCCCGCTCCGGCTCGCTCCGCAAACCCGAAGTGCTCAGATCCCAGGTCGACCGTCTTCTTGCGGACCCGCGCAGTCAGGCATTCTATGAAGATTTCGCCCGCCAATGGCTTGAGCTGAGTAGACTCGAGGAGACCACGCCGGACCCTCTGCTTTACCCCGAGTACCGTTTCCTGCTCCACGAGGGTTTGGCCGCCGAGACTCCCGCGTTTCTGCGTGAATTAGTCACGAACGACCTGCCAGTCCGCGCTTTGCTCAAGCCAGGATTCGCCATGCTCACCCAGCGTCTCGCCGAGCATTACGGGATCCCAGGGGTGCAAGGCGTGGAGCTCCGCAAGGTGGCGGTGCCTCCCGAGAGCCTCCGGGGCGGCCTGCTCGGGCAGGCGGCAATCCTCAAACTTACGGCAAACGGCACCACCACTTCACCGGTTAAACGCGGCGTATGGGTGTCTGACCGTCTGCTCAACGATCCGGCGCCGTCCCCGCCGCCCGGCATTTCGGCGATTGATCCGGACACTCGGGGCGCCACAACGGTGCGTGAACAACTGGATCGACACCGCAGCGATCCAAGCTGCGCGGCTTGTCATGCAAAAATCGACGCTCCAGGCTTCGCCCTCGAAGCATTCGATCCGGTAGGTGGTCTACGGGAACGCTACCGCTCCAATGGCAAAGGAGAGGTGCCACCCGAAAAGGGAACAACGGCTTGGCGAGTGCAATATAAGCTTGGTCCGCAGGTTGATCCAAGTGGAAAGCTGCGCGACGGACGCCCCTTCGGCAGCACTGCAGAGTTTGTTTCATTGCTCGCCCACGATGAGGAGAAACTTGCCCGCGCGTTTGTCGCCCATCTTTCGCGCTACGCCACCGGTACTGAGGTGAACTACTCCGACCGTTCGAAAATCCAAAGCATCGTCGACGGCACAAAAACGACGGGTTACGGACTTCGCTCGATGATTCACGCCCTAGCTCAGAGCCCTTTATTTAACTCACTAAACCCCGTATTGAAATGAACCGTCGTGATTTTCTTTTGACCGCAGGAGCCTGCATCGCTCTTCCCTTCCACGGCCGGGCCTCCGAAAAGCAACCACCCCGGCGACTGCTCGCCATTCACGTGCCACTTGGCATGATGCCAGACTTTTTCTTTCCAAAAAATGGCGACCGCTCCAGCCCGTACTTGGACGCTCTAGCGCCGCACCACAGCCATTTCACGACCTTTGCAGGGCTGTCCCATCCGGGCGTCGACGGCAACCATCATGCGGGTCAGTGTTTTTTGTCAGGCGCGCGCCATCCGGGCCAGCCCACGTTCCGCAACACCGTTTCGCTCGACCAGATGGCGGCGGAAAACATCGGAGCCGATACGCGCTATCCGTCTCTTGCGCTGTCAGTGCGCAAAGGCGAGCAATACATCGACTCCGTCGCGGTGTCTCGCGCAGGCGTTGTGTTGCCGGCGGAAAGCAGCCCCGAGACTTTGTACAGGCGTCTATTTATTGCCGGCACACCGGACGAAAAAGCCGCTACGATGCGCCGCATCGAGTCTGGCGGCAGTGTGCTCGACCTTCTTCTTGATAAATCCAAACGCGTGGCGAAGAGCTATGACTCGACGGACCGGAGTCGGCTTGAACAGTACTTCCAAAGCATCAGAGAACTCGAAGGCCGACTTCAACGCAGCATTGAATGGGAGAACCGCCCTAAGCCAGAGGTTGACTATCCGCAACCAAAGGACATCGCCGATGCAAACGAGGTCATCGCGCGCTCGCGCCTGATGTTCGACTTGATTCGTCTCGCCCTACAGACCGATAGCACGCGCGTAGTGACCCTTACACTCAGCACTTTCTCCGTCGTGCCGCACCTGCCCGGAGTCAAAAGCGAAACCCACAGTCTCACGCATCACGGCAACGAGCCCGAGAGGATCGCTGAACTTCATAAAATCGAGCTGGCTCAGATGAGCGTCTTTGGAGAGATGCTTAGTGCACTACAAGCGGTCAAAGAGTCAGGAGGCACGCTGCTGGAAAACACGCAAGTTCTCTACGGCAGCTGCCTTGGTAACGCCAACTCGCACAGCAATCAGAACCTCCCCCTGATCCTCGCTGGTGGCGGGTTCCGCCACGGACAACACCTTGTATTCGACCCGGTAAACAACACGCCTCTGGCCAACTTGTACGTCAGCATGCTCCAACGGCTTGGCGTCGAAACGGACAAGTTTGCGACAAGTACGGGTTCACTAAAGGGACTCG
>CANJZW010000123.1 GCA_947479475.1 Chthoniobacteraceae bacterium
AGCGGCTGCCTGAGCGGGAGCGGCTGCCCCGGGAGTTTTCTCTGGCGCCCGTGCAGATTTGCCTGCGGCCGTGCCCCGGGCTCCGCTTCCTGCCAGGAGGGCAGGGGCGTTCTCCCGGGCCCACTCTAAGGCGGCATCCCTTGTGGAGAGGGCGCCTTCGAGCTGGCGGCTTTGGGCCTCCTCCAGGACCGCCTTGAAGCCGGGGCCGGGGGCCAGCCCCAGCTCGAGCAGGTCGCGGCCCGTGAGCAGGGGCGGGGGGATGAGGGGGGCTTGGGAGAACTCCTCCAGCTTGCGGTTTAAAAAGGTGTAGTTTGAGAGGTCCCCGTTGCTGCTGGCGCAGTCGATGCGGTGGAGGGCGAGCTCGTCGGAAATGGTGGGGCGCGCCAGGAAGCGCTTGAGGCGGGAGACCCTCATTTTTTGCACATCCTTGAAGGCCATGTGGTTGGAGACGGCCTCCACGGTGGCATCGATGTCCCTCCGGGGGAAACGCAGCCGGGTGAGGATGCCCTCGGTCATCTGGGCGCCGACCTTTTCGTGGCCGGAAAAACGGATGCGCCCCTCGGCGGGGTCGAAGGAGTAGGTGGCGGGTTTGGCGATGTCGTGGAAAAGAACGGAGAGGAGAAGGGGGGTGGACGTATTTTCGGGCAACATGCTTAACATGAGCCGGGTGTGGACCCAGACGTCCCCCTCGGGGTGGAACTGGGGGGGCTGCTCGCAGCCCTTGAGGGCTTCCATTTCGGGGAGGATCTGGTGGAGCAGGCCGCTGGCATCCAGCAGGTCAAACCCGCGGACGCGGTTGGGGGAGAGGAGCGTTTTGAGCAACTCCTCCCGGATCCGCTCTGCGCTGACGTCCCGGATTGCGGGCGCGTTTTTGAGCACGGCTGCCCAGGTGGCGGGCTCGATTTCAAACCCGAGAATGGTCGCAAAACGCACGGCCCGGAGCATTCGGAGGCGGTCCTCGGCGAAACGCAATTCGGGGTCGCCAATGGCCCGGAGCAGGCCGGCTTTGAGGTCGGCCTGGCCGCCTACGTAGTCGCTGAGGGAGCCGTCGATGGGGTTAAAAAAGAGCCCGTTGATGGTGAAGTCCCGCCGCAGGGCGTCTTCCTGGGCGCCGGAAAAACGGACGCTCTCGGGATGGCGGCCGTCGGTGTAGTCGCCATCGGAGCGGAAGGTGGCGACTTGGACTTCCGTCTCGTTTTCGAGCACTGAAATCACTCCAAACTGGGCGCCCACGGCGACGGTGCGTCGGAACAGGGCTTGCACCTGCTCGGGTCGGGCGCTGGTGGCCACGTCGTAGTCGTGGGGAGGAACGTTCCGGAGCATGTCCCGCACGCATCCGCCCGCGTAAACGGCCTCGTGCCCCGCCTCCTGAAGGCGGCGCACAATTTGGCGGGCGATCCGTTCAACCTGCGCGGCGGAGTCCGTGGTGTGTGGCATGAGGACAGTCTGAGGGGTTTGAGTCAACCGTGCGAGCCTGGAGGGAGGAGCGCGCGGAGAAGCCGCGGCGGCAGACGGTTAGCAGACGGCCTTCCCTCATGGGAAGGCTCGCCGGGCCGCATATGCGATTCAACCTGTTCGGGGCTAGCGCTTTTTCTGGCTTGCGGCTGTAAACCAGTCCACGGCGGGAGCGCCTCCAGAGCGACTGTCCTGACGGGAGCCTCCGTCGCGGCGGGGGGCCCCACCGCCACCTCCTTGGGAAGGCCCGTTGGCGCCGGGGCTGGTGCCGCGGGGAGCCCGGGGACCGAGGTCGGGGTTGGTTTTGAGGGAGAGCGCGATGCGTTTGCGCTGAAGGTCTATTTCCATCACGGTGGCCTGCACTCGCTGGCCAACCTTGAGGACCTCGGACGGGTCCTTGACGAAATTGTCGGAGAGCTGGGAGATGTGCACCAAACCGTCCTGGTGGACTCCAATGTCCACAAATGCGCCAAAGGCGGTTACGTTGGTGACTACGCCCGGGAGTTTCATCCCGGGCTGGAGATGTTCGACTTTTTCGACCCCTTCCTGAAAGGAAAACGCCTCGAACTGCTGGCGGGGATCGCGGCCGGGTTTGGAAAGTTCGGACAAAATATCCACCAGCGTGGGCAGACCGATCTCGGGCGCGACATAACGCTTTGGATCGATTTTACCCCGCTTTGCGGAGTCCCGCATCAGGTCGTGGACGGTACAGCCCATGTCGCTGGCCATCTTGTCAACCAGGGTGTAGCGCTCGGGATGCACAGAGCTGGAGTCCAAGGGATGCTCTCCGTCGCGAATCCGCAAAAACCCGGCGGCTTGTTCAAAGGTTTTCGGCCCCATCCCAGTAACCTTCAGTAATTCTTTGCGGGAACGGAACGGCCCGTTTTCATCCCGGTGCGCCACGATGTTGGCGGCGGTGCGCGCGTTGAGACCGGAGACGTAGGCGAGCAGGTTTTTGCTGGCGGTATTAAGCTCCACGCCGACCCTGTTCACGCAGGAAACAACCACGTCGTCCAGCGAGCGTTTGAGGGCGTTTTGATCCACATCGTGCTGGTACTGGCCCACGCCGATGGACTTAGGATCGAGTTTGACCAGCTCCGCCAGCGGATCCATCAGCCGGCGGCCGATCGATACCGCCCCGCGCACGGTGATGTCGTGGTTCGGAAACTCTTCGCGCGCAATGTCGCTGGCGGAATAGATGGAAGCCCCGCTTTCGTTGACCATCACCACCGGGATCGAAGCTGGCAGCCCCAGCTTGCGGATGAAGCCCTCGGTTTCGCGGGAAGCCGTCCCGTTGCCGATGGCGATCGCCTCGACGTTGAACTTCTTCACCACGTTGCGCACCATCTCTGCCGCTTCCAATTGTTCGCGGGCGCTTTTCTCGGGGTAAACCACGTCGTTGGCCAGCAGCTTGCCCTGCCGGTCCAGCAGCACCACTTTGCAGCCCGTCCGGAAGCCCGGATCGATTGCCAAAACCGTCTTCTGTCCAAGCGGCGCGGCCAGCAGAAGCTCCCTCAGGTTGTCTGCAAAAACCCGCACAGCCTCTTCGTCGGCGCGCTTTTTAAAGTGAACCCGGGCTTCGCCTTCCATCGCAAATCCCAGCAGCCGCTTGTAGCAGTCGCCAACCGCAGTTTTCACCTGCAAAGCCGCCGCCGTCGCTCCCTTGACGAACAGCGCTTCCAAAATCGCCACCGCCGATTCCTCCGGGGGAGTGAGCCGGGTGAACAGGAAACCCTCCTCTTCGCCCCGTCGCATCGCCAAAATCCGGTGGGAGGGCGCGTTGATGGCCGGTTCGGTCCAATCAAAGTAGTCCTTAAACTTGGCGCCTTCCTCCTCCTTGCCTCCCACCACCTTGGAGCGGATCGAGCCCTGCGCGATGTACAAATCACGCAGACGCGCGCGCGCCGTCGCGTCGTCGTTGATGCGTTCGGCGAGGATGTCCCGCGCCCCCGCAAGCGCGGCGTCCGCATCGGGAACTTCCTTGGCGGGATCCACAAAAGCGGCGGCCTCCGCCGGCGGGTTGGTCGCAGGGGACTGTAGCCACAGGATTTCCGAAAGCGGCTCCAGTCCGCGCTCCTTGGCGATGGTCGCCTTGGTGCGCTTTTTGGGCCGGAACGGCAGGTAAAGATCTTCCAGAGTGGACAGCGTTTCGGCCGCGTCAATTTTGAGCTTGAGCATTTCGCTCAGCAAATTGCGTTCTACCAGAGAACTCAGAATCGAATCCCGTCGCTTGTCCAGTTCTCCAAGCTGCTCAATCCGGTCCCGGACCGCCGCGATTTGAACTTCATCCAGTTCTCCCGTTTTTTCCTTTCGATACCGGGCGATAAAGGGAACGGTGGCGCCTTCTTCCAAAAGAAGGGCGGTGGCGGCTACCTGACGTGCTTCCAGTTTGAGTTCCTGGGTGATTTTGAGGATGTGCTTTTCGATCATGCGGGGCGGGGCAAAAAGGGAGCTTTGCGCGGGCGGGCAGGGGAGTCAACCGATGATGGGGCTGTTCGGGGAACTAAGCGTGTAAAGCGGTGAAAAATCGATTAAAGAAGGGGAGGGATTGGCCGTGGGAAAAGGCTTGCCCGGGGCTCTTTCTTTATTTACTATAATCCCTATAGGTCTACTCGGGTATATGTCTTCCGCCTCCATGCTTCTTTCCTCAGATGCTGTCGCCCAGCAGTCGGAAGCGCTTGCCCAGTTGCCTTTAACCGAGGTTCTGCGCTGGGCCTGGGACACCTTTGGAGCCGAGGCCGCCATCGGCACGAGTTTTCAGGGGGCCGGGCTTGTGATGATTCACCATGCGGTGGAGGCGGGCCTTCCGCTTCCTGTGTTCACTCTGGATACGGGTCTTTTGTTTCCGGAAACGCTGGAGCTCAAGGACCGGTTGGAGGGCTTTTTTGGTATCACGATTGAAAGTGTCCATCCTGAACTGTCTCTGGAACAGCAGACCGCCGATTTCGGCGCCGCCCTCTGGGAAAAGCGTCCTGACACATGCTGTCAGGTCCGCAAGGTGGAACCTCTGAAGGAAAGGCTCAAAACGCTTTCGGTTTGGATCACGGGCGTGCGGCAGGAGCAGAGCGCGACGCGCACGGGGGCGGGAATTTTGGAGCGCTACCTGTTTGACGCGCTTCTGGAGCGTTACATTCTTAAGCTCAATCCGATGACGGCCTGGGGTCGGGAGGCGGTTTGGGAGTATCTGCACAAACACGGGATTCCCTATAATCCGCTGCACGACCGTGGCTACCGTTCGATTGGTTGTTGGCCGTGCACCCGGCCCTCGGGGGAGGACGGCTCCGAGCGCGCAGGCCGCTGGACGGGCTTTGAGAAAACCGAGTGTGGCATCCACACCTTCCTTCCCTCCGCCCGCTGACTTTCCTTTGCGGCCACCTTATTTCTCCGCCAAATTTCCTTTCCCATTCATTCATGAGCACAAGCGCTTCCGACCTCCTTCTGCCGGACTTTTCGTCCCACCCCGCCCACAATGGCAAATACGCGCCCCCGATTGCGGGCAGTTGTCCGGCTTTTTTCCCCGAGAAAGTCAGTCGCACGGATTCGGCGCATTTGGATGCGCTGGAGGCGCAGAGCATTTATCTCATCCGGGAGGCCTTTCATCATTTCAAGAACCTGTGCATGCCCTGGAGCATGGGGAAGGATTCCAACGTGCTGATCTGGCTTTCGCGCAAGGCGTTTGGGGGGCACATTCCGTATCCGCTGCTGCATATCGACACGACCTACGAGTTTCCCGAAATGTTGGTCTACCGGGACTGGGCTGTGCGTTATCACGACCTGAATTTGATTGTGAAAATCAACGAGGACGCCCGGGCCGGCACCGGCGACTACGCCGAACGCGGTCCAATCGGGTACGAAACGGCGGACCCTGTTACGGTGACGCACGAGCTCAAGACCGCCGCGCTGCAGCAGGTGATGGCCGAGCACCAGTGGAGTGCGCTGATCACCGGCATCCGGCGCGATGAGGACCCGACCCGGGCCAAGGAGCGGTATTTTTCCCCACGAAACAAAGATTTTGAATGGGATTACAAGGACCAGCCGCCCGAGTTCTGGAACCAGTTCACGACCTCTTGCGCCGCCGGCGAACACGTCCGCGTTCAGGCGCTGCTGGACTGGAGTGAGCGCGATATTTGGCTCTACATCCAGAAGGAGGGGATCCCGATCCCGCACATGTATTTTGCCCGCGAGGGTAAGGACGGTAAAAAGTACCGGTTTCGTTCCCTCGGTTGCTGGCCGATTTCCGGGCCGGTGGAGAGCGAGGCGGACACGATTGACAAAATCATCGACGAACTGGCGGTGACAACCACCAGCGAACGGGCCGGCCGCGCGCAGGACCACCACGAGCGTAACGCGATGCAGAAGCTCCGCGCCAAGGGCTTCATGTAGGAAGCCGTTTCGCCCCGTATTTCGCATTTTCAGAGGCAGCCTCTCACTTCATTTTTCTCATGTCTTCCGTTTCTTCCGTCCCTGTATCGCTGGCCCCCGGCCAGACGAGCCGTCTGCGCGTTGTGTTTGTGGGTCATGTTGACCACGGCAAGTCCACGCTCATCGGGCGCATTTTTTTCGACACCAATTCCCTGCCCGACGGCAAGGTGGAGCAGATCCAGAAGGCCTGCGCCGAAGAGGGGATGGATTTTGAATACGCCTTCCTCCTCGACGCCCTCCTGGAGGAGCAGGAGCAGAACATCACCATCGATACCACGCAGATCCAGTTCAAGACGGCCAAGCGGCCCTACGTCATTATTGACGCACCGGGGCACAAGGAGTTCCTCAAGAACATGATCACCGGCGCCGCCAGCGCGGACGCCGCGGTCCTGCTCATCGCCGCCAACGAGGGCGTGCAGGAGCAGAGTCGGCGCCACGGCTATCTATTGAGTTTGCTCGGGATCAAGCAGGTCGTCGTGGCGGTGAACAAGATGGATCTGGTGGGTTATTCCCAGGAGATCTTCGACGCCGTTCAAACGGAGTACCTCGCCTTTCTTGCGCGCATCGGAGTGGAGGCCCGCGCCTTTGTCCCAATTTCCGCGCGCAACGGGGTGAACGTCGCCGGGCGCACGCCCGAGGTGGGCGCGCCCAACCCGATGTTGTGGTACACGGGCCCCACCGTGCTGGAGATGCTCGATACTTTTGAGCCGCCTGCGCCGCTTGTGGCGATGCCGCTGCGGTTGCCGATTCAGGACGTCTACCGGTTTGACGACCGCCGTCTCCTCGTGGGGCGGATCGAGTCCGGAACGCTCAAAGTCGGGGACGCCCTCGTGTTTTCCCCCAACAACAAAACCAGCGTGGTGGCCTCCATTGAAAACTGGAGCGGTCCGCACCGGAGCCAGGCCCTTGCCGGGGAATCGGTGGCGATCACGCTCAAGGAGCAGATTTTCGTCCAGCGCGGCCACATCGCCTCCCATGAAGAGACGGCCCCTATTGAATCCAACCGCTTCAAGGCGCGTTTGTTCTGGATGGGCAAGCGGCCTCTGACGGTGGGGCAGACTTATAAACTCAAACTCGCCACCCAAGAACTCGACGCCGAGGTGGTCTCTGTTGAGCGCGTCATCGACGCCTCCACCCTGGAGACAGTCACGGGCGAACGGCCTTTCATCAACCGGAACGACGTCGCGGAAGTCACCCTTCAAACCCGGGGCGCGCTGGTCATGGACAACCACGACCGCAACCCGTTCATGGGGCGCTTCGTGATCGTCGACGAGCGCCAGGTGGCCGGCGGCGGGATCATCCACGGCGGCGTTTACTCCGACCGGACCAAGGTCAAGAGTGCGAATATTTACTGGTCGGAGGGCAACGTATTGCCCCGCAACCGGACCCTGCGCAACGGACACCGTGGAGCGGTGGTTTGGCTCACCGGGCTGAGCGGTTCGGGCAAGTCCACCATTGCGCGCCAGATTGAGCGCGAACTCTTCAACGCGGGCCGTCAGGTCTATGTGCTCGATGGCGACAACATCCGGCACGGGCTCAACTCCAACCTCGGCTTTGCTCCCGAGGACCGGGTTGAAAACATCCGGCGTGTGGCTGAAGTCGCCACACTGATGGCGGATGCCGGGTTGATTGTGGTGACGGCGTTCATCTCGCCCTACCTTCAGGACCGCCGCCGCGCGCGGGAGATCGTGTTGGAAGGCGGGCACGAGTTCGCGGAAATCTACGTCGACGCCCCGCTGGCGGTCTGCGAGGCGCGCGACGTGAAGGGGCTCTACAAGCGGGCGCGGGCCGGTGAGATTGAGGAGTTCACGGGAATCAGTGCCCCCTATGAGGCGCCTGAAAACCCGGAACTACGCGTTCAGACGGAGCTGTTGACCCTTGAGGAATCGGTTTCTGCGGTGCTCGAATACGTTGTGCCCCGGGTGCGCGCCGTTTCTGAGGACGACATCGCCATCTGAGCCGGATTGCCATTAATCCCGAGAAGAAAAACGGGAACACGGGACACAACCGTGCGCTGCCAGTTTGCATGGCTGATGTGAAGACTTACAAAGCACGCTGAATATTTTGCTCTGTAAACTCGCCGATCAGACGCCCCTAGCCTCAAGTCACCGCGAGCCGACTTCAAAATTTAGGGAACAACATTCACAGCGGTGGCTGTAGCGGCCTCGTGCCGATTGAAACGCTCTCAAGGGGCCGGAAGGAATACGCTCCCGCCGCCGAGGTTGTCAAAGTGCTAATCGCCATGCGCGCGGCCAGCGTTGAGCTTCCGAGATCTCTCTGAACCTCTCCCACCGTCGGGCAACGCGCGCCCGCTCCCCCAGTGTTGTGCGTACGGTTGACCGTCAGGAGTTCGACGGCACAAAAGCTCCGTGATTCAATTTGCCTTTGGAATCTGAAGACCGACATCCGAGCACCCGGGGACAGGCACTCATTGAGTGCTCTCTTCGGGATGTGCGCAGAATATTGGCAGAGAGGTAGGGGAAGAATCCGAACCTTAATCAGCGCCGAGATGCTTTGAAGCATCCCGTAGCTTATAAACATCCGTTCGGACGGAAACGGCTCTGAGCGGTTCCGGAAGGCCCGTTTTTGCGGCCGCCGTCCGGGGGTCAGGTTCAGAGCGACCGGATGCGGATGTTCCTGTAGGAGACATCTCCAGCTTGGGCCTGGAGAGCGATGTAACCCTTCCGGTGGGAGGAGAACTTTTTTGTTTTTCCGGGCGATTGCTTCCATTCGGGGGAATCCATGTCGAAGGCGCACACTTTTTGGCCGTTCACCCAATGCTCCACCTTGCCTCCCTTGATCCAAATGCGCGCCGTATTCCATTCTCCAACGGGTTTGTCGGCAGGTTGATCCACTTTGATGAATCCCCAGAGAGACCCGGTCTTAAAAACGTCTTTTTGGGTAATATCGTGAATTTGAAATTCTGGGGCTTGGTTGACAGTGTATTCCCCTCCGGTCGCCACCCAATAGAAGATACCGCTGTTTGTGTCCTTCCCAACGCGCCACTCCAATTCCAGTTTAAAGCTATCGAAGCTGTCTTTGGAGATAAGAAAGGGGTTGTTTTTCTCTGCATGAAGCGTGCCATCCTTGATCTCCCAACCCATGGGGGGCGGATCGTTTTCGTTGGGCCCCCGCCAACGGTTCATGTCTTTTCCATCGAATAAGACAAGCCAGTTTCCCGGGTTGGTCTTTGCAGCTTGCGCGGAGTCTTTTGGAAGGCTCGCCTTGGGCGGACCCGCCGGGGTGGAAAGGGCCGCCGCGGCGGTTGTTGGGGCAGACTCTGGTTTCTGGGGACTGGCATCCCGCTTCGAGAGCAAAAGCCAGAAGCCTCCCCCTAACAAAAGGGCCAGAGCACAGCCTCCCGCAATCCAAGCCGTGGGATTCTGTTTCCTGCCTTTTGTGGCGCCGTCCGTGGGGCGAGTGCTTCCTGTTCGTTGCTTACCGGTGCGCGCCACCGCCGAAGGCGCCAAGGTGGCCACGGGAATCGACTCTTCCTCGTCCACCGGGTGCAGGATCAACAGGGCGTTGTAGGCGGCGTGCAGGTCAGCGGTAAGCTCTGCGTAATTTTGATGCCGGTCGGCGGGCGCCTTCTGCATCATTTTTGAGACGACCGCGGCGAGAGTGGGGTGAAGTTCCGGATGGAGCGCGTGCAAATTCGGCACCGGCGCACTCACGTGTTTGATCATCACGGAAACCGCGCTGTTGCCGGTGTAGGGTGGGGCGCCGCAGAGCAGATGGTAGAGCGTACAGCCGAGACTGTAGATGTCTGAGCGCAAATCAATGTCGCGCCTTCCTTCGGTCTGTTCGGGGCTGATGTAGAGGGGGGTGCCCATGGAGGCCCCTGTCATCGTGAGACTGTTTTCCTGGGAGGCGCTTTTGGCCAGCCCGAGGTCGCCGAGTTTTACTTCTCCATCATTGGAGAGGAAGATGTTGTCGGGTTTGATGTCCCGGTGAATGAGGTTCGCCTTTTTCCACCCGTACTCGAGCGCGCCGGCGACATGGAGGCAGATGGCGAGAGCCTCTTCGGCGGTCAGGCGGAGCAGTCGTTCCAGTCTTTTTTGGACGGATTCGCCATCGACAAACTCCATGGCGAACCAATGCTGGCCTTGGGATTGCCCAGCCGCATAGACCTGCACCAAGTTGGGATGATTGAGGGCGGCTGCGGCCACCGCTTCGTTATGGAATCGGGTAATAAATTCCGCATCCAAAGCCAGTGCGGGCCGGAGGGTTTTGATGGCCACCATGCGGCGCAACACAGACTGGCGCGCTTTGTAGACGTCGCCCATGCCGCCCTGGCCGAGGCGCTCCAAAACTTCAAACTCCCCCAAATGTTGGCCTTCAAGTGACATTAGAAGGAACCAATAAATGAATTGTGACTAAATGCTAGTTTCGAATCCCCTCGACCCTAGGCCATCCCGCGACGACACCGGGCGTGCCGGTTGCAGAAATGGGGGCAAAAGCGACTTCATTACGGAGGCTCCGGACGAGCCGGACTTGGAGCACCCGGGGACAGGCACTCATTGAGTGCTCAAAACGCGGGACACGCGTTCCGCGGATTTTTTTTAGCGCGCCCCGCGACAATACCGCGCGCGCGAGTTGCGAAAATGGAGGCAAAAGCGAATTCTTGAGAGGCCACGTGCACCCGTTGCGCAGAGGCTGGGCACACACACTTGCCCACCCCAACAGTCGGCTTCCCGCCGCAAGTACTGTCGTGCACCAGTGCTGTCCGCTTGTTTTCCCCAGATCACAAGTGTACTGTCCACCCATGGAAGCGCTTCTTGAACGCATCACATTCAACCCAAAACAGTGCGGCGGTCGTCCCTGCGTCAGGGGCATGCGCATCCGCGTGAGTGATGTTCTAGACTTGCTAGCCGCAGGACTCAGCATGGATCAAATTGTCGAGGAAATGCCGGACCTTGAAGTAAATGATATTAAGGCGTGTCTGGCGTACGCGAGAAGGCGAATTGACCATCCCTCCCTTGCCGCATGATGATCTGGGTGGACGCCCAACTCTCTCCGCGGACGGCACACTGGATTTCAGCTCAATTCGGGTTTGAGGCTCGGGCTCTCCGCGACATCGGGTTGAGAGACGCAGACGACTATGTGATCTTTCAGGCGGCAAAGGATGTTGATGCGATCATTCTCACCAAAGACAGTGATTTTGTGCATTTATTGGAAATGCACGGAAGCCCACCCAGAATCTTGTGGTTAACGTGTGGAAACACGAGCGAAGCCTCTCTGCAGCAAATTTTGGATAAGCACCTTCTCGTCGCGATCAGTCTTTTGGAGTCAGGCGAAAAATTGGTGGAGATAGGGGCTCCATAGTGAGCAGTGGTACCGGCAGTAACTGATTTCACTCCGTAAACGCGATCCGGTGCAGTTCTGTAAAGCGTTTCGTCGCTTCCGCGTCCTTCGACAAACACCTCTTCACAAACGCTTTGTTCTCTTTCAAAAGACCAAGCTCCTCCTGCGCCTGCGCCTTCGTCTTCCCAAAAGTACGCGTCGCCACACCTCCGGCAAACGTGTCTTCCTTGAGTCCGCGGCCCAGCCACCGTCAGCTTCAGCAATTCCCCCGACCCCAACGCTGCTTCCAGCTTTTCCAAGCTGCCCTCCAGACCAAACTCGCGCACCGCACGTTTTCCGAGGCGTACGTTCTCGTCAAATTCACCCGCCCATTCTTTGCGAATCGCCGCCAGCTGCTGCGCCCGCTCCAATCCAGCCTCATTCTTGCCTCGCTGCTCCTGCGCCGCCTTGAGGCTATCCTGCCACGCGCTCAAGCCGCTCGCCTGCCGTGCAGTCAACCCGAGCTTGTGGTACTGCGCTGCGCTCTCCAGATCCACCAGCTTGTAGTCCTCCGGTGTCGCGGGACGCCCCAGAGCCTTGTAAACGCGTTCCCAGCCTTCCGTGTCAGACTCCCCCTTGGGCACAGGCACTTTCTCGCCGCCAATCAGATTCTCCAAATGCCGATACCCCACGGCCATGGCCGCAGGCTCGTTCCAGCCTTTGTTCCGAATAAACTCCCGTAACTCTGGATCCGCCACCGTTTGCAACCAGCCCCCAATGGGGGCTTTTGATTCGCTCCCCAAATGGGGGTTAAAACCGGCCATGCCGGGCTCAGGGTCTTGTGTCTGCGTGCTGTCTCGCGCGGGGGCACCGCCACTGGTGGCACCGCCACTGGTGGCGACGCCACCCACATCCCCAGACTGTTCAATCAAAAGTTCACTTGCTGTGCTCATTCGGAGTCCTCCTTCAACGAATCCCCTCGACCCTTGCGGGGGCCGATATGAAAGTGGCGTGATCCTGCCGGTTTGAAAGTGCTGCCGAGAACGGACTCCGGCGCGGGGGGCTTCTTCTTTTTCTTCCCACCTTCCTCACAGATCGTCTACTTCTCCTCCTTCTACAGAGTTGGCTTCGTGG
>CANJZW010000124.1 GCA_947479475.1 Chthoniobacteraceae bacterium
ACAGTACCTGCCTAGGTTTTGAGGCCGCCATCCGCGAAAAATGCACGCTGGGTCTGAGCATCCAGAGGGTTTACCAGGATCTTCAGGACCTTGGCTTTGGAGGCTCCTACCAGTCGGTGCGCCGCTTTGTCGCGAAGCTCGCAAAAACGGAATCGGAGCCGCTTGTGGCCCCATGCCGGGTGTGGCGCATTGAGACCGAGCCAGGAGAGGAGGCCCAAGTGGACTTCTGCCAGGGTCCGTGGGTACATGATCCAGAAACGGGCAAAAGAAGGCGGACCTGGGTGTTGCGCCTGGTGCTTTAGCGCGCCCCGCGACGATACCGCGCGCGCGAGCTTCGGAAACGGGCCGAAAAGCATTTTCTTGCTCACTTCAGGTGCGAGATTTTCCTGCGGCGCGACTTCCCTGCGAAGGGCGCTCTTCACCATGGCTTTGAGGGTGGTCTTCCGCTGCGCAGCCACCGCTTTTGCGGCGATCAACAGGCTGTCCGGCAAAATAACCGTGGTCCTCATGGGATGAGTGCCGGTAGGAGGGGGCTCGATGTAAAGGCTCGTTCTGGCGGGCGCTCTGGTCCACACGGTTTCAGCCGGAGGCGGCCTACTCCCCAAGCTAAGATAATCAATTCTGGTGGATTAAAGTGGTATGACCTCTCGCCTCTTGGCCGCTTTATGAAGCAAGCCAATCTCAATCGCCTCAACGCAACAATCACCGGTCACCGCATCTTCGACAACGTCCCGAAACCACGTGACCTCAACGCCTGAACCAGTCTCCGAAGAAGCCGGAGAACAACTGATTCGTGAATGCGTTTCCCAAGCTCACCTACCGGAACCCAACTTCCGCACAACGTCTGTGCCGGCAAACATCAGCCCCCCCAAAAAACCGAAAAGTGACCCCAACCATGATCAAAAGCACCCTCCGCCTCCTCGCCGCCCTGCTGCTCACGCCGCTGGCGGCGCTACACGCCGCAGAGGATCTTCCCGAGCCGCCCGTGAGTTGGAAATACCCGCCGGAAATGCCGGGGGCGAGCGTGGAGGTGTATCGGGAAGTGAACGGCATAAAGCTCAATGCCTACATCTTCACGCCGCCGGACCATCGTGCCTCGGATCGACGCCCCGCAGTGTTGTTCTTCTTTGGCGGCGGATGGAAAGGCGGATCGCCGGGACAGTTTCTGCCACAGTCGCTGTACCTCGCGGCGCGCGGCATGGTCGCCATCCCGTGCGACTACCGGGTGCTGAGCCGACACGGTGTGCTCCCGCAGGACTGCCTGCGCGATGCGAAAGCGGCGATGCGTTGGGCTCGTGACAATGCCGCCCGTCTCGGCATCGATCCCGAACGCATCGTGGCCGGGGGTGAATCCGCTGGCGGTCACCTTGCCGCTGCAGTGGGGCTGGTGCCTGGGTTTGAGGACGGAGCACACATCGAAGTCAGCTCCCGACCAAATGCCCTCGCGCTGTTCAACCCTGCCGTGGTGCTGTCTGCGGTGGCGGGCCATCCGGGATTGCTTTCAGAGGAGAAAAGCGCCGATATCCGAGCCCGAACCGATGGGCGGCCGCAGGAAATCTCTCCTTATCACTTCGTCCGCCCGGGGCTTCCGCCAAGCATTCTCTTCCACGGCACAAAGGATGAGGCGGTGCCATTTCCCACGGTGGAACTCTTTGCCAAAGCCATGACAGGCGCAGGAAATCGGTGCGAACTGAAGGCCTATGAAGGCCAACCACACGGATTCTTCAATCCAGGGCGAGGCAAGGGCGCACCGCGCGAGGAAGCCACTCGATACTTCCACCGCACCATTCGCGGGCTGGACGCTTTCTTCGTATCGCTGGGCTATCTCAAGGCGTCGGAAATGCCGCCCACACCTTCCGCCAAGAAGCTGTCTGATTTCCAACATGTCGTCCGGAGCGAAACCTGGACCGAGAAATGGCCGGATGCTTCCGGCAAAGCCGAGATGCGTGAGGTCACCGCCGAAGTGTGGACGCAGGCCATGCAGGCATCGCTGGACGCCCAAGGAACGCTGCACATTCCGGCGCGTGAGAAGCCGTATTACCTGGATGGTCCGCTCGTCTTGAAATCCGGTCAAAAACTCAGCGCCGACCCGACCGCCGAGATCCGCCTCAAACCCGGGAGCAATACCTGCATGGCGCGCAACGAGCATGTACTCACCTTGAACACCAAGCCCGTGCCTGCTGACCAACAGGTCGATACGGACATCACCATCGAAGGTGGCATTTGGACCACACTCGCCACCGCCGTGGCCAGCAATGACAACGAGCGCGGACGATCCTCAAAGGAGAATCCAGCTTTCGGTGCGCATGGCGTCATCCTTTTGCAAAACGTCTGCCGCATCTCGGTGAAGAACGTCACCATTCGCCAGAGTCGGCCCTTCGGCGTGCATCTGGCAAACGCCCATGAGTTCACCGTCGAGAACATCACTCTTGAAGACCACCGCCGCGACGGCGTGCATGTGAACGGCCCCGCCAGTAATGGCCTCATCCGTGGCGTGCGCGGCGATCCGCATGACGACAATGTCGCGCTCAATGCCTGGGAATGGAAAAACTACGCACCCAGCTACGGCCCCATCGAGCGCATCGTCATCGAAGACGTCACCGGCGCGCCGGACGGCATTCCCGCCGCCAACGCCATCCGCCTGTTGCCGGGCGTGAAACGATTCGACGACGGCACCACGCTCGACTGCCCCATCCGCGACATCACCCTGCGACGCATCACCGACATCCGCAGGTTCACTTTCTGCGACCAGCCGAACCTCGAAGGCCGCGACAAAGACTTCAGCCTTGGCGTCGGCACAATGAAGAACATCATGTTCGAAGACCTCACCTTCAATCGCCCTGGCAAGATCGAACTCCACGCCAACACCGACGGTCTCATCATCCACAACGTGAAGGTCAATCACGCGCTCGCCCCCGATTGGCACCTCCTCGCCATCGGCCCAAAATCGATGACCTACAAGAGCGGCGGCCCAACCGCACCGGAGAAGTGGACCGAGATCTTCTCCCCAGACCTCGATTGCACCGTGCGAAACGTGAGTATCGCTCGCGTTCGCAGCCGGGATTCGCAGACGGATCTGCCCATCGAGCAAGTGGTGAAGGTCATCGAGCAAAAAGCCAACCCCGACTACCCCAAGACCACGCCAAAAAGCGGCACAGGGAAAGGCATCTGGATTCGCTGAAGACATGAACCCCACCCTCCACCTCCTCACCACCCCGCTGCTCGCGCCGCTGGCCGCCTTTGCCCAAGCGAAGCCCGAAGTCGCAAACGCCACCAAGTCCGCCAAACGCGCATGGGAATCCGCGCCTGCAGAAAAGAAAGCGCTTTGGCAGCGGCAGCGCGACGCATTGATCAACATCGACCTCTCCGAAGACACGCAGAGGCAGATTGTCATCGCCCGCGGTTTGCCGGAACCGGACGAGTACCATGCGCATCCGACGACGACGATGCTGGCGGACAACAAGACCCTGTTCTGCGTCTGGAACCTGGGCCACGGCGGACACGCGGGTCCGATGGCGCGGAGCGACGACGCCGGGTTGACTTGGACGCGCATGGACGGCGCGCTGCCGCCAAACTACGTCAATTTCAAGAAATGCCCCAGCCTCTACCGCCTCACCGATCCGCAAGGCAGGGAGCGCCTTTGGGTCTTTGCCGCACGCACCTTGACCGACAAGGAGAACCCCAGGTCCATCCAAGGTCGTCACGAAGGCTTCATGCCACGCATCGTCAGCGAGGACGAGGGGAAGACGTGGCGCGAGCTGCCGCCCATCGGTGGACGCATCTTTAGCGCGCCCCGCGACGATACCGCGCGCGCGAGCTTAGGAAACGGGCCGAAAAGCAATTTCGGCCGGTGCACTGCATATTCATTTCCTCCGACTGGCTGCGATTGCGAGGGCCCGCTTGCGCAATTCCTCCAACATTCGCAGCTTCTCAGCTACCGGGCGGGTTGCCAACTGTGCCCGATAGGCCTGTTTACTTTTGATGATCTGGGCGATTTCAAAGGTCATGACTCAAGGAATTGTTGCTCGAATTTCCTCCAACTTCCAGCGAGTGTGTGCCGTTCAAGAATGTTCTGGAATCGCTCCAAAGACAGCGCACCCGACTCTATAAATTGTAACAGTCGCGCTTTGTCTTTCGGACGCCCTGTTTGGAGTGCGATTGCGGCAAGATGTTCGGCCGTAAAAACTCTCGTTTTTATTTCCTCAACCTCAACTTCCACTGCTTCCGCAAGCGCCTCTTCCACCAGCGGTCCGGTAGGCGGTAGAAATTGAACAGGCCAATCCGCGATGATCAAGTACTCGCCTTCAATTCGCGCCCCACGCTCCGTGAGATATTTGAACACAGGCTCAGGGCTGATTAGTAAAGTCCCCAACTGTGCCTGGAATGAGATAAAAATGTCCACGTCCAGGGTGGCAACCGGTTCGAGATAGAAGGTTGCTCCGACAGCACCCCCGATAGCGTAACGGTCAATAATTCCGTCTGCCTCCATTGCGTTTATCTCCAAGAGTACTGTTTTCAAATTCATCCGAAGCCACAGCTTAGTCTGATTTCGGAGGCATTGCAAAGTAAGCTGGGCTGATCTTTGACGCCGGCCGCTACTTTCTCAAAGGCTGAACAAGCTCGACCAAAGGGTTCTTTCCAGGCTTCCGGACCACATTGAAAATACCGGCCCCCTCCCAATATCTGAGGCCGCGTTCTTTTCGCTTTCCGATTGAGGATGCCGAACTTCTCACATAGTGCGGTCGTTAGGCTGATTTGAGCACATTTTGTGACAGTCATTTGGTGCTGTACGGCCAAGAAGCACTTGATTGCAGCGGCGTTATTTCTTGCTGCCATTAATGCAGCCCCCAAGGAATCCAGGTCAAGGTGCAGATACGGGCGCTTACCCGATCTCGCTGGCATCGTATTGTTGTTCGCAGATAACATACGAATGAGGGGACAAAATGGCTGTCTACGGGCACACGGGTTTCTTGTCTGGAGACAAGCCCGGTACCAAGGAGCAGATTTTTTCCCACATGAACATCGCGCCGAACAGCGAGAACGCGGCAAAAAACGATTTGCGGCATTCCATCCCCAGCGTGCGCGTCCTCGTACAGCTCATTCTGGGGCTCCAAAAATCTGATATTTTCCCAAAGAAATTCTACGGGCAGGGGTGGTTCTGACGTGACACCCAAAGAACATGTTCCAAATACGGCACACCAGAATTCCAAGAGCGGGGCAGGCGCGATCATCGAAGCACCAGCTCTTGATCGCGGGTTGGCCATTCTGGAGGCTCTGGACTCAAGGCCGGAGGGGATGAATTTATCGGAACTGAGCCGGATCATCGGCAGTCCGAAAAACTCCACTTCACGCTTCCTGCAGACGTTGATCGGGCGGGCTTATCTAACGCGAGATGACGGCACCCAGCGCTTCCGGCTGACAGGAAAGCTGTTACGCCTGGGGCAGCCGCAGGTGACGGATGTGAGCTTGGTGGAGTGCTCGCTGGATGCGATGCGGGCGTTGCGGGATGCGGTTGGGGAGACGGTGCAGATAGGCATTCCGATTGGCGACGAGGGAGTCATTATCGAGAAGATCGAGAGCACGCTGGCGGTCCGTATCGGTGTAAACATCGGTTTGCGCTTCCCTCTGCACAACAATGCGCCGGGAAAGGTGCTGCTGGCATTTCGTCATCCAAAGGAGCGCGAGCGCACGGCCAATCGCATCAAGCTGCAGCGATTCACGGCGCGCACGATCACGGACAAAGACACGCTCCAGACGGAGTGTGAGAACGTGGTAAAACAAGGCTATGCCACCGACTGGGGCGAGGCGGATGAGGGCATTCATTGCGTGGCGGCTCCCATTCGAGACCGGTTCAATGCGCTGGTGGCGACCCTTTGGGTTTCGGGCATCGCAGGTCGGATGCCGAAAAAAAGGTTTCCATCCGTGGCTGGCGAGGTGACGAAAGCGGCGGGCGAAATCGAAAGGAGACTGCGCGCATGAAGCGAACTCTGACCCTTGCAGTCCTTTTCGTTGCATCGCTGGCGAATGCGGATGAATTCTTCAATTCCAAAATCGAGCCGCTACTGAAGCAGCGCTGCTACGAGTGCCATTCCCACGAAAAGAAGATGAAGGCTGGGCTAACACTCGATTCCAAATCGGGTTGGGAGGAAGGTGGCGACTCGGGGCCGTCCATCGTCGTGGGTAATCCGGATGATAGCCTGCTCATCAAGATGGTACGCTGGTCCGATAAGGAGCACCAAATGCCGCCGAAAGAAAAGCTGCCGGCGGCGGAAATCGCGCTGCTGGAAGCGTGGGTAAAACAAGGCGCACCAGACCCGCGCGTGCTCGCAAAGACTCGCCCCAGCGCGACGGACTGGTGGTCGCTGAAGCCGCTGGTAAAACCTGCGTTGCCAGTCATCGCAGGCGCGACGGTCGAGCATCCCGTGGACCGCTTCATCCGGGCTCGGCTCGCGGAGCGAAAGCTGACAGCTTCGCAGGAAGCGGACAGGCGCACTCTAATCCGGCGTTTGTACTTCGATCTGCACGGGCTGCCTCCGTCGCTTTCCGAAGTGGAAGCGTTTGAAAAAGACAGCGATCCGCAGGCTTACGACCATCTGGTGGATCGGCTGCTTGCTTCACCGCGCCACGGGGAGCGCTGGGGCCGGCACTGGCTGGATACGATTCATTTCGCGGAGACGCACGGCTGCGGTCACGATCTCCCAAGAGATCACGCGTGGCGGTATCGCGACTATGTCATCGAATCGTTAAACAACGACAAGCCGTGGGCGCGGTTCGTGCGAGAGCAACTCGCCGCCGACCGACTATTCCCCGAGGAGCCGCGTCTCATCGCTGCGCTCGGATTTCTCGGCGCGGGAGTGTTTGACCACAGCGCGTTTCAGACAGCACCGACAAACTTTGATTACCTCGATCGCGATGACCTGGTAACTCAGACGATGGCGGCCTTCACCAGCAGCACGGCAAACTGCGCCCGCTGCCACGCGCACAAGTTCGATCCAATCACTCAGGAGGACTATTACGCGCTCCAATCAGTTTTTGCGGGCATCATCGAGGGCGATATTCCCTTTGATGAAGACGCGAAGGTCGCGCAGCAACGGAAGCGCTGGCAGTCGTTACTCACGGCAGCCAACACACAGGACAAAGTTGTGCTGCTCACTGCGCAAAATGAAGCGCTCGTCGCCAATTGGGAAAAGCATCAGGGGCCTGCTGTGAAATGGACGATGCTCGGATACGAGAGCTTTATCAGTACCGAAGGCGCGACGCTCTCGCGCAGCGGCGAGGCCATCATTTCCGGCGGTGCCAAACCAGAAAAAGACACGTATGTCATCACCGCCACGGCACCGCTTGCGAGCATCACCGCATTGCGACTCGATGTCATCGCCGACAAGTCGCTGCCCAAGGAGGGTCCGGGCAGACAGGACAACGGCAATCTTACCGTGAGCGAGTTTGAGGCTCAGATCTTCGATGCCGGAGCAACATTTCCGGTGAAGTTGAAGTTCTCTCGCGCCACGGCCGACTTCAATCAAGCAGGCTACGCGGCACCTGCGGCGATTGACGGCAATCCAGCCACAGGCTGGGGCATTCATCCGGCGGTCGGTCAGTCGCACCATGCGGTGTTCGAACTCGCGGCTCCACTTACCTTGAAGGCTGGCGCCAAACTCACCATTTCGCTGAAGCAACTCGCACCGCAGTCGCATCTCGTGGGCCGATTCAAACTCTCCGCGACCGATGAGTCCGCAGCGCGTTCTTCAGCGATGCCTGCACTCGCCTCCGACGCGCTCGCCATTCCCTCTGACAAGCGCACCGAACCGCAACGCCTAGCGCTTGGCGCCCACGCACTGCGCATTCGTGCTGCCGATGAAATACAAAAGCTGCCCGCACCCGCGCTCGTCTATGGCGCAGGCAAAAAGGCCGATGTGCTGCTAGCCGTTAGCAAAGGCACGCCCACCACCGTGGCTAAGCCGAAGGTCGTGCACCTCTTGAAACGCGGTGATTTCGACAAACCCATTGGCGGCGCCGAGAGCGGCGCGCTCAGCGCAGTGAAGGTGCTCCCCGCACGTTTCAGCAAGGCACACGCAGGCGATGAATCCGAGCGCCGCGCAGCGCTCGCGGATTGGATTGCCGATGATAAGAACCCCCTCACGTGGCGCAGCATGGCAAACCGCGTTTGGCACTATCATTTCGGTCGCGGCATCTGCGATACGCCGAGTGATTTCGGGCGCATGGGTGGCGTGCCTTCGCACCCCGAACTGCTCGACTGGCTTGCGTGTGAACTGCGCGACAGCGGCGGCTCTTTGAAGCATCTGCATCGCCTCATCGTGACCAGCGCCGCCTATCGCCAGAGCAGCGAGCACCGCGACAACGCGGCGAATCTCGACGGCGACAACCGCATGCTCTGGCGCATGAACCGCATGCGCCTAGACGCCGATAGCTACAGGGACTTCGTCCTAGCCGCTGCGGACAGACTCGACCTCACAGTCGGTGGTCCCAGCGAACGGCAATTCATTACCGGCCCCCCCGTCCAACTCACGCCCACGCTCGACTACACCGCATACGACTGGTCTGCACTGCCGAAACACCGCCGCAGCATCTACCGCTTCGTCTGGCGCGGCGTACCCGACCCATTTATGGACACGCTCGACTTCCCCGACCTCGGCCTGCTCGCACCCAACCGCAGCTTCTCCGCTTCATCGCTGCAATCCCTCGCGCTCTACAACAACAGCTTCGTCCTGCACTTCAGCAGCGAACTGGGCAAACAAATCACCACGCCCGCCGCCGCCATCCGCAGTATTCTACTGCGCGAACCAACGGAGGAGGAACTTCGCGAGTTCAGCGCGTATGCGCAGAAGAACGGCCTCGCCGCCCTCTGCCGAGTGCTCATTAACAGCAACGAGTTTCTGTTTGTGAACTGAATCCCTAATCCTCATGAAACTCATCCTCACCCTCTCCTCCCTACTGCTCGCGCCGCTTGCCCTGCTGCACGCAGCCAATGCACCCATTTCTCACCGCGTCCTCTGCACCGACTACAAGGGCAACCGCGTAGCCATTCTCTCGGCAAAGGGTGAGATTGAATGGGAGTTTCCGGCGAAGACGCCGCAGGATTGCTGGTTGCTGCCAAATGGCAACGTGCTCTTCAGCCAGATTACCGGAGCGGCGGAGGTGACCATGGATAAGAAGGTAGTCTGGGAATACAAAGCGCCGGCGAAGGCGCTTGTGCATTCCTGCCAGCCTTTGCCCGATGGCAATGTGCTGGTGGCCGAGTGCGTCACGGGCCGCATCGTGGTTGTGGGTCGCAGCGGCGAAGTCGTGAAGGAGATGCCCGTGAAGTCGTCGCCCAAGGTGGTGAGCCATCAGTTTCGCGGAGCGCGGCGCACGATCGATGGTCATTACTGGGTCTGCCTGATGGATGAGAAGAAGGTGGTGGAACTCGATGCCGACGGTGCGCAGTTGCGCGAGGTTGCCTTTGACGGACATCCAAGCGAAGTCGTGAAGCTGCCGAATGGGCATCTCATCGTCAGTCTTTGGGACAAGACGAGTATTGTAGAACTCGACGAAAACTTGAAGACCGTCTGGCAGATTGCGGAGGACGAAATCCCCGGCAATCCGCTGCGCATCCCAATGGGCATCCATCGTCTACCCAATGGAAACACCGTCATCGGGAACTATATCGGCCATGGTTTCGAGGGTAGGCAGCCGATGGTCTTCGAGGTTACGCGCGACAAGAAAGTTGTGTGGGAATTCGCCGACCACGCGCGTTTCAAGACCGTGTGCCAGATCCAGATGCTCGATGTGCCTGCTGACGCAACGAAAGGTGAAGTGCTTCGCTGAATGGCTTCCCTCGCTGAACCCTATGAACGCATCTCCACTTCACAACCGCCGCGATTTTCTCGCAGGAATCAGCAACGGCTTCGCGGGAGTCGCGCTTTCGCAACTGCTCGCTCGCGATGCCTCCGCCAGCGTCCCGGTACCGAGGCCTGAGTTCAATGGAGGCATTCATCATCCGGCAAAAGTGAAACGCGTCATCCAGCTTTTCATGAATGGCGGCGCCAGCCCGATGGACACCTGGGATTACAAACCGATGCTCACGAAACAGCACGGGCAGAAGCTCGGCTCAAAGGTGAAAATCGAAGGCGCGACCGGCATGCAAGGGCCTCTGATGAAGAGCCCGTTTGAATTCAAGCAGCATGGTCAAAGCGGACGCTGGGCAAGCAGTCTGTTTCCCGAGCAGGCGAAGCTCGTGGACGAGATGGCTTTTCTCATGGCGATGCAGGGCCGGTCCAATGTGCATGGCCAGAGCGCCTATCTCATGAACAACGGCTTTCTCCTGCCCGGCTTCCCCTGCATGGGCGCCTGGATTTCGTATGCGCTCGGCAATCTCACCGACAACCTGCCAACCTTCATCGTGCTGCCCGATGCGCGCGGCCTGCCTTATAACGGGCGCGGCTGCTTCACCTCCGGCTTCCTGCCTGCGGTCCATCAGGGAACCGTGATCAAAGCGGGCGCGGCACAACCGATCCCCGACCTATTTGCCGGTGATAAGTTTGCCTTTGCCACACGCGGGGCCAATAGCGAGGGGCTCGCCTTGCTGAACCAGATGAATCACGCACACGCAGCTCAACATCCAGGTGATTCACGACTCGATGCCCGCATCGCGGGTTACCAACTAGCCGCGAAGCTTCAGCTCAGCGCGCCGGAAGCCTTCGACGTGATGAGGGAACCCGAATCCGCACGCCAAGCCTACTGTCTCGACAGTCCTGACAAAGCCACCGCCGACTTCGGTAAACGCTGCCTGCTCGCCACGCGCCTCATCGAGCGCGGCGTGCGTTTTGTTCAAGTGTGGAGCGGCCCCGAGGGCGCAACGAACAATTGGGACAACCACGGCAACATCCCCACGCAACTCCCACCGATGGCCGCCAGCATTGACAAACCCATCGCCGCCCTGCTGCGCGACCTCCGTCAACGCGGCCTCGCCGAGGACACCCTCGTCATCTGGACCACCGAGTTTGGCCGCACGCCGTTTTCGCAGGGCTCACTGGGCCGCGACCACAACTGCGGCAGTTTCGTAAGCTGGCTTTGGGGCGCCGGCATCAAGCCCGGTTTCGCCCACGGCCAGAGTGACGACTGGTGCTATCAAGCCCAGCAGGACATCACCACCGGCTACGACATGCACGCCACCATCCTGCACTTGCTCGGCATCGATCACCAACAACTCACCGTACGAACCAATGGCGTGGACCGCCGCCTCACCGACGTGCATGGGCATGTGGTCGCGGAAATTCTGGTGTGAGCCCTTTCCCAAACGACAGTGGGCGCAACGTGGGCACTTGACTCCATTGGCCAGTGTATCCAAACCGGAGACACAGTCTGCGGCCTGTTACGTCAATTTGAAGGGACCAAAATGCAACTCGTGCGATTTTTGTCCTCCATGAACACGACGCTTTTGCGATTCTACGACGCGCTTATCCCCTGACATCTAGCCACCTTACCGCCATTTGGCGTTTATCATCGGGGCGTGCGAATTCGGCAAAACCGCGACAGCCAAATTCCGCAACTTCATCCAGCCTTTGGGCGCTAACCCTACTTCGCGAACTGGCGGGGTAAAAAATATCTAACCGCCTCATTTTCAGTAGTCATTTTAAAAACGTCGGCACTACACGATTTTTCAATTCGAGCTTTTTGCAGGTCTGTGGATTTCAGGAGAGGCTTGCTCCAGAAGCGTCAAATTCAATTGATCCAGTACAAGACAGACATCCCGCTCAGGCTGCGTGGAGCGGCTCAGTACGATTTCACGCCCATCTATCGTTGCCAGGTGGACGTCTAGCATCTGGATGGC
>CANJZW010000125.1 GCA_947479475.1 Chthoniobacteraceae bacterium
CATCGCCATGAAATCACGTCCCGCCCGAACCCCGTCCTTTGCAAACCCCGTCGGCTGGCCTGTCCCGAGCGGCTGGCGCATCGTAAAAGTCGATCATTCCCGCATGGCGGAGGCGCGCGGACCTTGCTGCCAGAGCTTCCTCGCCACCAGCGCCGGTCACTTTCCTCATGCCGCTGGCCACGACCGTTCGCGACCGCACGGCGCTGGCGAATTTGTTTTTGCCTGGCTTCTTCAAGGGAGCGGCTGGTGCGAGGTGAACGGCCAACGGCATGTCATTCATCCCGGCGACGTGATGGTGCTCGGACCGACCACGCCGCATGCCTACGGCTACGAAACCGAGCAAGCCTTGATTCTGCGCTGGTTCCACTGTCGGGGAGACGCCGCCGCTCAAATGGCCGCAGCGCTCGCCACCGGCGGTCACATCGTCCACGTCGGCAACGACCCTGCCCAGACAACCATTCACGAAGAGGCCCTTTGTGCGCTGGAGCAAGTTCACAAGCCCGGCCAACTCAGCCTCGCCTCACAACTGCTCTCCGCGCTCGTCGCGCAATGGACCTGGCACCGCCACTCCCCATCGGCGACCGAAGCGACGACGACGGAGGACAAACTCGATCAACTCCTGCGGCACATGCGCAGCCACCTCGCCGAGCCGCTTAAACCCACCGAACTCGCCGCACGCCTGCGACTTTCGCCCTCGCACTTCCGCGCCGTCTTCCAGCGGCACACCGGTCGCCCGCCCACTCAATGGCTGCTCGAAACCCGCCTCGACCGCGCCCGCACGCTGCTGCGCGAAACGACCCTGAGCGTGAAAGAAGTCGCCTACGCCGTCGGCATCAGCGATCCGCTCTACTTCAGCCGTATCTTCACCCGTCACTTCAAATCGCCCCCACGCACGATGAAGCGGATGAAAGAGCAATGAACAGTGGAGGAGCGTCGTCGCCAGCGAAGGCCAAATCATCCTCGATAAACAAAATAACTCGCCACAATTTGCGAGGTGTAGGCAGGGTTGTCGGCTTTGTGTTAGCCGGCCAGATATGCGTCTTTAACGCGCCGCGGCAATGCAGCCTTCCCCTCCATACGTACGTAAAAAGGAAATTCCTATCAGTCTAAGAAAATCAGAGAAGGAATTGTCGATTTAATTGAAAAAACAACTAAGGAAGCTTCAGAGTCAGATTCAGAAACTTTGAGATGCCTCACCATTGATTGGTTTGAAGTTAAAAAATGATTTTCAATCTAATGGTTTCGGATGGCCTTTTGGTCACTTGGCCTTTGCTATTCGATCCAATCGTAGGCTAAATCTCTGAAAATCTAAAGGTACCAAATCTTGTTATCAAAGACGAACAATTCCGTTAATTTCAGGAGACATGATCCTTTAGTCATTAATTTACTTTGATTCATGCATCATCTGATTGACAGGAACAAGGTTAAACTTAAAAATTAAACAATAAATATTAATATGGAGATTTTATGAAAATTCTAGGAATGGCATTGTTAATGACTGTTGGAACTGCGTTTGCTTCGACAAATAGTTATGAAATAAAAATGGATTTATCTATTAACGGAAAACATATTTCTTCTCCAAGAGTAATTGTCGAAGAAGGTAAGCTTGCGACATTATCACAAAAAAATAATGATAATAATTAAGAGATATTCGTTGATATTATTGCGACTAAAAAAGAGCTTAAAAATAATAAAGAAGGCGTTACAATAAAATTCACATCTGGAATTTAACGCTCCCGCGTCCAGGCTGAAGAAATCGTGCCGGGGGGCAAAAAGCAAATGCCTATCCTTTCCTTTCCTTTCCTTCATCGCGTGAAATCGCGACATTGGAGGGCGTGCGTTTTCCCTTGTATGGGGACGAGGCGGATGTTCCCACACCCGTGTGATCATTCCAGACCAACAGGAGGTCGCCGGTCTTAGGGATGCGCTCAATGGCCGCTGCCGAGACCGGCGCGAACAGGCCCGGATAACGCACAGCCGGCGACCAGGTGTCACCGCCATCCGCTGAGAAGGAGCGGTAGATATAGCCCGTGTGGGTGCGGCAAAACATCATCAACCGACCATCCTTGAGTTCCACCACGCCGGGTTCCTGCAAGGCCACGCGGTTTCCCGATGCCGGGATTCCCGAGAGTTCGGTCTTGCTGCGCCGCCACGTCTCCCCGTTATCGTCCGACAGGTAGCAAAGGGTGCGGGGGTAGTCGTTGAATTGATTGGGCTTCGTCAGATCGTCGTGTCGGGCAAGAGGCAGGACCAGGCGTCCGCTCTTGAGTTGCACGGCTCGGTCGTTGTTCAGGATGTATAAGCCCACCTCGTCCCCGCTGATGCAGACTCGCGGCTCGCTCCAGGTCTGCGCTTCATCCGCGGACACACGCATGATGGGCCGGTCGTCGAGCGGTCCGTTCAGGCGCAGGTAAAACAGCGCGATGCTTCCATCCCGCAGTCGCAGCAGCGAGGGAGACATGACATTGCCCGTTCGCGCCTCGTCGTTCGAAACGATGCACACGTCGTCCAGCGTCCACGTCTTGCCGCGGTCGCTGGAGAAACGCCCCGCAAAATAGCATTGGGACTCATCATGGCCCTGCTTCCTGGGGAAGTGCGAATAGACCATGAGAATACGGCCATCCTTGAGCCCGATGAAAGCCGCCTCGCTATTGCGTGGATTGTCAGGACCAGGCGGAAGCAATTTGAGCCGCAGCACCGGATCACGACGCGCATGCACGGACTTACTGGGAGCGACGGACATTGCGGCGGTCGGGGGTGAAGCTGCGGTGCTGTCCGCGATCAGGGCAGCCGCCACTGCGAAGAGGAGGGAGGCCGTGTGGCTCATGGGGTAGGGGATTTTGCAGGCTTGTTGAAGTGAAAGTCCTTGAACGCCTCGGGTTGCAGACCGATTCCGCGCTTGATGAGTTCCGGGTTGGTCGAAAAGAAGGAGTCGAAGTCCACTTTGAAAGTTGCGTCCATCATACGGTCCGGACTGAATCCGGACTTGTCACTGGGGTTGCCCTTGGCGCCGGGATCGCCGGCGAACAGCGGATCGGCAAACAGCGGATCGAGGATGTATTGTCTCAATTGGCTGAGCGTCCTGCTGCCATCCAACGCCCGTTGCTCGAGTGGAATGCAGTCCCGCAGAAAGTAATTGTTGTTCCGGTGGAGGAAGGACTCGTTTTCGCCATCGCAGCAGAGCACCCCGATATTGAGCTTCGCCTTCTTTTCCAGCATGTCCGTGAAGATGCAGTTCTCCATGGTCGCCTTCTGCTTCTTCTCATTGCGGTGGACGAACGCCATGATCATGGGTTCCGCGAAGACCGTGTTCTGGATGAGTAGATTCGGGCAACGCCAGAAATACATGCCGCCAAACTTGTAGGTGTTGACGCAGTTCTTGATCAGCAGGCTGTCCACATGCCAGGCAGCGACGGGAGCGGCTGAATAGCCTCCGCGGCCTTCGGAAAAACATCGGGTGATTTGAATGTCTTTCCCTTGATAGAGATGGAACTCACCGCTGTTTTGCAAACTCCAGGCATCGTTTGGGAACAGATTGAAGCCAGCGAAATAGAAGCCATCAAAACGCAGGTGACTCTTTCCACCGGCAACGAAACCGCTGTTGAGCGCCATGCCGTTGCCATCAATGTCCACCCGTTCTCCTGGCATTGAGCGAAAAGTTATGGGGCTGCCCTCCTCTCCGGTAGCACGAAACCTGACACGTTCGAAATACTTCCCGCCCGCGACCAGGACGGTGTCGCCCACATTCACTTTTGTCGCAGCATGGCGGATGGTTTTCCATGCGTCCTTTCGGCTCGATCCGGTGCGCGTGTCGTCACCGTCCGTTGCGACGTAGAAGGTCGCCGCAGCGAGATTTTGTTTCGAGGTGGTGAATGAGATGGGCTCTTCCGAGAGCGTGACCGACTGCGCTTCCGCTTTCAGCAGTATTTCTTTTGGCGTTTCGATGGATTTGAGCCGGAAGAAATATTTACGGCTAGGTTTGAGTCCCGTCAGGCTGTAGGTGCCGAAGCAGTTCACGTCAAAGCTCGCCTTATTCTCGCAGTCGGGCGTCTCACCCCAGGCAAGCTGGCAGGTGGCGGGTAGCGAGGTGACCCACTCCAGATTCGCTGTTGTGGCGCTGACGGAATAAACTTCGGGTTTGACGACCAGGCGTAATTCACTGTGGCGGGGTCTGTCCCAATAAGGCCCAAAGGGGGTGCCTAAGGGCGCGCCGGCGGCAAATAGCGCGGCGTTTTTCAAGCTCGCGATCCCGTCGCGCAGGGCGAACTCCGGCTTCAATTCCTGAGATTGCTGGTCCTGTGTCTTTTGCACCTCGGCCAGAGGCAGCGCTTTCCCTTTCACTTCCCATGCAGCCGATGCGGAGCTGTAACTGTTGAAGCTGGAGTAGCGCACCATGTTGGGGTCTGTCATTTTCAGCGCCGGTCCTTTCGCGTTGTCATAAAGGTTTCCGCTCAGATCGACGTGGGAGGCTTCGCTCAAGGCGATGGCCGCTTCTTTGAACCCCGTGAAAAGACAGTGCGAAACTCTCAGGCCGGCGACGCCGCTCGAGTCCAGAGCAGTGCCGAGCCCGGCGAACACGCAGTTGTCGAAAGCGATCTCGCCACTCTTTCCGACCTTCACCGCATCGCGGAAATGCAGCCGTTCAAATGTGGTGTGGCTGCTGCTGGTGACTTGCACGGATCCTTCCATGATGACGCGATCCATACCGCGTCCGCGGATGGTAACAGGCGATGCCTTAGTGCCCACCGCAGTCAGCTTCAGGCCGCCTTTGTAAACGCCAGGTTCGACGTACAGCGTGTCACCGGCATGCAGACCGCTAATGGCGCGGGACATGGTTTTCCATGCAGCTGCGATGGATAAACCGTCTGCCTGGTCGTCGCCATCCGTGCGGACATAGAAAATGTTCTTCGCGTAGGAAAAAGGACCGCGATCCTTACCGTCCGTTCCCGTGGCGCGAAAGCGTGAGGTTCCCTGAAGCCTGTAGTCGTGATGGTCGGGATCAGCAAACTCGCGCAGCGGATCCAGCTTGGCCTCGTTGCTCAGCACGATGTTGTCTGGCGCTCTGTCCTTGCTGCCCTCGCGACCGATGAGGCCATTGGAGACATTCGTCACACTCCACAAGCCTGGTGAAACACAGTGCTCTGCCCTGTGGTGATACTCATAGCCTGTTTTGATTTTGATATCTGCCGTCTCGTTTCCCCAGGCGAGGTTGTTGGCCAGAAGGCTCCTGTTCTGGGGATCGTTGCCGCCATCGTCTTTATAGTTCGGCGCCGCGCCACCGGTGCCGTAGATATTGATGCCATACATGCCGTTGAGGAAAGCGGTGGAGTCGCGAATCACATCGCGCCGCGCCGCGAACACCGTGATGCCGCCCATGTCGCCGTTGGCAAAGGCAGACTTGTTGGCCCAGGAGACGCAGCGCTCGATGACGTTGTCACCACTGCCAGGCGGCCCCGACTGCATACCGAGTCCCCAGGCATTCAGGTAGGCGTGACAATCGCGAATCACACAACGGTTTCCATGCACAACGAACATGCCCCAAACGCCGCCGGCGGTTTCCTCGCGGTAGTGGAGCAATTCCATCGCGCTGAAGCCTGTGACCGCGATGCCCTCGATCACCACGCGGCGCGGGCGCACCAGATGTACCCCATGTGTGGGAATGTTGGACACTCTGTAGTGATGAGCCTCCGCAGGCTTCATGTCCGATGTAGCGATATAGAGTTTCCCTGCTTTTGTGTCGTGAAAGAACGTGCCGGGGATGAACTCCAACTCGGATCTGTTCGGCATGCGTCTCAAAATAGTGAGCGTGTCGATCTCATTCACCGCCGGCATGTCACCGGTGAAATCGAAGTCGGCGACGTAAACAAAGCGATGGCCTGCGAGTTGCCCAAAAGCAGGCGCAGGCACATCACCACGCAGTATCACCGTACCCGCAATCTCCGCGCGAATGATCGTGTCCTTGTCGGCACTGCCCAGGTCGATTCGTTTCACTGCCTCATGATATTCGCCGGGACCTATGGTGAGCGTATCACCGGCTTGCACGGTGTTGACCCCCTTTTGAACGGTGGCCAGCGCCGCTTCGCGTGTCGTGCCCGTGTTGGTGTCATTGCCGCGTTTGGTGACGAAGTATTCTGTTGCCTGTGCCCGGAGAATGACCGTCGCCAGCAGTGCTGAGACAAGCGGGATCGTTTTAAGATTCATCATGGTGTTTGTTGGAGAATGTCAGCTCAGGCCATCCCGGGCTCCCCAAGGCTCGATCCGCCGGAGATTTTGAGATGCCAGGGACTTATAGCAATCGGGCAGATCGAAATGAAGCAACACTCCCGGCATGAGAGCAGAGTACGGCCAGCGGTAGTCTTCCGTTTCGGCGACTTCAGCGAATGAGCGCAGGCCATGTTTCAGGGTAACTTGCACAACGGTCTTGCTCAGCATCGCCGCGAAGGTCGCTGCCAACGCGCCCCACCCCCTCGCGACCAGATGCACCTCCCGGTGTCCTTGAGCGCCCAGCCATTCAAGCACTCGCAGCACGTCGAAGACCCTTTGGCCAAGGTAGGGTCGGTCCAGCATCACGCTGTTGGAGGCAAAGAAATAGTCGCTGTCAAAAGGCGCCGCGACGCCGATCGTGCTCGGCCGTGACTCGCCGGTACCACGCACGTCGCAAGCATAGAACGCCGCATTCGCTTCGGCCTTGAGCAACCCGGCAATGAGCGGCTCCTCACGCAGTTCCGCATCCGCCGATCGATGCGACACATAGAGCACAGCGCGTGTGGCTCCTCGCGGGGGACGGGACATGAGCTTGTCCTCGAACAACCGCGTCACCACAGCGTGCACCCCAGGCTCCGTCGTGACTGCATAGGTGCAGTAGCCCTTCGTGGCATAGCGGTTTCGACCCGCGTTGCGCAGAATCGTGAAATCAGGGACACCAGAGCCAACCGGCATCTTGAGCAAGGTACGCGCAGCATCTCGCAACGCCTTGTCATCGAGTGCTAGTCGCGTTCTGGCCAGATGTTCACTCTTTTCCCGGGTGAACGAGAACATGGTGCGCGATTTCTCGAACGCCACGTTCCCACGCGCCGTACACCATAGCGTCTCGTCCTTTTCGATGACGACCGGTGGTTCGAGGGGCTCCGTAGCGATGCCTGCGGCTGCATTGAACAGGCGATACGTGGCTTCCCGATTTTCACTCGGATACGAATGGTAGTTCGCACCGATTTGCAGGCGGACGTTATCCGGCTTGCCGAGCAGCGTGTAGATTTGCTTCAGCCGCTCGTAGGCCTCCTCACTGCCGCGCACATCAAAGAAGTCCTTCTCCTGCGCCTGAATCACGATCGGCTTGGGCGCAAAGGCTGCGAGAAAGTCGCTGTGATCGAGCCCCAGGGCCAGCACGCGCGGCGGGCATTGCTCGGTGTCCTGGGTCAGTTCGTTCCCGGCGTTGCGACGAATGGTGGTTACCCAACACGAAGGCGCGGCCATGGTGAACCGCGGCTCGAGGCCACAAAGAAATGTCGTCTGCATGCCGCCGCCAGAACTGCCGGTGATGCCGACATGTTTGGGGTCCACCTCTGGGCGCGACAGCAAATAGTCCAAGGCGCGCACCCCTTCCCAAGCAAACCAAGCGCTGCTGGATTCGCCAACGAGCACCTGCTGGTTACCAGCCTGGGCATGCTCGTACGTGGCGTAGCTGTAGCGTGACTTCAATCCATCGCTGGTCTCGAGATACTGATAGCGTTCCCCTTGCCCCGGAGGATCGAAGACGAGAACCACGTATCCCTGATTGGCCAGGCCCTGTGCGATGGCGTTTTCCGCCTCAGCGCATTTGCTGTTCTCCGAATGGCCACAAGCCACGATCACGCTGGGGAGAGGTCCGGGGCGACCTTTGGGCAAATAGAGATTGCTGGTGACGAGGAATCCCGGACGACTCTCAAAGATGACCTTTTCGATGCGATAGGCATCGCGTGCGACCGTTCCAGTGACACGAGCGTGGAGAGGTGTCTTCTCGGGCTCCGGCCCAAAACATTCACGGATTTGCTCGCGAACCACTCGCACGTATGCCTCGGCGTCAGCCTTAGTTTTTAAGGCAGCGCGCCGCAGGTCGCCTTGGGCCTCAACCTCACGGACCTGTCTCGCCAGCCAATCTTGCATCATGCGCGGAAAACGGTTGAGCGGCTCCATAGCGGGCGCGGTGTCTGTCTTCGCCACAGGCTCCACAGCCATGGCTCGGCCTGTCAGGAGTCCTTGGGCAAGGCGGGAACCAGCGAGGCCGAGGCCGGCGATGCGCAGAAACTCTCTTCGGCAGGTGAGCGAGGAAGCGTTCATCGTGGTGGGGCTCTCAATGCCCTTGCCGATTTTTGGTGGCTGCTCGATCATTGCTGCGTTTCGATTTCCAGGGCCTCCCGAAACTTGGCGAGCGACTCCTGTTCTTTGCCCTGCGCGGCATAGATGTGTCCATAGGCGCGCAGCATCTTGATGCGCCAAATCAGGGCCATGCCTTCCAAGGTGCCCCACGGCTTGAGCGCTTCGAGAGCTTCGTCGGTCAGGACTTGATCGGTCAGGATGCGCGTGATGGCCACAGTGGCGGGCATGGGTTGCCAGGCGTTTGTTTTTCCGGTGATAGCTAGGGTCTGGCGATACGCAGTGAGGGCCCGAGTGTCGTCGTTGAGGTTGTTCGCGTAGTTGTCGGCCAGCGTGAGGCAGAACACTTCGTTGCGGGGAGCGGGCTTCCATGCGGCCTTCAGGTCGGTCTCGGCGTGCTGACCATCCTTCAGGAAGGAGTAGGTCTGACCACGCACGTGGAGTGCCTCGCTCGCCTTGACCGTCAGTTCAGCGGGCCACCCCGCGAAGTCCTCCTGTCCGAATTGCTCGATCAGTTCCTTCCACCGGCGGTCCTGCTGCAGCGCGCGCATTCGGAGAGGGATCAACTTCTTGTCCGCAGTGTAGTCGCGATACTGTTCGGCTACCTTTGCGGACTGGGAATCGCCATGGTGGAAGTAAAGGCGATGATGCAACGTGATGCTCTTGCCTGCTGGAATCGTGTAGTCGCCGGAGTGCGATGTGCAGGCGGGGCAATTGGTTCCGTGCGGGCGGCACAACAGGGTCTTGTGATCGTTGTAGTTCCCCTTGAAGTGATCGGTGCCAAAGCGGTTGGCAGTCATGAGGCCGTAGGTCCGGGCATGCCAGTGCGTAGGAAAACGCAAGTTTGCCGGATGATCGAACATCGCGATGCCGACCGTCCTGCCGCTGGCGTCTGGTCCGAAATAATCGGTCCATTCGGCCCGCTTTCCCCACGCATCCGCGTTCCGATCACCCCGACTGTTCAGGATCGTGCCGTCGCCTTTCGCGCCTTTCTCCGACTCGACTTTCATCGTTCCGGCCACGCGCACGAGAAGACCACCGTCGCGCTTGTCGCCAAAGACGACCGGAGCGTCGGCAGCTTGCAGGTTGATGTCGTAATCCATCAGTAATTGGCATTTTGCCAACGGGATGAAGGCGAGTCGAACTTTTTCCCTCAGCACCAGCTTTCCGTCTCCGAGCCATTGATTCCAGGGGATCACTTCGCCCGTCTTGCCGGAAGTGATGCGCTCGATCTTTTCCAGTCTGACTGCCGCCGTGTGACCGGCCCACTCCTTGCTCGCTGCCCACCAGAAGTTGAAGCCGTTCACATCGCTGTGTGAAAAGCGAATCGAGCGATGGTGGGGATGATCAGAATCCTCGCCGGGCATGCCTTCCTTCATCGGGTAGTGTCGAGTAACGTCCTCTCCGTTGGGACCGATGACTGGATAGAGATACGGAGCGGCCCACTCCTTGTGCCGCCACTCGGTGAAGATCTGTCTGTCGATCTTAACCTGGATGAGATCATCGAGTTCGGCGATGGAGACTTCTGCTGAAAGCCGACCGGAGAACGCGAGAGCAACTACGACGGCGGATATCGAAGCGATCTTCATGGGTCAGTCTTTCTCATGCGAGCGGACAAGTCGTGCCTTCAAAGGGCGTAGTTTCCCTCTAGTGCTTTTTCAGGAGATTCAGAACAACGAAACTCATCGCTTCGACGCCGGTCTTGATCGTGGCTTCGGGTTCGGGCTTGAAGAAGGGCGAGTGCAACGATGGCAGTGTGAGGCCCTTCGCTTTCGCATCGGCGACGACCTCGGGTGGTTGTGTACCGAGGCGGAACATGCACAGCGGCACTTTTTCCTTCGTAATGCCGAACTCGGCGAAATCTTCCCCGCCCATAGTTGGGTCAACGGACGCGACGTGATCCGCGCCGACAAGGGCTTCGAGACTCTGGCGCACCTCGCGGGTAAGTTCGGGCGTATTGTAGAGGGACGGCGTGCTCTCCTCGGTGACGGTAACTTCGGGCATCTTGTCGGCGGGCATTCCCGCGGCGTCGGCGAGGCTTCTGGTGATTCGCTTGATCGAGGCGATGAGATGCTCGCGCGTCTCCGCTTTGTAGGAGCGCAACGTGAGTTGCAGGCGCACTTCATCGGGAATGATGTTGGCCTTGGTCCCGCCGTGGAAGCTGCCCACGGTGACGACGGCGGGATCGCCCGGTTTTACCTCGCGACTGACGATGGATTGCAGCGCTACGACGATCTGCGAAGCGAGCAGGATGGGATCCTTTCCCAGGTGTGGCATGGAGCCGTGTGCGCCGACGCCGCGCACGAGGATCTCCAGCGTGTCTACGTTGGCCATTGCATAGCCATCCCGGATGCCGACGCTGCCATGAGCGAGGTCGGACTGGCAGTGGAGGGCGATGGCTTTGTCCGGCTTTGGGAAGCGGGAAAACAAGCCGGCGCGCAACATCAACCGTGCGCCCAGGATGCGCTCCTCCGCCGGTTGGCCGATCATGACGACGGTGCCGCTCCATTGATCGCGTCGTTGGGACAAAACCCGTGCCGTGCCGATGAAGCAGGCCATGTGGATGTCATGTCCGCAGGCATGCATGACCGGGACCTCGCGTCCCAGGTCGTCCTTCACGATCCTCGTACTCGCGTAGGGTAGGCCGGTTTGTTCCTTGACGGGCAGCGCATCGAGATCGGTGCGCACAAGAATCACCGGTCCGGCGCCGTTTTTCAGAACACCGACGACTCCGTGACCGCCTACTTTCTCGCTGACTTCCAGTCCCGCATCGCGCAGTTCCTTCGCGATGCGCACTGCGGTTTGTTCTTCGTGCAACGAGAGCTCCGGATTGGCGTGCAGGTCTTTGTAGAGTGCGACGAGCGATGGCAGCCCCCTGACTGTGATCGATTGGAGATCTTCGGCGAAGCTTTGCACGCCTAGAAGCGCGAGGATGAGGTGCGTGACAAGGCAGAGGTTTGGGGGCTGGGGTCTCATGGGAATGGTAGATGAGATGAGGTTGCTGACGGCCTGTTTACCCGCGATGGCGTGTTTCATCCCCTGCCGCAGCTGCCCCTCAAACGGTTGGAGGAAATCTTCCGTGCCCGTGTTATTCAACTTTTGGTCGAATTGGATCTTCTCAAAGCAGACCGCGTCAAATTGCTCTATTCGTGGAAACACTCAGGGTTCAACGTACACCGTGGCGAATCGGTAGGGCCTGAAAACAAGAGCC